>NZ_JBSGDZ010000007.1:0-309134 GCF_053602655.1 Sphaerisporangium sp. NPDC004334
CCGCGCCGTCCGCGCCGTCCGCGCCGTCCGCGCCGTCCGCGCCGTCCGCGCCGTCCGCGCCGGACCGCGTGACCGCGTCTACGAAGGTCGCCCGGCCACGAGGGCCGGGGCAGGTTGATCGTCACCGGTTCCAGGTAGAGGTGCAGCCCGTCCCTGGTCCGCCGATGACAGGCCTTCCCGGCCCGGTCGCCCCCAGGGCTCAAGAGTGAGCGGTCTGGGCAAGTACGGGGGCGATGACGTGGTCGGTGGCCCAGTGGGCGACGCCCTGGGGGTAGGGAGTGCGCAGGCCGAGGGCGATGTGGGTGACGCCGGCGTCGATGAGCTCCAGGGCCGTGCCCCGCGTGGCGGCCGGGTCGTCGTAGTCGGCCACCATCTGGGCCGACCGGATGATCTCTGCCGGGTCGCGCCCGATGGCGGCGCAGTGCTCGTCCAGGACGGCGCCGCGCTTCTTGACGTAGGCGACGGTGTTGTGCGGATGGGCGGGGATGTTCCAGATGTCGGCGTGCTCGGCCACGACGCGCAGCGTCCGGCTTCCCCAGCCGCCGATCATGATGGGCGGGCCGGGCCGCTGCACCGGCTTGGGCGCGCAGCGGGTGCCCTTGAGCCGGTAGTGGCGCCCCTCGAAGTCGAAGACGTCCTCGGTCCACATGCGCCGGATGATCGTGCAGGACTCCGCCAGCCGGGCGACGCCCTCCGCGGGGGAGACGGCGGTCAGGCCGTAGGCGTCGTACTCGCGGGGCACGGAGATGTCGCCGGGCTGGTGGGTGCCGCCGACGCCGATGCCGAGGACCAGGCGGCCGCCGGAGATCACGTCCACGGTCGCGGCGATCTTGGCGAGCACGGCCGGCGGGCGGGTGAGGTTGCTGGTGACCATCAGCCCGAGGCGCAGCCGCTCGGTGCGGGCGGCCAGGGCGGCGAGCAGCGTCCACCCCTCGTAGATCGGGCCGCCGGGGTCGCCGAACAGCGGCAGCATGTGGTCCCACAGCCAGGCGTGCTCGATGAGGGGGATGGCGTCGGCCTCCTGCCATACCCGCAGGATGTCGTCGTAGGTGGTATGCGCGGGGACGGTCTTGAGGCCGAAGCTCACCCGCGGATGGTCGGTCATAGGGTGCCTTTCGCACGTGGGCGGCGGACGCCCGCGGTGAACGTGAGCCGACTAACGTTAGCCGGGCAGCGGATTACGTTAGTCAGCTAACGAAAGACCGTCAAGCCTTCCTGGTACGTTGCGGGAGATCCCGGCACGATCGGCAGGAGGGGAGAGGTGGCCACCGACTTCCAGACCGCGTTCTGGACGGCCAAGCGGGCGATGGCGCTGGCGTCCGAGGCCGCCTACAACCGCCATGGCGTGCGCTCGGGCCAGCAGTTCATCCTGCGATGCCTGTGGGAGAACGACGGCATGGCCCCCGGCGAGATCGCCCGGCTGCTGGAGCTGTCCACGCCCACCGTCACCCGTGCGGCCACCCGCATGGAGGCCGCCGGCCTGCTGCGCCGCGAGCCGCATCCGACCGACGCGCGCCTCGTGCGGCTGCTGCTGACCGACCGCGGCCGCGAGCTCGAGGGCGTGATCGACGAGGAGATGACGCGGCTGAGCGAGCGCGCCCTGCGCACCCTCGACGCGGCGGAGCGCGAGCAGTTCCTGCGCTTCCTCGGAGAGATCCGGCAGAACCTCACCTGAAGCCCTTATGGCCCCCTACCAGGTCAAATCTTCCGCTTGCCTCTCGACGTACCGTGTAAACGTCATGTAAACCGGGGTATACGCGTCGGCATAGAACGGCGTTCGGATTGGTATCGCCCGGTGGAGGTTCGTGATGTCTCGGGAGATCGACGTAGACATCCAGCCCGCGTACCCCGTCAGCTGGCGGGCCGCACTGTTCAACACGCTGATGCGCGGGACCACCAAACCCCTGTCGGCGCTTCTGGTCAGGCACGGCCTGGGCATCAGCTGCGTCTCGCGGGTCGTCGAGCTGAGCCAGCGGCTGCCGCTCCCGGTGCCGGGCCATGTGACGATCGACAAGGTGGACGGGGAGCCCTGCGGCTCCGAGTGGGTGCGGGCCGGCGACGACCTGGACGAGAGCAAGGTGGTGCTCTACTTCCACGGCGGCGCCTATTTCTTCTGCTCCCCGGCGACGCACCGCCCGATCACCTGGCGCCTGTCGGCGGTCGCGCGCCGTCCGGTCTTCGCCCTCGACTACCGCCAGGGGCCGATCCACTCGCTGCCGGAGTCGCTGGCCGACGCCCTGGACGCCTACCAGGGCCTGCTCGACCGCGGCTTCGCCCCGCAGGACGTCATCGTCGCCGGCGACTCCGCCGGCGGGCACCTCACCCTGGCCACGCTGCTCGCGCTGCGCGACCGCGGCATGCCGCTGCCCGGCGCCGCGATCTGCCTGTCGCCGTGGGCCGACCTGTCGGACGTGCGGCGCAGGGCCAACCGCTGGGCCGACCCGATGCTGTCCGCCGGCCGGGTCGACTGGCTCGCGCGCCGCTGGACCGCGGGCCTGGACTGCCATGACCCGCTGGTCTCGCCCGTGTACGGGGACTACACCGGCCTGCCGCCCATGATGGTCGTGACCGGGTCCACCGAGGTGCTGCGCGACGAGGACCGCCGCGTCGCCCTCCAGGCGCGCCGGGACGGGGTGAAGGTGACCTACGAGGAGTGGCGCCGCATGCCGCACGTGTTCGCGATGCTGGCGGACGTCGTCCCGGAGGCGCAGATGGTCTTCCGCCACATCGGGCGGTTCCTGGACGCCGTCGCCGCCTCCGGCGCGAGCGAGCCGTCCGGCGCCACGGCCGTCGGCGCCACGGCCGTCGGGTCCACGGCCGTCGGGTCGGCGGCTGTCGGGTCGGCGGCTGTCGGGTCGGCGGCTGTCGGGTCGGCGGCTGTCGGGTCGGCGGCTGTCGGGTCCACGGCTGTCGGGTCCGCGGTGGCCGGGGCCGCGGTGGCCGGGGCCGGCGTGCCTGAGGGCCCCGGGTCCACCGCCGCCGCCTGAACGCGGGCGCCGGTTCCGGTGCCGCAGGGTCGCCGGTTCCCGCGCCGCAAGGTCGCCGGTTCCGCTTCCGTAGATGCACCGGGTTTCCGCGCTGCCGGAAACGGCGGCGCCGAGGTCTCGCACGGCCGAGAGGCCGGGTTTCCCGTGTCGTCGGCCGACCCGCACGACCGGGTCCGACCGGCCGTCAGGGAGCCCTGTGAGAGGGGGCGTCCCGGGAAGTCGGCAGCTCACAGCGGTCCCTGCCGTCACAGGCGGCACACCGCTTCCTTACCTGCAGGGATCAGTCACCTTACCTCTCATGCCGCTTTCAACTAGTTCACGCCAGATGTCCTCACGGGGAGACACAGTGGCCTGTGCCGTACCCCCGAAGGGAGGTCATCTCCGGATGGCACGTGGCGGAGCAGGCGTCCCGAGCGGGACGCCTCCAGGCGTTCGGCCGCTGACGGTGGGAGACCCGGTCATCATCGGGCGCTACCTCCTGCTCGGCAGGCTCGGCGCCGGTGGCATGGGCGTGGTCTACCTCGCCGAGCGGCCCGAGGGCGGCCTGGTGGCGCTCAAGACCCCGCATTCGGTCCATCTCGGCGACCCGACGCTGCGCGCGCGCTTCGCCGAGGAGGTCGAGTTCTCCCGCCGCGTGGTGCCGTTCTGCACCGCCGCCGTCGAGGAGGACGGCACCGACCGCGACCGGCCCTACCTGGTGACCGAGTACATCCCCGGCCCGTCCCTGTCCCAGGTGGTCGCCGTGCGGGGGCCGCTCACGCCCGACCTCGCCTACGGCGTCGCCCTCGGGGCCGCGGCCGCGCTGGTGGCCATCCACGAGGCCGGCTTCGTCCACCGCGACCTCAAGCCCGGCAACGTGCTGCTCTCTCCCAGGGGGCCGCGGATCATCGACTTCGGCATCGCCAGGGACCTCGACGCCGCCGTCGCGCACACGCAGGCCGGGCAGGTCATGGGCAGCCCCGGCTGGGTGGCGCCCGAGCGCCTCACCGGCGGCCCGGCGATCCCCGCCTCCGACGTGTTCGCCTGGGGCTGCCTGGTCGCCTACGCCGCGACCGGCCACCACCCGTTCGGGGGCGGCGAGGCCGACGTGCTCACGCGGCGCATCCTGGTCGAGCAGCCCCGGCTGTCCTCGGTGCCCAAGCTGCTGTGGGACCCGGTCTCAGCCGCGCTGGCCAAGGAGCCCGGCGACCGGCCCGAGGCCGCGGCGCTGCTCGGATGGCTGCTGGACGCCGGGGGAGTCGACCGTTCCTGGGACCGCCGTGAGGCCGTGACCGCCGTGCTGGAGGAAATCTGGGCGCCCGTCCCGTACCCGATGGGCGCGCGGCACCTCAAGCTCGCCGGCGCCGGTGAGGACGAGCGGCAGGACGGCGCGCCCACCACGGGCGCGCGGGCGGCGCGGCGGGCGGCGGCCCGGCGCGGGCACGCCTCCCACGCCGGCTTCGCCGCGCTCGCCACGGTGTCGATCGCCGCGGTGACCGTCGTGGCGGCGAGCACCGGCGCGACCCGCATCGACGAGAGCGCGAACCGCCCCGGCAGGGTGCCGGTCGCCGTGCCGATCCAGGGGTCGCGCGTTCCGGTCGAGGTGCTGGACACCTCGGGGCCCATCGTGCGCGGCACCGGCTACGGGTCCCCGTCCGGTGCCGCCACCGCCCCCGGGCGCCCGCCGGCGTTCACCACCACGCCGAACCCGCCGGGGTCGCCGTCGGCGCGCCGCACCGAGGGGCCGGAGGGGGCGCCGACGGCCACCTGGCAGACTCCCGTCCCTTCGCCGCCGCCGTCGCCGTCCCCCAAGCGCACGACGCCCCGGCCCCAGGTGCCCGACGAGCCTCAGCCGTGCCGGAACAAGCGCGGCAAGGAGAAGCCGTGCCCGCCCAGCCCGCGTCCACCCGGCGGCACCGGCGATCCGAAGCCCACCAAGAGCCCCAAGCCGACGATCAGCATCAGCCAGGTCCCGGAGTGGGGGGACGGCGAGTCGCCGGAGCCGACGCCGCCGCAGCCCACTCCCACCCTCAGCGACTCCTCCCCCTCGGCCTGACCGCCCCGTGCCGCCCTGCCGGCCTGACCGCCCCGTGCCGCCCGAACCTAGTGCGGGCGGGCGAACTGCTCGGCCTCGGTCGAGCCCTTGAGTGCCACCGTCGAGGAGTCCGGTGCGACGGCGGTGCTGACCAGGTCGAAGTAACCGGTGCCCACCTCGCGCTGGTGGCGCGTCGCGGTGTAGCCCTGGCGCTCGGCGGCGAACTCCGCCTCCTGCAGCTCGACGTAGGCGGGCATGCCCTCCTCGGCGTAGCCGCGCGCGAGGTGGTACATCGAGTAGTTCAGCGAGTGGAAGCCCGCCAGGGTGATGAACTGGAACCGGTAGCCCATGTGGCCGAGCTCGCGCTGGAACTTGGCGATGGTCGAGTCGTCCAGGTGCTGCTTCCAGTTGAACGACGGCGAGCAGTTGTAGGCGAGCATCTGGTCGGGGAAGCGGTCCTTGATCGCCTCCGCGAAGCGCCGCGCCACGTCCAGGTCGGGTGTGGAGGTCTCCATCCACAGCAGGTCGGAGTACGGGGCGTAGGCCAGGCCGCGGGCGATGCAGGCGTCCACGCCGTTGCGCACGCGGTAGAAGCCCTCGGGAGTGCGCTCGCCGGTGGTGAACGCCTGGTCCCGGGCGTCGACGTCGCTGGTCAGGAGCGTCGCGGCCTGGGCGTCGGTCCGCGCGATGATCAGGGTCGGCACGTCGCAGACGTCCGCCGCGAGGCGGGCCGCGTTGAGGGTCTTGATGTGCTGGCCGGTCGGGATCAGCACCTTGCCGCCGAGGTGGCCGCACTTCTTCTCCGAGGCGAGCTGGTCCTCCCAGTGCACGCCCGCCGCGCCCGCGGCGATCATGCCCTTCATCAACTCGAAGGCGTTGAGGACGCCGCCGAAGCCGGCCTCGGCGTCGGCGACGATGGGGGCCATCCAGTGCGGAGCACCGGTCTCGCCCTCCGACCAGGTGATCTGGTCGGCGCGCATCAGCGCGTTGTTGATCCGGCGCACCACGGCGGGCACCGAGTTGGCCGGGTACAGGCTCTGGTCGGGGTAGGTCTGGCCGCCGAGGTTGGCGTCCGCCGCGACCTGCCAGCCGGACAGGTAGATGGCCTTCAGGCCCGCCTTGACCTGCTGCACGGCCTGGTTGCCGGTCAGGGCTCCCAGAGCGTGCACGTACTCGTCGGTCCGCAGGAGTGACCACAGCCGCTCGGCGCCGAGACGGGCGAGAGTGTGCTCCTCCTGCACGGTGCCGCGCAGGCGGACGACGTCCTCGGCCGTGTAGGTCCGCTCGACGTCCTTCCAGCGCGGGTCGCTCTCCCAGTCGCGCCGCAGCTCATCTGCAGCTCCCTTGAGGCGATCTTCCATTTTGACTCCTTCGGCGTCCTCTGGGGGCTTGGTTCGAGTCTGCGATGGTTCGAACCTCCGGAACAAGAGTGATCGCGTGAAAGCTGTCAGAATTTTCGGGTCTGATGAATACTCGGCAGTATTCACGTGGCAAGAAACGCATAGTTTTCACTATGGACTAGACCAATCCATCCGGTTTGGATCACTGTCGCGGTCGCCGGGTCCGCCGCCGGCCCGCGCGGGAGCGGTCGGGTGGCGGCGCGGACGGGACAGGAGCGCACGGCCGCGGCGCGAGCGGCCCAGGTACCCGGGTAAGGCTGGAAGAACGGTGGAATTTGCGTTTAGGATCGTGCTATGGCGTCTTTGGTGGGAGAAGAACCGCTGTCTTTGACGCAGGAGCTCGACCTCCTCGCGTTCGGCCAGCGGCTGAAGCACCTGCGCAAGCAGCGCGGGCTCACCCTGTCGGAGCTCGGCGAACGCGTCGGCCGCGCCCCGAGCCAGCTCTCTTTGCTGGAGAACGGCAAGCGCGAGCCCAAGCTGTCGCTGCTGAAGTCGCTCGCCGTCGCGCTCGGCGTCCCGGTCGAGGAACTGCTGCGCCGCCAGGCCCCGAGTCGCCGCGCGCAGCTCGAGATCGCCCTGGAGGAGGCGCAGCGCGACCCCGTCTACGCCTCGATCGGCCTGCCCCGGCTGAAGGTCTCCGCCCGGGTGCCGAGCGACGTCCTCGAGCACATCGTCGGGCTGTACGAGGAGCTGCGCTCGCGCGAGGCCAAGGGCACCGCCACCCCCGAGGAGGCCAGGGCGGCCAACGCCGAGCTGCGACGCAAGCAGCGCGAGCAGGGCAACTACTTCGCCGAGATCGAGACCGCCGCGGCCGAGGCGCTGGCCGCCGTGGGCTACCGCACCGGCGCGCTGTCCCAGGGCACGGTACAGGCGCTGGTGACCCACTTCGGCTTCACCGTGCGGACCGCACAGGACCTTCCCCGCTCGGTGCGGTCGATCACCGACCTGCGCAACCGGCGCATCTACGTCCAGCACGAGCAGCTCGGCATGCACACTCCGCGCACGATCCTGCTGCAGACCCTCGGCCACCTCGCGCTCGGCCACCACAAGCCCCGCGACTTCGCCGACTTCCTGCGCCAGCGCACCGAGGCCAACTACTTCGCCGCCGCCGTCCTGGTGCCCGAGACGGCCGCCGTCCCCTACCTGCGGGAGGCCAAGCGCGACCGCGCGCTGTCGGTGGAGGACCTGCGGGACGTGTTCGCCGTCTCCTACGAGATGGCCGCGCACCGCTTCACCAACCTGGCGACCCACCACCTGGACCTGGCGTGCCACTTCGTCCGCAACGACGCGGGCGGCATCATCTACAAGGCCTACGAGAACGACGGCATCGTCTTCCCCGCCGACGAGCAGGGCGCCATAGAGGGGCAGCGGATGTGCCTGCGCTGGTCCGGGCGCCAGGTCTTCCTGTCACCCGATCGCTTCTCGGTGTACCACCAGTACTCCGACTCGCCCACCGGCACCTACTTCTGCATCGCCCACGTCGACCCCTCGCGCGAGCGCGACTTCGCCATCACGCTCGGCGTGCCCTACCGCGAGTCCCGCTGGTTCCGGGGGCGGGAGACCACCAACAGGACCAAGTCGAACTGCCCGTCCGGAGAATGCTGCCGCCGCCCGCCGGCCGAGCTGACCCAGCGCTGGGACGGCTACGCCTGGCCCTCGGCGCGGGCCAACTCCCACGTGCTGGCGGCCCTGCCCCCGGGCTCGTTCCCCGGCGTGGACGAGGCCGACGTCTACTCCTTCCTCGAGCGCCACGCCGGCCCCTGACCCGGCGGCGCCGGTACGGCCGCGCCGCCAAAGGAGGCGATCGCGCCGCTTAAAGTGATACGTCAGGTGATGGGAGGCGACGGGGGGATCGCGTGCTGCCTGAGGTGAAGACGTGGCTGCGCGACCGCACGACGGCATCGGCCGACTGGCCGGTCGGCGACCTGATCGCCGCGAAGGGCGACACCAGGATCAGCGTCGTCCTCCCGGCCAGGAACGAGGCCGCCACCGTCGGCGAGATCGTCTCGGCGATCCGCCGCGACCTGGTGGAGGACGTCCCGCTCGTCGACGAGCTCGTCGTCATCGACTCGCGCTCCACCGACGACACCGCCGCCCGCGCCGTGCAGGCGGGGGCCAAGGTCTTCGCCCAGGACGAGATCCTGCCCGCCGTGGCGCCGATGGACGGCAAGGGCGACGTGCTGTGGAAGTCATTGGCCGTCACCTCTGGTGACCTGCTGGTGTTCATCGACGCCGACCTGCGCGAGTTCGGCACCGGCTTCGTCACCGGCCTGCTCGGTCCCCTGCTCGCCGACCCGTCCGTGGTGTACGTCAAGGGGTGCTACGACCGGCCGCTGCGCGAGGCGCAGAGCGGCGGCGGGCGCGTCACCGAGCTGGTCGCCCGCCCTATGCTGAACCTGCACTGGCCGCTGCTCGCCGGCTTCGTCCAGCCGCTCGCCGGGGAGTACGCAGGTCGCCGCGAGGTGCTGGAACGCGTGCCGTTCGCGACCGGGTACGGCGTGGAACTCGGCCTGCTCGTCGACCTGCTGGAGTACGCCGGCCTGGACGCGCTCGCCCAGGTGGACCTCGGACGGCGGGTGCACTCCCACCAGTCCACCGAGGCCCTGGGCGTCATGGCCGGGCAGATCATGCACACGGCGTGGGCGCGCCTGGAACGCCAGCGCAAGATCGTGCCCATGCACGTCCCCGCCTCCGGGCTGACCCAGTTCCGCCGCGGCGAGGCCGGCCACCTGCCGATCGACCGCGACGTCGCCGCCCCCGAACGCCCCCCGATGGCCGAGATCCCCGAATACGCCGCCTCCCACCTCCCCAACCTCCTCACCTGCCGCCCAACACCCCCATGAACCGCGGCCCCGACCATGCGTAATGGGGCGCGTGCCAGGACAAAAGGTGCCTTCGGCGCAGTTTTTCTTAAGGCGACCCTCGCCGCCTCCCTCGGCGGCCCTCGCGCGGACAGTCCCTGGTGCGCAGTCCCTTCGATCGCTCACCGCATCGATCGCCGGCTTCGCCCATTACTACTCGCGATCTGCAAGAGCCCGTGGCGAGTGAAGTCGCGGACCACGATTTCTGAAGTCAGCCGTATTCGCGGCCTGACCCACCACCCTCTACGCGCGGAGCCCAGGAGTCACGTCGCTTCGTTGTCGCGCTCGCCGTCCTTGGTCGTGGCGTCGGGTGGTGAGGGGCGGCCGGGGGTGGGGATGATGCCGTGCATGATGGTCGTGACGAGGGCGTCGATGAGATCGTCGGGGACAGGCGTCGCCGGCGCGCCGGTGAACAGGCGCGGGAGGACCAGGTCATGGCACGCGCCGATGATCATCGTGGCGGCGGCGTCCACGTCGGCGCCGGGGGACAGGCGGCCGAGGCGCTGTTCGGCGCGCAGATAGCCGGCCAGGTCGGAGCGCAGGCCGCGCCCGCCGGCCATCGGGTTGGACAGCCGCTCGAAATTCGCCAGCACCTGAGGCCGGCCCAGCAGCCCGGCGAAGGCGGGCATGATCGCGATGTGCAGCGCCAGGCTGTAGGCGATGTAGGCGCGCAGGTTCGCGGCCACCGTGCCCTCACCGGCCGTGCGCGGCGGTTCGCCCAGCGCCTTCTCGACGCTGCGGACGTGCGCGTGCAGGCCGAGCGCGAGCAGCTCTTCCTTGTCGGCGAAGTGGTTGTACAGCACGCCGTCGGCGACCCGCGCCTCCCGGGCGATGGCGCGCACGGTGAGGCCTGCGGTGCCGCCCTCGGCGATCAGGCGTTCGGCGGTGGCGATCAGGTGGTCGCGCAGGCTCTGCCCGCCGCGGTCACGCAGCACGGCCGCTTTTCTCGGAGACATCACGCCACATCGTATTGACCGCCGCCCCCGCCGGTGATCGGGGGCGGCGCGGGGTGTCGGATCCGGGCCGGGTCAGGGGCGGAGGGCGGTGATGAGCAGGGCGGCGCCGTTGAGGCGGACGGCTCCGTCCTGCTCGAAGGGGGCCAGCGCCTCGGTGAGCGCCCGGCGTACCTTGGCCGCCGCCGCGGCGTCCACCTGGCCGAGCCAATGGTGCACAGGGCCCCAGCCGCCGAGGAACGCGGCCGCGTCCTCGGTGTCGCGTCCCCAGACCTGGGGAGCCTCGACGGGCGTGCAGGCGACGTCGGAGAAGCCTGCGGCGGTGAAGATCTGCCGCACCCGCGCCGGGTCGGCGAGCGAGTAGGGCCCCGGGCCGTGGGCCTCCTCGACGGCGGCGGTCGGGGGGAGCAGAGCCCGCAGCCCGGCGAAGACCCGGCCGAGGTCGTTCCGGTCCATCGTCTGCAGGGCGAGGAAGGCGACGCGCCCGCCCGGGCGCAGTGCGCGGCCGATGTTGGTGAAGGCCGCCACCGGGTCGGCGAAGAACATGACGCCGAACCGGCTGATGGCCACGTCGTAGGCGCCTTCGGGGAAGGGGTGCACCTGGGCGTCCCCCTGCTCGAAGGTGAGGTTCCGCACGCCTTCGGCGTCGGCGAGCGCTCGTGCCCGCCTGAGCATCGGCGCCGACAGGTCAAGCCCCGTGGCCGCGCCCAGCGGGGCGTGCCGCGCGGCCAGCCGGGTCAGCCGGCCGTTGCCGCAGCCGACGTCCAGCACCTGGTCGTGCTCACCGATGGCGGCCGCACGGAGCAGATGGTCGTTGAAGCCGTTGTTGACGGCGTCGTAGCGGTCGTGGTTGTCGGCCCAGTGTGAGCCCTCGTACCCGTTCCACGCCTCGGCCTGCGCGGTGTTGACGATCGAGGTCATCGGCGTACGTTCCTTCCCTCGGCGCGGAAGCTCCTGCGCTCCCGGCGCTCCGTCATGAACGAGCGTTCATGAACGCATGTTCATGACTGTAGCACCCAGAAACGGCGCGAGCCGCCGCCGGCGGGGCCTCATGGGCTCCCGCCGGCGGCGGCTCGACGAATCGGGGTTCTGGCGGCGCGGCCGGGTCAGGGATGGGCGAACTGGGCCATGGCGGCGGTCGGCCGGTTGTTGAAGTCGAACAGGGCCTGGTTGTCCCAGCCGTTGCCCGAGCCGGGGTTCTCGGGGTCCCAGCCGTTGCCCGTGACGGCCGTCCAGGTCGGCTCCCAGTAGAAGGCGCCGAGCGCGCCCGCCGCCTGCGCCGTGCTCAGCACGTCGCGGAACATGGCCGCCTGGCCCGCCTGCGTCGCCGGGTAGCCGGTGTAGGGGGTGGCGGTCGTGATGATGTTGGGCTCGCCGTCGTCGTTGCCCGTCGTGAAGGGGTAGGCCGTCTCGGCGAGGAACACCGGCTTGCCGTACCTGGACCTGATGTCGAGGAGGTTGGCCTGCATGGAGGCGAGCGTGCCGTGCCAGTACGAATAGTAGGAGGCGCCGATGACGTCGTAGCGCACGCCGTTGTTCCTGGCGTTGTCGAAGAACCAGCGGAAGAGCGAGTTGTTGCCGCCCTCGGCCAGGTGGACGACCACCTTCGTCGACGACGACACGGCCTTGACCGCGTCCGACCCGGCGTTGAGCAGCTGGGCGAGCCTGCCGAAGTTCGCCGAGGCCCGGCCGTCCTCCCACAGCATGCCGTCGTTGATCTCGTTGCCGATCTGCGCCATGTCGGCCGTCGTGCCCTGTGCCTTCAACGCGTTCAGCACGTCGTAGGTGTGGTCGTACACGGCCTGCCTGAGCTGGTCGAACGGCAGTGAGGCCCACGACGCGGGCTTGGTCTGCGTGCCGGGGTCGGCCCAGCGGTCGGAGTAGTGGAAGTCCACGAGCAGGCCCATGCCCAGGGCCTTCACCCGCCGCGCCATGGCCAGCACGTGCGCCTTGTCGTTGTAGCCGTCCGCCGGGCGCACCCAGACCTTCAGCCGCGCGTAGTTCGCGCCAGAGGACCTCAGCACCGACAGTGCGTCCCGCCTGGCGCCGTCGGACCCGTAGTAGACGCCGCCGTACGCCTCGGACTTGGCCAGCGTCGAGACGTCCGCCCCCTTGATGGACAGGTTGCTCGCGCCCGCCGCGAACGAGACGTCGTCGAAACTGGCCCAGTTCCCGGCCGAGGCGCTGGAGTACAGGCTGATCGTGCAGGAACCGCCGGAGACGTTCGCCGACACGACGACCTTCAGCCAGTCGGCGGTCACCGGCAGCGCCGTCTGCGCGGCCGGACCGCCGCAGTTCTCCAGGCCCGCGTACACCGACCCCTGCCCGCCGCCGTTCTTGACGTACAGACTGAGCGTGTAGGGGCCGGCGGCCAGGCCGGTGAGCGTCTGCGACGTCTTCACCGTGTACGCCGACGACGACCAGTGGGTGAGCCGGTAGGAGCCGGAACGCCCGCCGGTCTCGGTGTAGTCGGCGGACGCCGTGCCGGACGTCGTCCATCCCGGGGGGCTCGCCACCCCGGTGCCGGAGGACTCGAACCCCCCGTTCGTCACCGTCGTCGCGGCCCGCGCCGGCGTCACCGCCACCATCGGGAACAGCAGCGCGCCGCCGCACGACACCGCCGCCAACGTCCTTCTCATAGGTCCTCCGTCAGGGAAAGGACGATTCTGTGAACGTGCACGGTAATGTGCCCCGACGGGCTTGGGAAGACGTCCGGAAACGGTCAGGTCAGCGCCCTCGCTAACCACGACGTCAGCGGCCTGACGGGCTTCTGGCGGGCAGCTCCCTCTGTGTACGTTCACAGAAGACCTCGCTCACTCCGCTCCTCTTGCTCGCTCGGCTCACCCGGCTTCACCGGGCATGCCGGCTTGCCATCCCCGTCGTGCTCGCGCCGCCCGCGGCGGCCGTCCGGGCCCTCCCCGTGGTCGTGAGCGCCGGCCGCGCGGTCGCGGGATACGAACTCTCGTGCGCCGCCCCAGCAGTCGCAGGACGCGGCCGCGGACGCGCCCGGGGCGGGCGAAGAGCCGTCCACTGTGGCCGCGGCCTCGCGCGTGGCCCGTCCAGAGGCGGGGACGCCTCCCGCACAGCCGAGGATGCCGGCCGTGACGTCGCCGCGCGTCATGCGGCGCCCACGGACGAGCGCTCCACGCCCGTCCGGCGCGCCGGTCGCGAGAAGCGAGGAGGTTCCCCGCTCGACGGTGGTTCTCATCGATAACCGCGAAGATCATTGTCATCCATCACATTCGTCGTAAGGGGGAAGCGCTTCTGGTCCGAGCGCGCGGGTCGGTCTGCCCGGGCCCCGGCGATCGCCGCTGGACCTGCCAGGGCGGCGCCGGGGCCCACCTCGCGAATGCTCCTTTCGCCGTCACTCCTGCTCGCAATCCGACCTCATGCCGGCCAACCGCCGGGGTGATCGAAACCTGACCTCGTACCTCTCAGGGTGATCTCACGTGTGCGTTCCTGATCTCATGTCGGCGACCTGCTCAGATGATCGAATCCTGACGTTCCATCTCCCTGTCCGATTCCGCGTGCGCGATCCGTTCTCATGTCGGCGACCTGCTCGGATGAAGAAAGTCCGGCGTTGTGTCTCCCGTTCTGATCTCGTGTGCCGATGCATTTCATGCCGGGGACCTGCTCGGGGGAAGGTTTGACGTTGTGGCTCCCAGGTTCACCTCGCATATGTGATGACCTCGCGCTTGTTCCCGCCTCCTGTCGTTCGTGATCCGCCGGACCTTCTCGTGTGTTCGCGACTCGGCTTCCGCTCGCGACGTTCTCGTGCCGACCATGTGAGTTCATGCGCCCGGGCAATCCGATCTTGCGCCTGTGACGCCGCCTGTGGTCGCGACCTGACGTTCGCTGTGCGGGGTGAACCTCGTGCGCGCGATGTGATCTCCTCCCGGCGGACCGGCCTTGGGCTTCCGGCCTTCATCTCATGGCCGTGTCGCCGGCTCTGCGAACCACCTCCAATGCTCTGGTCGTATGTGCGGGGATCGGTCGATGCCCGCGGATGATCTGTCTCGTCCTTCGTCGTCCGGTCGTGCCTCCGTTCCTGGTCGTGCGCCGCCCGTCCGGTTCGTCCCTCACTTTCCGTCGGATCCGTCAGTCGCCGGTGCTTCTCCTGTTCCTGATCGTGGGCTTCAACGGAGCTTTTCGCCGCGTGGCCGCCTCCTTTCGGCCGGGTCGCCGCGCACCGTCTCCGGTGGCCGGTGAGGTCGTGGGGCCCCGCGGGCCGCGGTCAGTTCCACTGGGAACGCTGGTCCGCCCTTCGGGCCGGCGCCACCGGTACGGTCGCCCGGGGCGGGCGGTGGTCGCGGAGCAGCGTCTCGTAGGAGACCAGCCGCCAGGGGCCGAGTTCGGGATTGGTGAGCACCGACACCACCTGCGCGTGGATCTGCGCGGACCTGATGTTCTCATCGGTCTCGATGCGAATGGCGACGAAACCGGCGGCCTGTTTGAACTCCTTTTCCCATTGTTTCGGCAGCAGCGCCAGCAGTCGTTTCCCGTCGACGTTCGCGTCCATCTTGCGCCCTCGGGCCGGGCGCATCGTCAGCACGACGAGCATGGCCGTTCCTCCCTTCAGTCCCAGGTGGTTCCCGCCGCGGCGAGCGTTCGGACGGGTGCGGCGAGGCGACGGACGCGCCCGTGCGGGGCGGCCGCAGCGGGTGCGCCGCTCGCGGGGAAGGGAGTCTGGCTCTGCATTTCCGGTTCCTTTTCCGTGGTCTGGGGATTTGTTCTCGCACCACCAACTCTGCGCTTTCTCCGGGCCGCGGAACAGAGAAATGAAAGGCAGTAAGCTGCCGTCGGCTGACCGTTTCCTGCCACAATCTGCACTGGACACCGCGCCCGGCGCCGCGCCGGACCTCACGCCGGCGCACCTGGCCCGCGCCGTCCGGTCTCGCCGGTCACCGGCCCGGGCCATCGAGGAGCCGAGGAGCCGAGGACCCGGCGAAGCGGAGGCCGAGGAGGTGGGGGTGGCGGTCGAGGGTCACGCCGGCCGTGGTTGGGTGGTGGCCGTGACGATCACGGACGCGCTGGGGCTGGTGACGGTCGGAGTGGCGGCCGGTCTGGTGAGCACGGTGGTGAGCCTGGCGTCGATCGTCTCCTACCCGGCCCTGCTGGCGTTCGGGCTGTCGCCGCTGAGCGCCAACGTCACCAACACCGTCTCGCTGGTGTTCACCGCTCTCGGCGCGGCGGCCGGGTCGCGGCCCGAACTCGCCGGTCAGAGCGGGCGGCTGCTCCCGCTCGGGACCATGTCGATGGCAGGCGGGGTCGTTGGCGCGGCGCTGCTGCTGGTGACGCCGTCCCGGATGTTCGAGATGATCGCCCCCTGCCTGATCGCCGCCGCGTCACTGCTGCTGTTCCGTCCGCCGAGGCCGGACGGGTCAGCGGACGCGCCGGGCGGAGGAGGGAACCGGCTGCTGCGCGCGGGGGTGTTCGCCGTCGCCATGTACGTCGGATATTTCGGGGCGGCCGGCGGAATCCTGATGTTCGCCGTGCTCGCGTCGATGGTGCGCGAGGCGCCGGTCCGGCTCAACGCCTTCAAAAACGTGCTGTCCGGGCTGGCGAACGCCGTGGCCGCCATCGGGTTCGCCGTGTTCGGACCGGTTCAGTGGGCCGCCGTGCTGCCGCTCGCGGCGGGATTCCTGGTCGGAGGGCGGCTCGGCCCCGTGCTGGCCCGCCGGCTGCCCGGGACGAGCCTGCGCTACGCCGCCGCCGTCTGCGGCCTGCTCGTCGCCGCCAAACTCGGCCTGGACGCCTACCGCTGACCGAGGCCTCCGAGCCGGCCTGGACGCTTCCGGCGGACCGCGACCGGCGAGCCGTCAGCCGAAGGAGCGGCGGGCGGCGCGCTTGAGGGCCTCCTCGGCCTCCGAGGCGAGCCGGCGCACGAGCTCCGCGGCGGGGATCTCCTCGGCGAACGGGAAGCCCTGCCCCGCCCACAGGTTGATGGCGTCGGCGTCGCCGGCCTTGCGCGCCGCCGCCCGCAGCGGCGCGGTCAGATGATGGACCTGCGGATACGCCGAGGGCGCCTCGCCCGAGTGCTCCTGGAGGAAGCGGTTGACCAGCCCCCGGGCCCGCCTGCCGGTGAACGCCCGGGTGACGGCCGTGCGGTCGTAGGAGCTCAGCGCCTGGCGGTGCGCGGGGCTGGTGCCGGCCTCCGGGGTGCGCAGGAAGGCGGTGCCGAGCTGGGCGGCGACGGCGCCCGCCGTCAGGACGGCCGCGATGCCGGCGCCGTCGGCGATGCCCCCGGCGGCGATCACGGGCAGCGGCGTGGCGCGCAGGGTCAGCCTCAGGAGCACGAGCAAGCCGTAGTCCCCGCCGTCGTCGGTGAAGCCGCCGCGGTGGCCGCCGGCCTCGATGCCCTGGGCCGCCAGCGCGTCCGCTCCGGCGTCGTGCGCGGCCGACGCCTCCTCGGGAGTGGTGATCGTCACGATGACCCGCGCGCCGGCGGCGCGCACCTCGTCGATCACCTCGCGCGCGGGCAGCCCGAAGGTGAACGACACCACCGGCACCCGCTCGGCGGTGACGACCGCGAGCTTGGCCTGCCAGCCGTCGTCGTCGTCCACCGGCACGCCGAGGGCCACGCCGTACCGCTCGGACTCGCCGCGCAGGCGCCCGGCGTAGGCGTCGACGGCCGCCCGGTCGACCTCGCCCTTGGAGGGGACGAACAGGTTGACGCCGAACGGCGCGTCCGTGCGGGCGCGCACGGAGGCGATGTCGGAACGCAGATCGTCCGAGGAGCGGTAACCGGCGGCCAGGAACCCGAGGCCGCC
Organism: Sphaerisporangium sp. NPDC004334; assembly: GCF_053602655.1. NCBI lineage: Bacteria > Bacillati > Actinomycetota > Actinomycetes > Streptosporangiales > Streptosporangiaceae > Sphaerisporangium > Sphaerisporangium sp. NPDC004334. The sequence continues at coordinate 16,986 of NZ_JBSGDZ010000007.1, forward strand.
GGCCGACGAGACCGCCGCGGCCAGCTCCGGAGTCGAGGGGCCGCCGGCGAGAGGAGCCTGCACGATGGGCAGGGCGAGAGCCGCGAGGTCCACCTGATCACTCTAACCGCGGGCCGTCCGGGCCCCCTCGGCCGCCCCGGAGAGATGGGTCACATCCGGCGGATACGCCGGGGCTCACCCGACGGCACGGATACGCCGGGGCTCACCCGCCGGGGCGAATGCGGCGCATGCGCTGGATCTCGGCCGTCTGGGTGACCGAGATGTCCTCGGCCAGCTCCTGCACGGTGATGTGCGAGCCTTTCTCCATCTCGCCGGCGGCCATGGTGACGGCGCCCATGTGGTGGGCGATCATCAGCTGCAGGTAGAGGCGGTCGAAGCCGGCGCCGGAGGCGGCCCGCAGGTCGGAGAGCTGCCGTTCGGTGGCCATGCCGGGCATGGCGTCATGGTGGGTCGTGTGGTGGTCGGGGACGCGCTGGCCCTGCTGCTGGAGCCATCGGATCATCGCATTGATCTCCGGTCCCTGCGTGTCCGATATCCGGGCCGCGATGCGCTTCACGTCCCCGGACGCCGCGCGGGTGGCGGCCAGGGCGCTCATGTCGAGCGCCTGGCGGTGGTGGACGACCATGTCCTGCATGAAGACCACGTCCGCCGCGTTGGCCGTGGGGGAGGGGACGGCGGTGACGGTCGCTCCCGGGGGAAGAGTCTTGGCCGCCTCGCCGGGCTTGCCGGGGACGATGACGGGGACGGTGGAGGTCGCGACCGGCGTCGCGGAGCCTCCCGAGCAGCCGGTCACGGTGAGCGCGACCACACCGGCGGCGATGAGGAGCGCGAAGCGCACCCGGCCTCCTTGAAGATCTCTGCTGTGCGGCTGCACCCTAACCCAGCGCGGAGTTTGGGGTAAAGACGGAATGTTGGCACATTTTGCTGACAAAGTGGACTATGGCAACACCGCGGAGTTTGGGACATGATCTCCTCAACTGTGTTCACCTCTGGCAAAAAGCACCAAGGAGGGTCCTGAGGTGTTGTCCACCCCCCGCAGAGGCGGCCTGACCGGCCGGTTCCTCGTCCTGGCGGGCTCGGTCGCGGCGATGCTGCTGGCGACGGTCCCGGCCCAGGCAGCGGACATCCCGGGCACCGACCAGATCGTCATGAGCCCGAACGTCCAGCATGTGGCGAACGTCCCGAAACCCGCGGCCATCGCCGCCACCATCAACACCGACATCGCCTTCCAGGGCGACTACGCCTTCGTCGGCAACTACGGTGGCTTCTCCATCTACGACATCAAGAACCCCAAGAAGGCCTCCGTGGTCAGCTCGGTGGTGTGCCCGGGATCCCAGATGGACCTGTCGGTCTACGGGAACCTGCTGTTCGCCTCGGTCGACTCCTCCCGCTCGGACGACTCCTGCAACAGCGCGGCGCAGCCGGCGTCGGTGAAGGAGTCCTGGGAGGGCATCCGCATCTTCGACGTGAGCGACAAGGCCAACCCCAGGTACATCAAGTCGGTCGAGACCAACTGCGGGTCGCACACCCACACGCTGGTGCCCGACAAGCGGCGCGGCAACGTCTACCTGTACATCTCCTCCTACAGCCCGTCGGCGACCTACCCCGACTGCCAGCCGCCGCACGACAAGATCTCGATCGTCAAGGTCCCGCTGCGTGACCCGGTGTCCGCCTCGGTGGTGGCCACGCCCGTCGTGTTCCCCGACGGCGGCAACGAGACCCAGCCGGGCCTGCTGGTCCCCACCAGCGGCTGCCACGACATCACCGTCTACGCCGAGAAGGGCATCGCGGCCGGCGCGTGCATGGGCGACGGCGTGCTGTTCGACATCAGGGACCCGGAGAACCCCAAGGTGACCGCGCGGGTGACCGACCCGAACTTCGCCTTCTGGCACTCGGCCACCTTCAACAACGCCGGCACGAAGGTCGTGTTCACCGACGAGCTCGGCGGCGGCGGGGCGGCCACCTGCAACGCGGTCGTCGGCCCTAACCGCGGCGCGGACGCGATCTACGACATCGTCGGGGGCCGGCTGGTCTTCAAGAACTACTACAAGATCCCGCGCTACCAGGCCGACACCGAGAACTGCGTCGCGCACAACGGCTCGCTGATCCCGGTCAAGGGCCGTGACATCATGGTGCAGGCGTGGTACCAGGGCGGCGCCTCGATCTGGGACTTCACCGACTCGGCCCACCCCGCTGAGATCGGCTACTTCGAGCGCGGGCCCGCCGCCGAGGGCTCGGGCGGCTTCTGGTCGGCCTACTACTACAACGGCTACATCTACGCCAGCGACTTCAACAGGGGCTTCGACGTCATCAAGATCGACGACCCGCGGACCAACCCCGCCAAGGGCGTCCACGTCGACCGCCTCAACGTGCAGACCCAGGGTTCGTACCGCGACCGCGGCCACGGCAACTGGATCTGGAGCGCCGACGAGGACTGACCGGCCGGCATGACGCGCGGGACGGCCTTCGGGCGTCCCGCGCCCTGCGCGGGCGTCGCGCCGTGCGCGCGGGCCCGCCGCCCGCCGGCGTCCCGGCGCACGGGGATCGCCCCGGGCGCCGCGGCGCGAAGACGCATCCACCGAAGGACGGCCGGGGCGGACCAGCCCTGGCCGTCCTTCGGCATGCCCGCCCTGGCCGCCGTTCGCACCGGCAGGGCGGCGGGATGCGGGTAGGGTGACAGCGCTCGGATGTTACCGTTGGTAACGCCCGCTGTCGTGGGAATATACGTCCGCGACACCGATCGCCTGTCCGTTGCCCTGAGGAGTTGTCACGATGGCTGAGAGCGCGAGCGATTTCTGCCCGGAACCGAGCGCGGACCTCCGCGAGGTACGCGACTGGGTCCACGACTTCGCCGCCACCGTGATCCGTCCCGCCGGCGCCGAATGGGACGAGCGCGAGGAGACCCCCTGGCCGGTCATCCAGGAGGCCGCGAAGATCGGGCTGTACTCGCTCGACTTCTTCGCCCAGCAGTGGTTCGAGCCGAGCGGCCTCGGCATCCCGGTCGCCTTCGAGGAGATCTTCTGGGGTGACGCCGGCATCGGGCTGTCCATCGTCGGCACCGGACTGGCCGCCGCGGCGCTCGCCTCCAACGGCACCTCCGAGCAGATGGGGGAGTGGCTGCCCCAGATGTTCGGCACCGCCGACGAGGTCAAGCTCGGCGCCTTCTGCGCCTCCGAACCCGACGCCGGCTCCGACATCGGCGCCATCCGCACCCGCGCCGTGTACGACCAGGCCAAGGATGAGTGGGTGCTCAACGGCGTCAAGACCTGGGCCACCAACGGCGGCATCGCCGATGTCCACGTCATCGTGGCCTCCGTCGACCCTGACCTGCGCACCCGCGGCCAGGCGTCCTTCGTCGTCCCGCCCGGCACCCCGGGGTTGTCGCAGGGGCAGAAGTTCAGGAAGCACGGCATCCGCGCCTCCCACACCGCCGAGGTCGTCCTTTCCGACGTGCGCGTGCCGGGCCGCTGCCTGCTGGGCGGCAAGGAGAAGCTCGACGCCCGCCTGGCCCGCGTCCGCGAGGGCGGCCGCAGCGGCGAGCAGGCCGCCATGCGCACCTTCGAGACCACCAGGCCCACCGTCGCCGCCATGGCCGTCGGCATCGCGCGCGCCGCCTACGAATACGCCCGCGACTACGCCCGCGAGCGCGAGCAGTTCGGCCGCAAGATCGGCCAGAACCAGGCCGTCGCCTTCCTGCTCGCCGAGATGGCGACGCGCGTGGACATCGCCCGCCTGATGACCTGGCGCGCCGCCTGGATGGCCCGCAACGGCCGCCCCTTCGACCACGCGGAGGGCTCGATGTCCAAACTCGTCGCCGGCGAGAGCGCGGTGTGGGTCACCGAACAGGCCATCCAGATTCTCGGCGGCGCCGGCTACACCCGCGACCACCCCGTCGAACGCTTCCACCGCGACGCCAAGATCTACACCATCTTCGAGGGCACGTCCGAAATCCAGCGCCTCCTTATCGGCCGCGCCGTCACCGGCCTGCAGGTTCAGTGATTCCGCCCCGCCGGCGAGCGCCGCGCACCGACCCCCTGTTCCGTCGCTGTTCCGTCAGACACGGCGCGGGGGCGGAACAGCCGGTGGTCGACGGCCCGCCGGGCGCGGTCGTGCGAGCCGGGCATCAGGTGCGCGTAGGTCCGCAGAGTGAAGCCCGGATCGGCATGCCCGAGGTACTCGGCGAGTTCCTTGATGGAGACACCGCCGACGAGGGCGATGCTGGCGTAGTAGTGCCGAAGCTGATGCAGCCCTTCCTTCCGCGTGGTCTCGAACCGCCGACGTGACCTGGGGTCCTTGTCGGGGACAGGAATGACGCCGGCGGCGACCAGGGCAGGCTTCCAGACGGTTTCGCTGTAGCTCCGCGCTTTGATGAACTGGTCATCCGTCCACCGGAACAGCAGGTTATGTGTGCGCAGCCTGCCATTCTGCTGCTCCCACGGCAGGGAGCACACCAACGCCTTGTACTTCTGGGTGTGCACGCGAAGCGCCTCAGCCACCCAATCGGGCAGTGGCACCACTCGCTCGCGATCGTTCTTCGGCAGCGCGTAGACGTACTGCGTACCGAGCTTCTTGATCTGCCGCCGCACCCGGACGAGTTCCTCCCCGAAATCCAGATCTTCCAGCGCCAGGCCGAACAACTCGCCCTGCCGTAGGCCGCAGCCGGCCGCGACGATCGGCAGGGCGCGCAGCAGATCAGGATGGGCGTCGATGATCGCGCGCACCCGCTGATCACCGTCGGACACATCGGTTGCACCCGGGACCGGTTCGGACATGTCCAAGAGCGGGTCATTGTGCTCGTCATGTGATTCCGGTGCGGCGGGTACCGCCTCGGACCCGATCTCCTCGGTGGCGGTCTCGCCGGAGAGATCATCGGTGGGGCCCGCTGCTGTGGCCGGAATATCCCTACGGGTCGGAAGGACGCGCATGGCGCGAGCAGTTGACGGAGGGTGAACCACTCGCCCACCGCCTGTGGACGGCCAAGCCCTCTCGTGTGGCATGACCGTACTGAGGATTCAGGGTGTCTATCCGGGTGTGGGACAGGCGTGAGACAATCACCAGGCCATGCCAGCCATGATCCCTTTCCGTGTCCCCAGGGCAGCGGTCTTCGCGACGGTCTCGGTCATGCTCGGTATCGGCGCGCACAGGTTCGCGGGAGGGTCCGTCTCGGGGCTCGCGATGCTCGCCGCCTGGGGGACGTGCTTCCTGCCCGCGTGGTTCCTCGCCGGGCGTGAACGGACCCAAGCCGTGATCATGCCGGCGCTGGCCGTGACGCAAGCGGCGCTGCACCTGTTGTTCTCCTTCGCGCACACTGTCGAGCCCATCGTCTTCCACGACCACGGTCATGCCCACATGGGGCTGATGCCCGGCTTGGGCATGCTCCTCATGCACGGATGGGCCGTCGCGCTGACGAGCCTGTGGCTGGCCCGCGGCGAGGCCGCCCTGTGGGGGCTACTGCGGAGGCTCGCCGTCCGGATGCTCGCCATGGTCGCGGCTCCGGCGATCGCCGTGCACGGACCGGACGCCGTTCCTCCGGTCGAGCGGCACATCGTCGTGCGCTCGATTCTGCTCGGTCACGAGATAAGCCGGCGCGGCCCGCCCGGTGCTGTCCGTACCGCTTCCGCCTGATCGTTGCTGTTTCGCGCGAGATCCCTCGGTCTCGCCTGTCGCGGTGTGGTCCGGCGCGGTACTCACGATTCCCCTCACCCCGCCACCTGTGGGGTGCCGTCGGCGTGCGCGCCGACGCGACATCGTGTCACAGCATCGAAAGGCCTTTCTGTATGTTCTCCCGTGCCATCATCGCCGTCGTCGTCCTGGCGGGCCTCACCGCCTGTGGAACCGGCGAGGCCGCCTCTCCGCCGCCGGCACCGCCAAGCGCCGCCGTCTCATCGGCGCCGTCCGTCTCGCCTTCGGCCACTTCCGCGCTTGCCATCACCGATCCCTGGGTGAAGACCGCGAAGAAGGGGATGAGTGCCGCCTTCGGCACCATCGTCAACAACACCGGCGCGGACATCACCGTCGTCTCCGGGGCGACGCCGCTCTCACCCGAGGTCGAGTTGCACGAGGTCGTCAACTCCAAGGGCAAGATGGTCATGCGGCCCAAGAAGGGTGGGTTCGTCATACCCGCGCACGGCACCCACGTCCTGGAGCCCGGCGGCGACCACATCATGCTCATGAACGTCGCCGAAGAGGTGAAGCCCGGTGCCGAGATCCCCTTCACCCTCACGCTCGGCGACGGAGGCACCTTCGCCTTCACCGCTCTGGGCAAGGACTTCGTCGGCGGGAACGAGGACTACAAGGGCGGCATGGACATGGGCGGCGGCAATGGCTGATGAGCCGGTCCCGGCCGCCCGGCGGCCGCAGCCCGCGGTCTCGCTGACACGGCGGCGCCTTTTCGCCGGGGGTGCCGCGATGGCGGCGGGCGCGGTGGCCGCGGGCACCGCGTCCGGAGCGCACGCCGCCGAGGACGTCCCCGTCGCGGACGGCACCGCGACCGAACCTTTCCACGGCCCCCGGCAGGCCGGGATCGCCACCCTGCCACAGGCACACGCCGTCTTCGCCGGCTTCACCTTGCGCGGCGGGGTGGACCGGGACGGGGTGTCGCGGCTGATGCGGGTGCTCACCGACGACGCCCGGCGACTCACCCAGGGACGGCCCGCGCTCGCCGACACCGAACCCCACCTGGCGCTGCTGCCCGCGCGGCTGACCGTCACCTTCGGCTTCGGCGCGGGCCTGTACGCCGTCGCCAAGGTCGGCGGCCGGCCGGCCGAGCTACCGGCGTTCACCACCGACCGGCTCAAGTCCCGTTGGAGCGGCGGTGACCTGCTCGTCCAGATCTGCGCGGACGATGCGCTGACCGTCGCTCACACGCTGCGCATGATCGTCAAAGACACCCGGTCGTTCGCGACGGTCAGCTGGACCCAGCGGGGGTTCCGCCAGGCGGCGCACTCCCAGAAACCGGGTATGACCCAGCGCAACGTGATGGGGCAACTCGACGGGACGAGCAACCCGGTGCCCGGGACGCCGGAGTTCGAACGGGTCGTCTGGGCGCCGGACGGCGGCACCACGCTCGTCCTGCGGCGCATCCGCACGGATCTGGAGAAGTGGGACGCGGCTGACAGCGTCGCCAAGGAATTCGCCATCGGCAGGAAGCTGGCCGACGGCGCTCCGCTGACCGGACGGCTCGAACACGAGGAACCGGACTTCACGCGGCTGACCTCCGCGGGCTTCCCGGTCATCTCCGAATACGCCCACATCCGCCGCGCCCGCCCCGAAGATCCCGCTGTGCGTATCCTTCGACGCGCCTACAACTACGACGAGGGCATAACGCGGGACGGCGTGTCCGACACCGGCCTGCTGTTCGCCTCCTACCAGGCCGACGTCGCCCGCCAGTTCGTCCCCATCCAGCGCCGCCTAGCTGAGGTGGACCTGCTCAACACATGGACGACGACGATCGGCTCGGCGGTATTCGCCATCCCGCCGGGATGCGGCCCCGGCGGCTGGATCGGTGAGACCGTCCTGGACTGACCAGTGGACCTGAAGTGAACCAAGAAGGAGGTGCGCTGAGGCGCGGGGGGGCGAAAGCCCCCCCGCGGTGACGGCCAAGGCGGTCGTCAGGGCGTCTCCTCACCGCGCCGCAGGCGTGCGCCCAGACGATTCACGCGGTCAGGGCATCGGCGTCGGCAGCAGAGATTCGATCGAGGAACGCATTGGAAGCGAGGGGACGGCGTGTACCGGCGGACCGAGGGCCTCATCACGGTGGCGGGGCGCGAGGCCAGGAGCGCCGCGGCGTGGGCGAGGCGGCGTGCGAATTCTCGTGGGTGCCGCAGCGGCAGGCGGCTGGACGGTTTCCGCTCCTGGTCAGCGAGCTTCTGGCGAGCGGACGTGATTCCGCGCGGGCGCACGCGGCCGCGTCGGACCCCGGGATCGGCGGGTTGCTGGACCGGCCGCTGGCGACATTGTCGGGCGGTCAACTGCAGAAACAGGATCACGCGGAGATCAACTCATACACCACTCCGCTGGACGTGATCGCTCACTGAGGAAGAGCTACACCAATTCAGACTCGACCCGTCCCCTCGCGGGCGAAGTTCGGTTCCGCCGCTTCCAGTCGCGGTACCGAGATGCCCAACCGTCGTGCTTCGGTCAGGGTGTCCCGGCAGACCTCACGCGGCTCCTCGGCGTCGGGGTCGGAGTGCGCCGCGAAATTGACGCGCACGGGCGCGACATGGGCGGTCAGCCAGGCGAGCGCGGGGGCCGTCAGCCAGGTGGGCGCCCGGAGCGGCAGCACACCGCCCCGGTGGCGTCGCAGGTCAACGCCGCGCGCCTTGAGGAGCGGCAGAAGCTCGCGGCCGGCCAGCAGCGCCTGGCGCAGGTCGCCCGTCGCCCCGGCCAGCTTGGACAGGGAGCCCAGTCGCAGGCCCTGCGAGTGCAGGCCGGCACCCGACGCGAAATGGACCCACAGCCAGCCGCGGAAGTCCGGGCGCTCCTTGGGCCGGAGCCCGGCCTCGCGAAACGCCTGGCGCACGGCCCGCTCCCGGTCGGTGGGGGGCCGGCCGAGGGTGCCGAAGATGACCGACGGCAGCAGCGCCCCACGGAGCACGCCGTCCGCGCCGAAACCGCCGCCGGCCTGGGGAAAGCCCCAGGCGATCTGGTCGACAGGGAGTGCGCCGATCGCGGTCAGCGGCTCGGCCCAGAGGTTGCCGAAGACCAGCACCGTGGCCTGGCCGACACGCGGGGACAGGAAATCCGCCGCCTCCGTGAGGCGGTGGTGCGGCACGCTCAGCACGATCAGGTCGAAGTCGTGGTCCGGCTCCAGCGCCTCGCGGTAGCGCACCGGCCACTTCTCGACGACGCGCTGCCCCCATACCCGGCGCCGCGTATCGAGCAGGTCGAGGTCCACCGCGTCTGCGTACGTCGCCGCGCGGCCCGGCCGGACGTAGAACTCGACGTCATGCCCGGCCCGTTCCAGGGCCCAGCCGTAGATGGTGGCGATCACGCCTCGGCCGAACATCAGGATCTTCACGCTGCACCTCGTGGGGTACGATCGAACTGGAGGTAATCTCCACTTTCCAAAAATATGGAGGCCATCTCCATTTGTCAACGCGAGGTAGCGCATGACCGCCGACAAGCCGCTGCGGGCCGACGCCCAACGCAACCGCGATGTCCTGATCGCCAAGGCACGAGAGGTCTTTGACGCCGGCGACTTCTTCGACCTGCGCTTCGATGACTTCGCCCGCCTGGCCGGGGTGGGCACCGGCACGCTGTACCGCCACTTCCCCACCCGGGAGGCACTGGCCGAGGCGGTCTACCACGGGGAAGTCGCCGCGCTGTGCGACCGCGCCCGCCGGCTACAGGCCACGCTGCCCGCGGCGGAGGCTCTGGCGACCTTCCTCCGCGGCATGGTCGACCACATAGATGCCCACGAGGGCCTGGCCCGGACCCTGGCCACGCTCATGGCCGAACGCTCGGGTGCCCTCGCCGAGGGCAGCCGGGCGCTGGAGCAGGCTGTCACCGACCTGGTGGCCGCCGCCGTGCGGGACGGCGCCGTTCGCGACGACGTGGATGCCGGTGCCGTGATGATGGCGCTGCACGGCATCGGCGCGGCCCATGACCGCCCCCGTTGGCGGGCCGAGGCCGACGATGTCATCACCCTCGTGCTCGACGGGCTGCGCCGCCCGCAATGACAAGGTGCGACACCAGGTCGCATGCCGCGAGCGAAGGATCCGGTCGATGGTACGGCGGCGACGATGCGGTCCGGGGTGGTCACCCGACTGATGCCGGCCACACCTGTGAAGTTTCACTGCGGTGAATGCTCGGTCCGCTGATTCGGGCGTATCTCAGCAGCCATGTCCAGCAGAGGGGGGCGGGTGGCGGCGTGCGAGCCCCCTTTCGGCTCTCGGGTGGCGGCTTTCATCAGCCGAGCGACGGTTCGTCACCGCCATCATCGCCGACCTCGACCAGTCCACCGGTGTGCTGAGCTGGGTCGACCGCGGCCACCACCCGCCGGTGGTGATCCGCGACGGGCGCTGGACGACCACGCTGCACTGTCCGCCCGCCCACCCCATGGGGCTCGATCTGGGCCTGGTACCGATCATGTGCCGCGAGCAGCTGCAGCCCGGCGTCCGCGTCCTGTTCTACACCGACGGCATCGCCGAGGCCCGCAATCCGCAGGGCCGGGAGTTCGTACCGCACCGGTTCGTCGAGTTCATGATCCGGACGCCGACGGCCTTCCGGTCCCCGAGACCCTGCGCCGGCTCATCCGCAGCGTGCTGGCCTATCACAACGGCCATCCGCAAGACGACGCGACCGTCCTGCCGGCCGAATGGCGGCCACGACAGCGCGCAGGCCGGTCGACGCGGTAACCGGAGACGAGCACGGACGCCCTCGTCTCGGGCATGAGCGGGTCCGTGCGGCTGCGGTCCGGCCGCCGGTGAGATTCTGGTCGTGAGCAGGACGTACGGCGAGCAACGCCGCTCGTGGCATTCGAAGGCTCGACGCCGACGCCTTCGAAACTCCGTGATGACGTGATGAGGAGTGCAGCTCTGCCGGCCATCCCCGTGGGCCTCGTGGCGTGGTGGTCGGACATGGCGTCAGGTCAGATCTTCGGGATCTTTGCCGGCCTCCTCCAGTGCCTCTTCCATGGCCACCTGCCCGGCAGGCCGGGCCTCCTCGACGGGTTCGTCCGACTGCCCCTCCTGCTCCGCGGCGGAAAGCAGCGGCTCGGTGGCCCGGTTCGACGAGATGGGCGGTGTGGCGGGCCGGCATGAGGAAGCTCTCGGCGAGACGTGAGGCGTACGCGATCGCGATGCGCGCGCCGCGAGATGACGGTGTGTTCGTGAGCCGCTGGACGGAGGTCCGAGGCGTTCGGCTGCACCATCGCGCCTCGCAGAGGCCCCCGCCAGATGCCCTTCCGGTCGTGCTCGTGCACGGCTTGGCGGTGTCCCATCGGTACATGATGCCGCTGGCCGTGCACTTGGCCCCGCGTTTCCGGGTGCATGCCGTCGATCTGCCCGGTTTCGGTCTCAGTGGGGAGCCCGGGAAGGTCATGGAGCTGCCGGAGTTGGCGGACTCGCTGGCCGAGTGGCTGGAGGCCGCTGGGATCGGTCCTGCGGTGCTGCTGGGAAACTCCTTCGGCTGCCAGGTCGCGGTCGACCTCGCCGTCCGGTATCCGTCGCTGCTCCGGGGCCTGGTGCTGGCCGGGCCCACGACCGACGCGCATGCGAGGACCGCGCTCCGGCAGATCGGACGGTGGCTGCGGGACATCCCTCACGAAGACCCCTGGCAGGCGCCGATCATCCTGCGCGACGTCCGCGACGCGGGCGTGGGCCGGGTGGTGCGGACCTTCGGCATCTCCTTGCGGGACACGATCGAGCACAAGCTGCCCTCGGTCGGCGTACCGGTGCTGGTGACGCGGGGAGCCCGTGAGCCGGTGATCCCGCAGCGGTGGGCGCAGGAGGTCGCCCGTCTGCTGCCACGGGGGGAGCTGGCGGTCGTCCCCCACGCCGCGCACAACGCCAACTACACCGCCGCCCGGTCAATGGCCGCCGTGGTGGTCCCCTTCCTTGACAAGCTGTCCGGTCGGTTACCCGGTCGAACGTCTTGAGCGGGGGCAGGGTGCCGTGCGGTTGACGGGCCGCCGGAAGGCGCCTGAGACGGCGCTTCTCGGGTAGCCCTCGGTGGACGAAGGAAGACCGGCCATGGCGGAGAACACGAGGCCGGAGACGATTGAGAAGTCCGATGTCATCGACCTGCTGCTGGCCCAGCATGGGATGATCCGAAACCTGTTCGACGAGGTCGAGCAGGCGCCCGCTGATCAGCGGAGCGAGGCGTTCACGCGTCACGCCCGTCGCCATGATGGATCGGGCACGCGACGTGATCCGCCAGGCCATGGGCAAGCGACCCTGACCTCTGCCATGCGCCCTGATGGCAGGCCGTTCACCGGCGGTCGTGCGCGCATGGCCGGCGCTGGAGGCCGCCGACCAGCAGATGTTCTCCAGCTGGTCGGTGGCGTACCCGGACTCGACCTCGACGTCGCGGATGTCGTCCAGGGCGAACGCCACGCGGACGTCGTCGTCCCAGCGGTCCTCGTCGGCGGGCACGCCGGCCAGCCGGGCCGCCACCTGCCCGAACAGCAGGTACTGCCCAGCGTGGCCTCGATCACTCGGGTCTTCGGTGTCTTTCATCCAGGCGATGAAAAGGGGCACCTCATGACGGAGCGGTTCGCGGCGGGGAGTCTTATCTGGTGGTGTGCGGGGTGCCGAGAAGGGCGTGGATGTGGTCGCGGAGGGTGGCCGCTCGGGTGGAGAGAGCTTGGAGGGCGACCGTCTCGGGGTCGGGTGGGGTGGGGGCGCCGAAGGTGAGCCACGTTGTCAGTTCGTCGAGCATGTCGGCCATGCGCCGTAGGTCGGAGACGGTGAGCGACGGGTCGGGGAGGGCTTCGGCCAGGGGGAAGATGACGGCGGCGGCTTCGGCCGCGGCTCGGCGTTGCAGGAGCTGCTCGGCCTTCGGGTCGGGGTTTCGGGGGTGGACGGACGTCTCGTGGTGACGCAGGGAAAGGGCGGCCCAGATCGCGGCGATGTCGATGCGATGGTCGCGGTCGGTCAGGTGGGCGTAGACGAACCGGGCCAGTTCGGCCGCCTCGACGCTTGGGGCCGAGTCCGGACCACCGTAAGTGAGCAGGCCCAGAAGGCGGGTCAGTATGTCGGCCATGCGCTGCAGGTCCGAGACGGTCAGCGACGGGTCGGGCAGCGAGCGGACCATGGGGAAGACGATGGCGGCGGCCTCGGCCGCGGTCGTCCGCTGGAGGAGCTGTTCGGCCACGGGGTCGGGATTGCCCGGGCTGAAGGAGACCTCGTGATGGAAAAGGGACTCGCCGGTCCAGGAGGCGGCGATGTCGAGCCGGTGGTCACGATCGGTCAGGCCCCCGTAGAGGTGGCGGACCAGCGCGGCGGCCTCCCCGGCCAGGCGCGTCGTGGGCGCTCCGAATGCCAGGAAGCCGGTGAGAACGGCGATTTGCGGCGCCAGAAGCGCGCGTTGCGCGTCGTTCGCTCCCGGGCGGGTCGCCAGGTAACGCAGGATCTCCCAGGCGTTGTCCGCCGCCGCGCGCTGGACGGAAATGTTTCCGGGATGCGCGGCCGTGGCGATCCCTATCCACATCTCGGCTATCTTCCGCAACGGCTCGATGGTGATGCCCGGATTGACGGCGATGACGTTCTGGAAATGGGCGACGCCGTTCTTGGTCGTCCGCAGGGCGTCATCGTACCGGCCCTTTTCGAACAGGGAACGGGCCCGCTCCCCGAACGCGGCGATCGTGTCCAGGTCCCACTGCGGGCACGCGGCTGAATTATCCAAGCGGCCCGGGTGGACGGGATCGCGGTAGTCGAGAACGAGCGCCGTCCGGCACTCGCCGACGGGGTTGCGGATCTCGATGTACCCGTCGAATCCGTTCGGCGCGAGAAGATGCGGCCCATCGACGAGTCGGGGCCGGCTGGAGAAGTCCGGCAGTATGTCGTCGTCCTTCGACAGGACTCGGGCCTGGTACTTGTCGCCTTCGGTTCTCAGGAGGAACGTGAATGTCGGCCCGTCGGGGGCGTGGAAGGTGTACTTCTCGCCGTACTCCAGCTCGGCCGGGTAGGAGTTCTGACTGAGGGTCCGTTGTTCGAAGGTCTCGAAGTCGATGCCGGCCGTGTCCGCGTCGACGGCGTAGAAGAAGCCGACGTTCTCCGGGGCCACGCCGTACAGGGACTGCAGGTCGCTCTCGTTGGAGACCGGCGCCCGGAAGGCGGCCACATAGAAGCCGAGCGGCCCCATGTCCGGCAGGTCGGCATTCAGATTGAGCACGCACCAAGGCCCCGCGGGCGAGACGCCCGTCGCGTTCAGCCACCTTTCGGGGATTCGCAGGTTGGCCCCGCAGGCGAACCCCTCATGCACCCCGGTATTGACCGGACGGCGCTTGTCCTGGATATCCGGATAGCGGTCGAACCGGATGAGGTCGGCGAACGTCACGTCAGCGCGGGTCGGGAGCAATGCCGTCGACTGGGCGATGGCGACGCCATTGCTGCCCGTCGCGATCTGGACATGTTCGTCGCTGCCGTAACCGCTGTTGAGGAACATTCCGCCCGCACTGACCACGAACGACGGCGACTTGTAGTAGATCTCGACGCCCGGGTCCGCCTCTTCGCCCAGGGTGAATGTCGGACGGCGGCCCTGGAAGAAGACATGCTGGCTCGCCGGGTAGGGCGTCAGCGCCAGCAGGTACGCCGCGGCCGGCGGCCGGTAGGAGGACGTCCCCGCGATGAGCGCCTCGGCGGCCCAGCCGTCGGGAAACCACCGAGAAGGCTTCCCGGAAGCCTCGCGCCGGCCCAGATACATGAGGAAGAAGCCGGTCTGCGGGTGCCCCGTCTTCCAGTAGAGGTCGTTGAACTCCCGGTCGTCGGGCCGGTTGAGTTTCTCCTTCTGCCGGCGGAAAGGGCCCACATGACGCAGCCGGCTGCTGGAGACGGCGAACTTCACCGCGGCGAAGTCGAGCAGGTTCCCCGCGCCCGTCTTGACGGCGGAGTCCTTCGAGAACTCGCACAGGTTCAGCAGCGCATGCACCGACAGCCGCTGGTAGCTGCGCGAGTTGAACTCCATGAAGTCATGCTTGGCGATATTGTGCATGAAGATGAGCAGCCAGTCCCTCAGCCCGTTCTCGAGGCTGTTGTAGATCGGCTCCCCTGTGCGCTCGAACAGCGCCTGGTTCACCAGGAACCGGCACGACTCGATCATCAGTTGGTGGTTCTCGGTCTCCGCGCCCAGGAAACTGAACCCGAAACCTGTCACAAGGTGCGTCTCGGTCGTGATGTTGTGGCCGCCGTAATGCCCCTCCGGGACCAGGTCGTCGATGATGTAGACGAGCTGGCCGGGGGACAGGAGCGCCGAGTAACGCCCGACGACGGTCATCAGGCCTTTCAGGGTCATGTCGTAGTCGCCGTCAGTGCCCATCTTCTTGACGACGATCGCGCGCAGGCACAACGCCACCAGAATGCTGCTGCGCGGCCGTCCGGGGCTCCGATGCGCCGGATCACGCGTCATGGAATGCAGCAGTGCGAACAGGTGAAACGTGACGTCCTCGCCGTCCGGCACCGCCCTCCAGTCGACCGGACGCGTCCGGAGGAAGTGGTCGGCCACCGCGTCCAGACGGTCGCTGTGCGCGGCGAACGCGTGCTGGGGTGTCTCGTCGACCGCGGGCGGATCGAGCCACACGTCACAGGCGTGAAAGACGAAGGGGACCTGCGCCTGGAAGACCCGGCCGACGAAATCGGTGATCCGGATCCGGTAGGGCCGCGGCGTCCCGGGGGTGCGCGGGTCGACCCCTTTCCGGCCGGGAGAGAACCGGGAGTGGCCCGAGCTGTAGCCGTCGAAGGCCCAGCGGAAGGCGTCCAGATCCGTCGGCCTGACCCAGAAGCCGAACTCGGGATCGGGGTGCTCGCTGTCCGCAGGCGTCGCCTCGAAGCGCGTCTCCATCGAAATGGCACCCGGGATGTGCCCCCAGTGCACTTCGACGGACCCGCCGGTCTGGTGCGCGACGACCGCCATCTCCGAGTCGATCAGGGGAAAGGTCGTGATGACGCCGTGCTCGAAGGTCTGCATGCGAGCCCCGTCCCCGCCGTCCGACTCCGTATCGACCGGACGTCCTAGCGGCCCTTCGAGGCCACCGAAAAGCTGCCACCGGTCGGCGATCCTCCCCAGGACCGCCGGATCGCCGGGATCAGGGGTGCTCGCCGCGCCCACGGTCAGATGGACGGGCCCGGTCCAGCCCTGCCGGCTTTCCTCGGAGCCGACCGTGGGATTGTCACACCCCTTGACCTGGAACGCGTATTCCCCCAACGCCGGCAGGAACAACCACTGCCGCCCCTTCTTGGAATCGTGGACCTTCATGTTCGCGTGCCCGTGCCCCGCGAACCGCGCGCCCGTGTCTCGCCGGTACAGCACGTCGAACCGGAAATAGTCGTAATGCAGATCCGACGTCGGCAGCAGGGCCCATTCGAAGCACGCCTCGTTGCCGAGCCGGAACACGCTGATGACCATCTCCTGGTCGGGCATCCACGCTATTTCCCCGCGCTCGAACGACTGTCTCCGGCCGCGAGCGTCGTCCGGTAGATCCATTTCCGGCCCCACCGGACAGCCGAAGGGGCCACTTTCGGCCCCTAGTGCCTGCCATCGGTCCCCCACCAACCCGCCGACAGAGAATGCACACCCCATGACCACTCCTCGCATACCGACTCCCCGTGCTGCCGAGTATGCGGCAGAAAATGCGCCCGCACCCGGCATTTTCCGTCGCGGGGCCGGTCGGCGAGCACCGCACCCCGCGTCAACAAAGAAAGACGCGTAGGGCACGGGAGTTTCCGCCGTGGAAAGCGTGCCGCGGCTGATCGGGAATTCCGGGAGTGGGCGAGGCCGCCGGGGTGAGCAGGCGCAGCCAGGAGAAGGCGAACAGGCGGCGGAAGGCCAATACTCGGACGGCTTCGCTGGGGCTGAGAGCGATGTGGGACAGCAGCGCGGCGCCGTCGAAGGTGCCGTTGACCGGCGAGATGTGTTCGATGACCTCGGCGAGCTCGAAAGCACGGTCGGCTGCGTCCGGAGTCCTCCCAGTCGATCAGCCGGACCGTCCTGCCGTCCCACAGGTAGTTGGCAAGGTTCCCGTCGGAGAGGCCCAAGGCGGGTGTCGCCGGCTCCCGGTCAGATCATCCAACCGAGCGCGATGGGAGAAGTGGGGCGTGCGGCCGGGGCGCGGGGGAGTCGCGTTGGGACGACCGGGCGTTGGCACGGTGGAGTCGCGTTGGGACGACCGGGCGTTGGCGCGGTCAGGAAGTCCGCCTGAAACTTACAGCGGCCTCCGTCGCGGACCAGCGGTTCGAGCAAGTCGTCTCCCGTTCTGTTGACGCACTTCCGCCTCCTCTCTAGCGTGAGGCCCCCGTGGGTGATCGACAATTATTTGTTAACGCTAACAATGGGAGAGGTGTGGAGACAAGGAGAGTCGGTCCTTTCCGGTGTTTCCGACCGGCCCACCCGCCGTTCATCCATGGCCATGCCCGCCCTCCTGCCCGTTGTTCCCGTTTCCGCTTCATGGCTGTCGGCTGCGGCGAGGCGGCCGTGACGTCGCCCGTTTTCTCCGGGCGACCGCAGCTCACGATGCTGGAGGTCTCCTGTCATCCCCATGTCGCAGCCACCGTCGGCTCTTGCAGGCCGCGGGCGGCACCACCGACCATCGGTGGACCATGATCAACAACGGCTAGAACCCGAGCGGCAGGCCGGTGCTGGGCGTGCCGGACATGTCGCGGCCCGGACGTACGTCAGCACCACGAAGTGCACAAGTGCACGTTTGTGCCCGGCAATTCAGATCCAGTGATGGGAGTTTCATGGCAATGATCATGGCCTCTGATGGTCACTCATCAGGACCATCGCGGAGCACCCGGCCGTTACACCGGTTGCTGATCGGGCTTGTGGTGACCGCGCTCACCGCAGCGGCAGCCCTCGTGTCCGCGCCGTCGGCCCATGCCGCCACCAGCCAGTTCCGAGGCATGAACTGGGCCGTGCTGGGTGACAACTTCAGCACCGGCCCGCTCGTTGTGCAGGGCCTGAGCCAGTCCGACAGCAACGCGACGGTACGGGCCAAGGCCAACTCGATCTACGACAGCATGGAATACCTGATGGGGGTCAACACCGTCCGGCTGCCCATCAACACGCACACTGTGGCCAACACGACCTGGTGGAACGCCTACCGCGGCGCCATCGACGCCGCCGCCGACCGTGGATTCAAGGTCATCCTGGCCTACTGGGAGGACGGCGCCGCCTCCGGCGGCAGGATCACGAACCTCGCCGCATGGAACGCGATGTGGTCCAGCGTGGTCGGCACGTACGGCTCGAACGGCAACGTCTACTTCGAGCCGATGAACGAGCCGCACGGCTATTCGTCGTCGGAGTGGCGCAACGTCGCGGCGAACTGGCTCAGCACTCACTCCTCGGCGGCGCCCGGCCGGGTGCTCATCGGCGGCACCGGCTTCAGCCAGGACCTGCGGGACATCTGCAACGACAGCCGCTTCAACTCGACGTTGCTGTCCTTCCACTACTACACCTTCTTCTACAGCGCGATGACCTACGACGGCTTCCGAAGCCACATGCAGTCGCTTCTGGGCAACTGCGCCTCCCGCGCGGTCGTGACCGAGTTCGGCGCGCCGATGTCCGATGGCCTCAACTACGGCGACGCGAACAGCGCCGACAACTTCGTGCGTTACCTCCGCGCCGTGACCCAGGTGATGCGGGACAACCAGATGGGCGGCACCTACTGGCCAGCCCTCGGCGGCAAGGTGACCGCAGGCCTCGGCTACGACCACTACTCGATGTTCGCTCTCGGCGGCAGCGGCACCACCCTCAACCTGTCCACCCGCAACGGCTACGGCGCCAACCGGGTCCGGTACGCCTGGGGCGACAACGTCGGCGACCCCACCCCCACCCCCACCCCCACGCCAGAGCCGGAGACGTTCTACAGGCTCAACGTGCGCCACAGCGGCAAGGCCATGGACGTCCAGCAAGCGAGCACGAGCAACAGCGCGCGCGTCGACCAGTACACCTACGGCGGCAACGCCTGGCAGCAGTGGAAGTTCCAGGACGCCGGCAGCGGCTACTGGCGCATCATCAGCCGCCACAGCGGAAAGTGCCTCGACGTGACCAGCGCCTCGACCGCCGACGGCGCCGAACTCATCCAGTACACCTGCGGCACCGGCACCAACCAGCAGTTCCAGATGGTCACCAACGGCGGCTACTTCCAGCTCCGCGCACGCCACAGCGGCAAATGCGTGGACGTGCCTTCCGCCTCGACCGCGGACGGCGTGGTCCTGAAGCAGTACACGTGCAACACCGGCACCAACCAGCAGTGGTCGCGCACGGCCGTCTGATCGTCGTCTCGACATAGGCGCGGATTCCGCGGTACAGCCCTCACGCCCCCGGTGCCGATCTCCTGCTGTGCGCTCCGTGCCGGGGATCCGGATCGCGGCGCTGTGCGGTCGGCCTGGGGTGCGGTGTCGGTGTTGCCACCGGTCCGCTTCCCGGGCCGCCGTCCTGAACCGGACGTGCGAGGAGCGGATCGCGGATGCCGGACGAGTGGCGTCCTCGACATGGGATGTCTGCGTGGTCGGCGTTCTTGGGCTCGTACCTTCGCCGGGGCGGCGGTGACCCGGCGGATCCGGGGTGCTGAGGGGTGCGCGGCCCCGCGCGGTGCCGGGGAGAGGGGGCCGTCGTCATCCCATGTCATCGGGAAACTTTCAGAGCGGGCGCGTCACGCCCGGCCTCTTCCCGCGTCCGAAGAAGCCCTCCTCCGGCCGGCGCCGGCGTCGAAACTCCTGGTCCGGGGGCGACGCCGCACCGCGCTGAGGTAGAGGTCCGATCTGTCCCCGCACAGTATGGCGTCGGCCCCGCTTGACACCTGGAAATGCCCGCTTAACGTCGGGTGTCTGGCAACGAGATCTTTTGCGAAGCAGGGGCGGCACCTCTGCGAGCAACGCCCTACTTCGGCAGCGCGGCGGCGCGCGTCATGCCTGACTGGACGTTTCATGTCAGGAAGGAACCATTCGTCCAATGTCCCGACGTCCGTGGCTCCCGACGCCGGCCGCTCCTCTACGGTCCCCGGCTGCGCCCCGCGGTGTGCGCCGGGGCTGGAGCACCGTCCGCAACCCCTTCGGGATGGAGAAGCAATATGTCTGATTTGTCGCGTCGGCAAGTGCTGCGATTCGGCGCGGCCGGAGCCGGCGCCGCGCTGTTGCCGTTCCAGTGGACGGCGGCCGCGCGAGCCGCGTCAGTGGCGCCCGCGCAGGTGGCCGCCGCGAACGATCTGGCACTGTGGTACGACGAGAGCGCCGGGACCGACTGGTTGCGCGCGCTGCCGATCGGCAACGGGCGCCTGGGCGCCATGGTGTTCGGCAACGTCGACGTCGAACGGTTGCAGCTGAACGAGGACACCGTCTGGGCCGGCGGGCCGTACGACCAGAGCAACACGCGCGGCGCGGGGGCGCTGTCGCAGATCCGGCAGGCGGTCTTCGCGAACCAGTGGAGCCAGGCCCAGACCCTGATCGACCAGAACATGCTGGGCAGCCCGGCGGGCCAGCTGGCCTACCAGACCGTCGGCAACCTGCGGCTCACCTTCAGCGGCGGCTCCAGCGGAGTCTCGGGGTACAACCGGCTGCTGGACCTGACCACGGCCACCACGGCGACGACGTACTCGCAGAACGGCATCAACTACCGGCGTGAGACGTTCGCCAGCGCACCCGACCAGGTCATCGCCATCCGCCTGACCGCCGATCGGACCGGCTCGATCACCTTCTCCGCGACGTTCGACAGCCCGCAGCGGACGACACGCAGCAGTCCCGACGGCACGACGGTGGGCCTTGACGGCATCTCGGGCGACTTCGAGGGCAAGAGCGGCTCGGTGCGGTTCCTGGCGCTGGCCAGGGCGATCGCCGACGGCGGCACCGTCACCAGCTCCGGCGGCACGCTGCAGGTGCGCGGCGCCAACAGCGTGACGTTGCTGATCTCCATCGGCTCCAGCTACGTCAACTACCAGAACGTCGGCGGCGACTACCAGGGCATCGCCCGCAACTACCTGAGCGCGGCCGTGGCCAGGACCTACGACGACCTGCGCTCGCGGCACGTGGCCGACTACCAGCGGCTGTTCGGGCGCACGACGCTCGATCTCGGCCGCACCTCCGCGGCCGACCAGCCGACCGACGTGCGCATCGCGCAGCACAACAGCACCAACGACCCGCAGTTCTCGGTGCTGCTGTTCCAGTACGGCCGCTACCTGCTGATCAGCTCCTCGCGCCCCGGCTCGCAGCCGGCCAACCTGCAGGGCATCTGGAACGACTCGCTGACCCCGCAGTGGGACTCCAAGTACACCATCAACGCCAACCTGCCGATGAACTACTGGCCGACCGACACCACCAACCTGTCGGAGTGCTACGAGCCGGTGTTCAAGATGATCAGCGAGCTCGCGGTCACCGGCGCCCGCACCGCCCGGGTGCAGTACAACGCCGGCGGCTGGGTGACCCACCACAACACCGACGCGTGGCGCGCCTCGTCGGTCGTCGACGGCGCGCTGTGGGGCATGTGGCAGACCGGTGGCGCGTGGCTGTCCACCATGATCTGGGATCACTACCAGTTCACCGGCGACGTCGGGTTCCTGCAGCAGTACTACCCCGCGATGAAGGGCGCCGCGCAGTTCTTCCTCGACACCCTGGTGAGCGAACCGAGCCTCGGATACCTGGTCACCAACCCCTCCAACTCCCCGGAACTGCCGCACCACTCGGGCGTCAGCGTGTGCGCGGGCCCGACGATGGACAACCAGATCCTGCGCGATCTGTTCAACGGCTGCGCCCAGGCCAGCCAGGTGCTCGGCACCGACGCCGACTTCCGTACGCGGGTCCTGGCGGCGCGTGACCGGCTCGCGCCGATGAAGGTCGGCTCGCGCGGCAACATCCAGGAGTGGCTGTACGACTGGGTGGAGACCGAGCAGAACCACCGGCACATCTCCCACCTGTACGGCCTGCACCCCAGCAACCAGATCACCAAGCGCGGCACCCCCTCGCTGTACACCGCGGCGCGGCGGACGCTGGAGCTGCGCGGCGACGACGGCACCGGGTGGTCGCTCGCCTGGAAGATCAACTACTGGGCGCGCATGGAGGAGGGCAACCGGGCGCAGACGCTCATCCGCCTCCTGGTCACGACGGCCCGGCTCGCGCCGAACATGTTCGACCTGCACCCGCCGTTCCAGATCGACGGCAACTTCGGCGCCACCTCCGGCATCGCCGAGATGCTGCTGCAGAGCCACACCGGCGAGCTGAACGTGCTGCCGGCACTGCCGTCCGCCTGGCCGGCCGGGAAGGTGCAGGGCCTGCGGGGCCGCGGTGGCTACACCGTGGACGCGACGTGGGCCTCCGGCGCGGCCACCGAGATCCTCGTCAAGTTCGACCGCGACGGCACGGTCAACGTGCGCAACCGCATCTTCACCGGCACCTACCAGGTGGTCGACGTCGCGACCGCCGGCGCCGTCACCGTGACCAAGCCCGAGACCGACGTCGTCAGGTTCACCGGCCAGGCCGGGCACACCTACAAGCTGACGGGCACCGGCACGACGACGCCGCCGCCCTCCACCTACGTGCGGGTCTCCAACGGCGCCACCGGGCTGGTGCTGGACGGCGCCGGCAACGTCGCCTCCGGGTCGAACCTGAAGCAGTGGAACTCGAACGGCGGCAACAACCAGCAGTGGCAGCTCGTCGACCTCGGCAGCGGCTGGTACCGCATCGTCAACCGCACCAACGGCCTGGTCATCGACAGCCAGGGCAACGGCTCCAACGGCGCCATCGCCAAGCAGGCATCGTCGAACGGCAACAACAACCAGCAGTGGCGGCTCAACGACACCGGCAGCGGCCGCTACCAGATCATCAACCGCGCCACCGGCACGGCCCTGGACGGCATGGGCTACACCGGCGCCGGTTCCGACGTCGGCATGTGGACGCCGAACAGCAACGGCAACAACCTGTGGACCATCACGAACCTGTGACGGTCGCGGGCCCGCCGCACCTCTGACCAGCACCACGCGCTCCGCCGCGACCGGCCACCGGTCGCGGCGGAGCGCCTCAGCTGGTGGCGCCCCAGGTGAGCGACAGGCCGGTGGCGGCGCGTTCGGCGCGGATCTCCATCATGCTGCCCAGGATGGTGGCATGGTCCGACACCACGGGCGTGGCGTCGAGCGTGTAGGTGATCCGGTGGCTGACGAGCACCGGGCTGCCCTGCGGCTCGTCGAGATGGCGGGCGGCGGCGGCGTCGAGCAGACCGGGCCGCACCACCTCCGACGCCCGGGCGACCGTCACTCCCGCGTCGGCGAGGGCGGTGTAGAGGGAGACGGCGGTGAAGTCGCGGTCGCGGATCCGGTCGGCCGCCGGCCGCCGGACCCAGGACACCTGGTGCACGGCGGGACGGCCCGCGAACTCGCGGACCCGCTCCAGCCGCAGGGCGGTGTCGCCGGGACGCAGCCGCAGCTGCGCGGCGATGCGGGCCGGGGCCCGGCGCACCGCCCGCCCGGCCACCGCGGTGCGCACGTCATGGCCCTGTTTGCGCAGGTCGTCGACCAGGCTGCGGAGCGAGTCGAGCTGGTAGGCCGTGTGCGGCGGGGCGACGAACGTGCCTCTGCCGGGCTGCTGCACGATCAGCCTCTCGTCGCTGAGCTCCCGCAACGCCTGGCGCAGCGTCATCAGGGTCACCCCGTAGGAGGCGCTCAGCTCCCGTTGCGGCGGCAGGGCCTCACCGGGGGCGTAGTGTCCCGACCGGATCTTCGCGGCGAGGTCGGCGGCGATGGCGCGGTATCTCGCCTCGTGCCCGGCGTCGGGGGTCATCGTGGTCGGTCACACTCCTGGTCGAGGGCTCGCCGCAGGGTCGCGATGAAGGCCCGCAGGTCGTCCGGCCCGGCACCGTCGAGCACCCGCCGCATGACCGCGGCGCCGACCACCACGCCGTCGGCGTGCCGGCGGGCTTCGCGTGCCTGGTCCGGGGTGGAGATGCCGAATCCTAGCAAGACCGGCCGGTCGGTGAGGTCCCTGATCCGCTCGGTGAGCTCCGCCGCCGAGGCGGCGAGGGCGGCCCGCTCACCGGTGGTGCCCATCACCGACACCGCGTAGACGAATCCGCGGCTGCGGCGCGCGATCTCGGCCAGCCGCGGCCGCGGCGTCGCCGGCGACGCCAGCAGCACCGGCTCGATCCCGTTGGCGGCGGCCGCGTCGGTGAGCTCGTCCGCCTCGTGCACCGGCAGGTCGGGCACGATCAGGCCGCCGACGCCGGCCCGGCGCAGCGCAGCGCAGAACACCTCGGGGCCGTCGTGCAGCACCAGGTTGTAGTAGGTGCTGGCGACCAGCGGCACGCCCGGGTCACCGGCCTCGGCGAGGTCGGCGAGGATCCGGCGCGCGCTCGCCCCCCGGCGCAGTGCCGCGTCACTGGCCTGCTGGATGGTGACGCCGTCCAGCGTGGGGTCGGAGAAGGGCAGGCCGACCTCGATCGCGTCGGCGCCGGCGGCGGCGAACGCCCGCAGGTAGTCCGTCCAACCGGCCGTGATCCCCCCGGTGACGTACGGCATGAGCAGGCCGCGGCCGGTGTCCCGGCGGGCGCGCAGGTGGCGTTCGACCGCGCCCGCGGCCAGGGTGGTGGGGTCGGTCACAGCAGCTCCTTCAGGGTCGTGAGGTCCTTGTCGCCCCGGCCGGACAACGTCATCAGCACCGTCGATCCCGCCGGCAGGTCGCCGCCCGCCGCGCGGATCACCCAGGCGAGGGCGTGCGCCGATTCGAGCGCCGGGACGATGCCTTCGGTGCGCGCCAGCCGTACCGCCGCGCCGACCGCCTCCTCGTCGGTCACCGTGACGTAGCGGGCCCGGCCCAGGTCGCGCAGGTGGGCGTGCTCCGGTCCGACTCCCGGATAGTCGAGCCCGGCGGCGATGGAGTGCGGTTCGGTGATCTGCCCGTCGTCGTCCTGCAGGAACAGCGAGCGGCAGCCGTGCAGGACGCCGAGCCGGCCGCGGGCCGCCCCGGCGCCGCCCTCCGCCTCGACGCCGACCAGGCGCGCCGGGGTGTCGGCGAATCCGGCGAACGTGCCGGCCGCGTTGGAGCCGCCGCCCACGCACGCGACCACGTGGTCCGGGACGCCGGTACGCAGCTCGGCGGCGCACTGTTGCCGGGCCTCGTCGCCGATGATCCGCTGGAACTCCCTGACCATCCACGGGTACGGATCCGGCCCGACGACCGAGCCGATGCAGTAGTGCGCGTCACCGGTCGCGCCCACCCAGTGCCGCATGGCCTCGCTGGTCGCGTCCTTGAGGGTGCGGCTGCCCGTGGTCACCGGGACCACCTCGGCGCCCAGCATGCGCATCCGGAACACGTTCAGCGCCTGCCGCTCGATGTCGCGCTCGCCCATGAAAACCGTGGCCTCAAGCCCGAGCAGCGCGGCGGCGGTCGCGGTGGCCACCCCGTGCTGGCCCGCTCCCGTCTCGGCGATCAGCCTGCGCCGTCCCATCCGGGTGGCCAGCAGGGCCTGGCCGAGCACATTGTTGATCTTATGGGACCCGGTGTGGGTGAGATCCTCGCGCTTGAGGTACAGCCGCACGCCCAGCGCCTGCGACAACCGGCGGGCCGGTGTGAGCGGGGTGGGCCGCCCGGCGTGCACGGCGAGCAGCCGCGCCAGGGCGCCGCGGAAGCCCGGATCGGCCCATGCCTCCCGGAACGCCTCTTCCACCTCGCGGCACGCCTCGACCAGGGACTCCGGCGCGTACCGTCCGCCGTACCCGCCGAACCGTCCTCCCGTCCGGGGCTCGCCCATCGTCCCGTCCGGCGGGACCGGTTCGCGCCATGGCGACACCTCTCGCATGCCATGCTCCGATCGTTCTATAACTCTTGATTGAGTTCTATAACAATGAGTGTGGCATGGGAGGCGTGGAGGCGCCACCGCCGATGTCCGGTCCCAAGACGCCCGGCGGGCGGATGGGCCCTCGATGTGAAACCCCTGGTGGTACGCGATCAAAGGGCGAGGTCCGGACCGCCTGACGCGGCATGGCACTCGGTCATAATTGGCTGAGATCGCTAGGGAGGAGCGCCGTGACCGACACCCCGCGCGAGGGCGGATACCGGCCGGGCTACGAGGTGGCGGCCGAGCAGGTGCTGGAGCTCATCGCCCGGCTGGGCCTGCGCCCGGGCGACCGCATGCCGACCGAGAACGACCTGGCGCAGCGGCTGGGCACCAGCCGCACCGTCGTCCGCGAGGCGGTGAAGATCCTCTCCGCGCTCGGCCGGGTACGCGCCCAGAAGGGCCGCGGCCTGTACGTGGCCGACGACGAGGGAATGCTCGGCGCCGGGCGGCTGGCTTCGCTGTTCCTCCCCACCGACCTCGACCACGTCTACATGCTGTTCGAGTTCCGGCGGGCGCAGGAGATGGAGACCAGCCGGCTGGCCGCCCACCGCGCCACCCCGGCGGAGCTGCGGGCCATCGAGGAGGCGGCCGAGGTGTGCCGCCACGGGTTCGAGACCGGACGCGTGGATGTGTTCAACGAGGGCGACGATGCCTTCCACGCCGCCATCGCCACCTCCTCGCACAATGTGTTCCTGCAGATCGCGGTGGGGGAGGCCCGCCGGCTCCAGGCCCAGTCCGCCATCATCGGGCTGCGCGGCTCCGTGGGCGGGCACGCGGCCAAGGCCGTCGAGGAACACGGCGCCATCTACCGGGCCATCCGCGCCGGCGATCCCGAAGCCGCGGCCCGCGCCGCGGCGGCCCACATCGACAACACGCTGGAGGACTACCGCAGGGAGATCCAGCAGCTCCTGTTCTCCTCGGCCGACGGTCACCACCCGGCCGCCCGCACCAGCGGTCAAGCTCCGCAGTGACTCCGGTCCGTCCGCGGGCCCGCCGGCGCGGATCATCGGCAAGCCCCCGGCACGGGAGCTGAGTCGGCCCGTCGTGGCCGGTGGTCGCCACGACGGGCCGCCCGTGTCAGGTCAGGTGCGGGTCCACTTCTGGTTGGTCCCGCCGTTGCAGGTCCACAGGATCACCGTGGTGCCGTTGGCGGTGCCGGCGCTGTTGGCGTCCAGGCACAGCCCGGACTGGACGTTGGTCACGCTGCCGTCGGCGTTGAGGTTCCACTGCTGGCTGGACTGCCCGTTGCAGTCACCGATGACCGCCCGGGTTCCGGCCGAGGTCCCGCCGTTCTCGGCGCTCAGGCACTTGGTGCCGTACACCTGGAGCTGCTTGGCGGAGGTGAGGGGCCACTGCTGGTTGGCCCCGCCGTTGCAGTCCCACAGCGCCACCTGGGTGCCGTTGGTCTGCGACTGGTTCGGCACGTCGATGCAACGGCCGGAAGCCTGTCCGCGCAGCAGGTTGCCGTTTCCGGTGCCGCCGCCCTGGCCGGGGGTGATCGTGAGGTTGTCGAATTGGGCGGTCTCGGTGGTGCTGGTGCCGATGCCGACCTGGCCGGCGCCCCAGGTGCCGTCGGTGACCGAGCCCACCTGGGCGCCGTCGATGCCGGCGGTGATGGTGCCGCCCGAGAAGCCGAGCGTCAGGGTGTGCCAGCGGCCGGTGCCGAGGGAGGCGACGGTCCCGCTGCGCAGCGTGGTCATCTGGTTGTCGATGTTGTTGCGCAGGATCTGCCAGGCGCCGTTGTCGCTGACGCGCAGGTAGTAGGCGTTCAACCCCTCGGGGCCGAAGGAGTGCTGGCCGCCGGCCCTGCCGATCACCTCGGCGTAGCCGCTCTGCTCGAGCAGCACGTCGGTGGAGACGGTGTAGTTGGCCCAGCCGAGGTCGCCCAGCAGGGCGTAGGGGTGGGAACCGCCGGTCCACAGGATCGGCTGGCGGGGGGCCATCTGGCGCACGCACTGCCCGGTGCGTCCGCCGCCGCAGCCGGTGATCTCGAAGGAGCCCTGCATGTCCTGCAGGTACTTCGCCTCGCGGCCGGTGGCGTAGGAGTCGAAGGTGTCGGAGTAGGGCAGGGCCAGCGAGCCGCGGGCGGGGCTGGTGGCGGTGCCCTTGCCCTGGCCGGTCGTGGTGGTGATCGTGTACACGTATCCGGGCTGCACGGTCAGCGAGAACGCGCCGCCCGAGGGCGTGAGGTCGGTGGTGTGGACGAAGTGGTCGGAGGCGTTGCCGGAGTTGAGGTTGGTCGCCCACACGTGCACCTGGCCGGTGGACAGGCCTCCGGTGACGTTGAAGTTCAGCGTCTGGGCGGCGGTGGCGTCCATGGTCTCGATGATCGTGCTGTAGTCGGAGTTGTTGGCCGACTTCAGCGAGACGTAGCTGCCGTTGTTGCGGTTGCCGCCGATGTAGCCGGTGGAGGAGTCGAGGTACTTCCACCCCGGCGTGGTGAACTGCGTGGTCTGCGCCATCACCCAGGCGTTCTTGCCGATCGCGTAGTAACCCGACCACGGCTGGGGAGCCACCGCCACGCCCATCGTGGAGAAGGGCAGGTTCGGCGGGATCGCGGCGATGACCGGCCAGTTGATGTAGGCGGTCATCTTCCCGTCGATGTAGTCCCGGTTGATGCCCCGAGCCAGCGCCTTGGCGCCGTCGTTGTAGTCATCGGAGCCGTTCTCGCTGGCCCACAGGACCTTGCCGGAGTTGATGGCGGTGGTTGAGCTGGGGCAGTTCTGCTGGGCGCCGCGGTAGCCGCACACGTAGTGGCCGCCGAACACGTCGACGGCGTTGCGGAAGGCGGTGTTGTTGGCCGCGTCGTTGGCCACGTCGAAGCCCCAGTCATCCGAGGCGATGATCTTGACGTTGCCGAATCCCCGGGAGTCCAGCGCGCTGTTGAGGTTGACGTACCAGTTGAGGTCGCGGCCCTTCTCGTTCCAGCCGCCGAGGTAGTCGATGGTCAGCCCGTGGCTGTTCTTGGCGCAGCCGAGCCAGTCGACCAGGTAGTTGATGGTGTCCTGGGACCAGAAGTTGCCGTTGCCGAGCCAGCCGGGGGCGCCCCACGAGAGGCCGACCAGCTTGATGTTGGGGTTGCGGGCCTTGGCCTGCTCCATCAGCCACCACTCGTACCCGCGGTTGCAGTCGAGGTCGGCGGAGGTGTGCCGGTGGCTCGGCTCCGCGCCGTCGGTGGAGTTGGTGTCGCCGCCGATCTCGACCTTCAGGATCTGCATCGCCGCGCCGTACCCGGGCTTGAACAGATAGTCCAGGATCTGGCCTCGCTGCGGCTCGGGATAGTCGATGAGCAGGCGGCTGTTGCCGCCGCCGCCGCTGATGGCGCCGACGCCGTCGAAGGTACGGCCGCCGGAACCACCGTTGATCGTGATCCCGACCGCCGCCTGGGCGGCCGAGGCGCCTATCAGGGACATCATCGCGATGGTCAGCAGCGCGACCGCGGCTCTCACGGCGACGCGCACCGTGCTTTCTCTTCGCCGGCTCATGGGGGGTCCTTTCGGTGAGGGGCGAAATCGGTGTGACGAGACGCCGGCCGGGCCGGCGTGACCAGGGGCGGCCGCGGCCTTGAGGGGCGGGCCGCCGGGGGATGCGCCGGCGGCCTCCGAGACAGTGTTAGCGCTAACAACCTGGTACGTGTCCTTGCGGACTCGATGTGATGGCATGTGAGGTCGAAAAACCGCTCGGCGCCATCGGCGTTCCCACGCCTCCTGCGCCTGCTCCGAGAGATCCTCTCGGGGACATAGGTACTAATTACCGGCCCAAGGTGACGGTCCGTCAAGACGCAAGTTTCAGACTTAGCACATCGGGCTCCGCGTGCCGTGCGGCCTCTCCAAGCCCCCGCCTCGCCGTCGCGCCTCCTGGAACCCGTCCGCCGTCGCCGGCCCCATATGGCGTCCACGCCGCCATATGCCCTGCTCAACGTCGGCGGTTCCCCTCGGGGGCGCCGTCGGTCGCGCGGGCGGTCGTCACGCGAGCGCGTCGCGGCGGCGGTGAGGAATCGCCCTCGCCTCTGCCGGTCGGCCGAAATGTAAGTTTCACCCTCAATGCCTGCGATACCGAGGCGTACGCGTGTGTCATCGGTATTGACGTAGGACGTCATACGAGTTACGTTCCTGCGCGGATGGTGATCAACGGGACATTCAGGACGTATGCCGGCGGTCGCACCGGGTGACCCATTTCGACGTTGACCGCCGTGCAGCCATCCCTCTCCCCGTGCCGAAAGAAGGGAACACACGTGCGTTCGTCGCTCATGTCGCACAGGCGAACATCGGTCGCGGCATCCGCCGCCCTGCTGATCACGATGGGATCACTCATCGCTCCGGTCGCCGCGCAGGCCGAGGCGGCCAGAGCGGGCCACACGATCGTGGTCGCCCCCGCCGGAGCCGAGAACGCCGACGACAAGGGTCCGGGCAGTGCCGGCCGGCCGTTGGCGACCCTTGAGGAAGCACAGAGACGGGCGCGCGAGGCGGCGGCCGAGGGGAAGCGCGACGTCACAGTCGAACTCCTCGACGGCACCTACCGGCTGACCTCGCCGCTGCGGTTCGACGCCGTCGACTCCGGCCGCGCCGGGCACACCGTGACCTGGAAGGCCGCGCGTGGAGCCAAGCCCGTACTGAGCGGCGCCAAGCCCGTCACCGGCTGGGAACCCGACGATGCGGCCACGGGCGTCTACAAGGCCCAGGTCGGCCCCGGATTCGACAGCCGGCAGCTCTATGTCGACGGCGTTCTCGCACAGCGGGCGCGGACCAAGATCGCGCGCAGCGACATCACGCTCAACGCGACCGGTTTCACCGTCAACAACCCCGCCCTGGCCTACCTTGCCACGCTGCCCGACCAGAAGCGCGTCGAACTTCAGGCGATGCTGTCCTTCACCAACCGGTTCGCGCCGGTGCGGAGCATCTCGGGTTCCACGGTCGTCATGCAGCAGCCCGCGTGGGACAACAACACCTACGGCTACGACACCATCCAGTCGCCGCTCCGCACGCCGACGTTCTTCCTGCTGAACTCCAAGAGGTTCCTCGACGAGCCCGGCGAGTGGTACCTGGACACCACCGCCGGGACGCTGTACTACAAGCCGCTCCCCGGACAGGATCTCTCGCGGGCGCGCGTGGAGCTGCCGCGGCTGGAGTCGCTGCTCCAGGTGGGCGGCACCTACGACCAGCCGGCACGCGACCTGCGGTTCGAGGGCCTGACCTTCACCGGCACCACGTGGCTGCACCCGAGTTCGCCCGACGGGTACGCCAACCAGCAGACCGGCGTGTTCATCTCCGGTGTCCAGCCCGACCGTCCGGCCGACGCCTTCACCTCCTGCGCGTTCGGCTGCAAGGGATTCGAGGGCTCGCGCAACGGCTGGGCGCAGTCGTCCGCCGCGGTGCAGGTGTCGGCGGCGGAGGGCGTCCGGTTCACCGGTGCCACCTTCGTGAACCTCGGCTCGCTCGCGCTCGGCATCGGCAACGACGCCAACGCCCACGCCTCCGGCATCGGGCTCGGCGCGCACGACATCGCGGTCGAGGGCAGCACGTTCACCGCGAGCGCCGGCGGCGGCATCATGGTCGGCGGCGTACGGCCCGACGCCCACCACCCGTCCGACCCCCGCATGGTCAACAGCGACATCCGGCTCAGCGACAACCGCGTCTATGCGACCGCCCGCGAGTACCTGGACCAGGACGCGATCTTCGCCAGCTATGTCTCGCGTCTGACCATCGAGCACAACTACGTCTCCGACATGCCCTACACCGGCATCGGGCTCGGTTACGGCTGGGGCGCCAACGACCCCGGGGGCAGCCCCGAGTACCTCAACCGCGGCCTCTACGACTTCCAGCCGATCTACGACACGCCGACGACCTCGAGCGACGTCCGCGTCGTGGGCAACCACGTGCGCAACGTCGTCCAGACGATGTTCGACGCCGGCTGCATCTACACGCTCTCGGCGATGCCGCGCAGCACCATCGACGAGAACTTCTGCGAGAACAGCGGGCAGCTCGGGCTGTACTTCGACGAGGGTTCCCGGTACCTGAGCGCGAGCCACAACGTCTTCGTCAACACCGCCGCGCAGTGGGCGCACGCCAACAACCAGAACGGCAACCACACCGGCGACTTCACGGTCGTCGGCAACTACACGACCAACCCGGCCATCACCGGGATCGTCAACGGCAGCCGCGGGAATCTCACCCGCGACAACGTCACCATCTCCGCCGGCAACCCGCCGATCGAGGCCGGCCGGGTGATCTACAACGCCGGCCCTAGGGGCCCGTACCGCGGGTCCCCGGACCCGCAGCGGCCGCCGCTCGGCGCCTACCTCACGGTCGACCCGGCCAACGTGAGCGCCGGCGAGACCGCCACGCTCACCGCCACGGTGGCGAACGTGAGTGAGGGCCGCGCCGACAAGCTGAGCGCCTCGGTCGCCGTCCCCGAGGGCTGGCAGGCCGAATCGGTCGGCAAGCCGGCGAAGCGCGGGCTCGCTCCCGGAGCCTCGGTCACCGCGTCCTGGAAGATCACGGCGCCCGCGTCGTTCACGGCGCCGGTCAGCCGCGCGCCGGTCGCGGTGTCGGTGAGGTTCCGGGCCGGCAAGACCGACTACGAGCTGAAGCGGTCGGCGACGGTGACCGCGCTCAACCCGCTGACCTCCCTCAAGGGGCACGGCTCGGTGCCGAGCCGGTTCGCCGAGGCCGCGGGCGCGTACGCCATCCTGACCTCCGGGACCGACATCTGGCAGGACGGCGGCGGCTCCTTCGACGAGTACGGCGCCCTCTACCAGGACGACGCGGTCGCCGGAACCGCCACCGTGACCGCGCGGGTCACCCAGATGGATAACACCAACGCCTGGGCAAAGGCGGGTGTGGTGATCCGCAACGACCTCACCGCCGCCGCGTCGTCGCCCGGATACGCCGCCCTGGTCGTCACCCCCGGCAACGGGGTCGCCTTCCAGTGGGACGCCAACGGCAACGGGTACCTCGACTCCTTCGCCGGAGCCTCGGGGGTCAAGGCGCCGGCCTGGGTCCGTCTCGTCCGCGCCGCCGACGGGGTCAGCGGCTACTACTCCACCAACGGCGCCGACTGGACCAAGGTGGGGCCGACCGTCACCCTGCCCGGCATCGCCGAGACGCAGGACGCCGGACTGATCGCGACCTCGCACGCCGCCGGCGTGACGGGGCAGTTCGGCTTCAGCGACTTCAGCGTGACCCGGTAGGGACGACGCGGTGTGGGTGCGCCGGCACAGCGGCGCACCCACACCGTCGTCGGTCAGGGTGCCGCCGTCCTCACGGGCTGGTGCAGGTGAGGGTCGGCGTCGACGGGCTGCCGCCGCCGGTGAAGCCGAACGTCGTCGAAGCGGACGCCCCGAGTGAGCCGTTGTAGGAGGCGTTCTTCACCGTCACGGCGGAACCGCTGGTGCTCAGCGTGCCGCTCCAGAGCTGGGTGATGCTCTGCCCGCTCGCCAGGGTCCACTTGACGGTCCAGCCGTTGATCGCCGAGCTGCCGGCCGTCACCGTGACCTCGCCCTGGAAGCCGCCCGACCAGGAGTTGGTGGTGCGGTAGACCGCGCTGCAGGCGCCGCCGGGGGTCGGTGTGGGCGTGGGCGTCGGAGTGGGCGTGGGGGTCGGCGTGGGTGTGGGGGTGGGCGTGGGGGTGGGAGTCGGGGTCGGCGTGGGCGTGGGAGTGGGCGTCGGAGTGGGGCTCGGGCCGCCGGAGCCGGTGAACTGCCACCAGTTCACGTTGAACAGGGTGCCACTGCCGCCGGTGTACCTGAAGTACAGGTCGTGGGTTCCCGTCGCGCCGTTGACCGAGCAGGAGACGGTCGTCCAGGTCTGCCAGCCGCCGGTGCCCGGGACGGTGCACGTCCCCACCAGCGTGCCGCTGGTGCCGTCCAGGCGCAGCTCGATCTTGCCGCCGCTGGCGCCCGAGGCGACCCTGGCGTTGAAGGAGGTGGCGCCGGAGCCGAACGCGACGCCCTTGACCTTGATGTAGTCGCCGTTCTCGATCCAGCCGACGTTCATGCCGCCCTCGCCGGCGGCCTCGGTCTCCACGCCGGACTCCCAGGCGATCGTCTCGGCCTCCTGCCGGACGTAGGGATCGAGCGTGCCCACCTGGGGAGCGCCGGTCGTGGTCATGTTGATCGTGGGAATGGTGCCGTCGGATCGGTAGCTGAACTTCTCCACGGCGACCGAACGGGTGTAACCGCCGCCTCCCGGCAGCGCGCCGTTGTGGTAGAAGAAGTACGAATTGCCCTTGTAGTCGATGACGCCGGGGTGGTTGGTGAAGCTGCCGCCCTGCGTCGGCATGATCGTTCCCCGGTAGGTCCACGGGCCGGTCGGGCTGGTGGCCGTGGAGTAGGCGATGAACTCCGAGCAGCACTTGGCCGCGAACACGATGTAGTACAGGCCGTCGCGCTTGTAGACCCACGGCCCCTCTTCGAACAGGGTCGGCCGGTTGGCGTCCCCGCTGCGGCTGCCGAACCCGGCGGTGGTGAGCTGGATCTGCGACACGCCGCCCGAGTAGGAGATCATGTCGGTGTTCAGCTTCACATACGACAGGTGCGGGTTGCCCCAGTACAGGTAGGCCTGGCCGTTGTCGTCGATGAACACCGTGGGGTCGATCTCACCGTTCTCGACCAGCGGGCGGCTGATTGCGTCCTTGAACGGCCCGGTGGGACTGTCGGAGACCGCCACCCCGATCGCCATCCGGCCGGTCGACCGGTTGGTCGTCGGGACGTACCAGTAGAACTTGCCGTTGCGGTAAATCGTCTGCCCGGCCCACGCGTCCGACTTCGCCCAGCTGAAGGTGGCGACGCTGAGCGGCGAACCGTGGTCGGTCCAGTTGACCATGTCGGTGGTCGACCACACCCGCCAGTCCTTCATGGTGAAGTACGTCGAGCCGTCCTCGTCGTGCCCGGTGTACAAGTACAGCCGGCCGTTGTACTCCAGCGGAGCCGGGTCCGCGGTGTAGACGGTCTGGACGATGGGGTTGTCCGCCCGGGCCGCGGCGGCCGGGAGCAAGGTCATCATGCACAGCAGGGCCGCGAGCCAGGCGGCTGCGCGCCTGAACCCCGCTCTGGCGGGCTGTGGAATCGCTGGTCTCACGTTCACTCCTGAGGTGGTGAATTCTCCCTCTGCGCCCCGTCGTCCCGGGGAGCGGCCCTCTGGCGGGCGCCGGGCCCCGCACGTCTCCGAAGACGGGACCCGATGCCTGTTAGCGCTAACATCGCTGCCTCATGGTGCTCGTGCTCACGTGAGACGTCGGCGGCCCGCCTCGTCCGGCGATCACGATCGGCCCGGCGCCTGTTACCGCTAACACCAACCGCGTCGAGGCCGGGGTCGTGATTGGTGGTGTGCGGCGGAGCAAATACGACGCGGCCCGGCCCCGTCAAGGCGGTGCCGGGCCGCCGGGCGCTCCGCGCCCGCGTCTACCTGGGCCAAGCCGGCTTACCCGCCCGGCCTCGGCCGTGAATATTTCAGCGGTCCCGTCCGGGGCGCGAGCCACCCCGGACAGGACCGCCCCGGACGGGGCCGGAGGATGTCAGGCGCGGGCCCAGCGCTGGTTGGCGCCGCCGTTGCAGTCCCAGATGACGATCTTGGTGCCGTTGGCCGTGGCGTTGTCGGCCGCGGTCAGGCACTTGTTCGCGCCGACGGCGGTGATGGTGCCGTCGGAGTTGAACCGCCACTTCTGGTTGTTCTGCCCGTTGCAGTCCCAGATGATGACGCTGGTGCCGTTGGCCGTGCCCGCGCCGTTCACGTCCAGGCACTTGTTGCCGTAGACCCGCAGCTCACTGGCGCTCGTGGAGCTCCACTGCTGGTTGGTCTGACCGTTGCAGTCCCAGATGATGACGCCGGTGCCGTTCGCAGTGCCGGCGTTGTTGACGTCCAGGCACCGTCCCGACGCCGTGCCCTTGATCGAGCCGCCCGCCGGCAGGGTGGGCGTGGGGGTCGGGCTGGGCGGGGTGCCGCCGCCGGACACGATGTACATGGCGGCTCCGTGGGCGGGCACCGAGGCGCTGATCGTCCCTGCGGAGGAGCCGGTGGTGTGCGCCCACAGGTCGCGCACCGAGTAGGAGGAGCCGGAGCCGAGCCCGAGGGCGGTGGCGGTGGTGGAGACGGTCGCGGTGCTGGTGCCGCGGTTGAGCAGGACGGTCGCGACCGAGCCGTTGGACATGGGCTTGCGCCACACCTCCAGGTTCCCGTTGTCGCTGATCTTGGTGCCCTGCCTGCCGCCCCAGTCCTGGTTCACCGCGATGACCTCGGTGTTGGTCAGGGTCGTGCGGGTGTCGGAGCTCATCGAGCGGATGTCGTTGCCGGCGATGAGCGGGGCGTTCAGCAGCGCCCACAGGCTGAAGTGCGCCCGGCCCTCGGTGGCGGTCAGCGAGCCGACGCCGACCTCCAGCATGTCGGGGTCGTTCCAGCCGCCGGGCCCCGAGTAGGCGTCCAGGCCGACCTGCTGGTCCAGCAGACCGGTGATGGAGTTCCAGTTGGCCTGGATGTCGCCGGTGGTCCGCCAGGAGTTGCCCGTCGCCATTCCCCAGGTCCAGACGCTCTCCTGGCCCCAGTTGCACAGGCTGTACAGGATGGAGCGGCCGGTGGCGGCCAGCGCGTCACGCATGGCGGTGTAGCGCTGCTGGCCGTTCTTGCCCTGGTGGTCGCCGCAGTTGTCGTACTTCAGGTAGTCGATGCCCCACGAGGCCCACAGGTTGGCGTCGCGGCGCTCGTTGCCGAGGGCGGCGGGATACCCCGCGCACGTCGTGGTGCCGGCCGAGGAGTAGATGCCGAGCTTCAGCCCCTTGCCGTGCACGTAGTCGGCCAGGGCCTTGATGCCGCTGGGGAACTTCTGCGGATCGGCCACCAGGTCGCCGCTTCCGTTGCGGCTCTTGGTCGACCAGCAGTCGTCGATGTTGACGTACTGGTAGCCCGCCGCCGCCATGCCGCTGGACACCATGATGTCGGCGGTCTGCCGGATGAGCGTCTCGTTGACGTTGCAGCCGAAGCTGTTCCAGTCGTTCCACCCCATCTGCGGCGTACGGGCCAGCCCGTTCTCCAGGGCGGCGACCGGCGACGTCGCGCCGCCGACCGCGACCAGGGACCCGGCGGCCAGTGACGCCGCCAGCGCCCATTTCAGGATCCTGCGCATCTGATTCCTCCGTGATAAGCCGTGATCGTGGTCATTGCCGTTCTCGTCCCAGAGGCCCGCGCGATGGGGCGGCCGTCGTCACCACGGCCGGCGGGACGGCGCCCGCGCGCGGCGGCCGGTCGTCCCGGCGAGAGGCGGGGGAGGTGATGTTATCGATAACATTCACGGGGCGGGGCCGACCCCTCGCTGGTGGACGGGTGATGCGGCGGAGCAAATACGATGTGCTGAGCTGCCGTCAAGCGTCGGCCCGGGTGAT
This sequence comes from Sphaerisporangium sp. NPDC004334, assembly GCF_053602655.1. Taxonomy (NCBI): domain Bacteria; kingdom Bacillati; phylum Actinomycetota; class Actinomycetes; order Streptosporangiales; family Streptosporangiaceae; genus Sphaerisporangium; species Sphaerisporangium sp. NPDC004334. Next base: position 53,830 of record NZ_JBSGDZ010000007.1, read on the forward strand.
CGCCGGCGCCGCGCGGGACTCCGGCCGCTCCTTGCTGGGCCGGATCACATCATCCGCGACCGCCTTGTGCTGAAAGTTTCATCGCGATGCTGCACCGATGCGCCACTTGTCCGAACTCGGGGGACGCGGAGGGGATCGCCGGAGCGCCTCACCTTGTGGCGGCTGTTATCGCTCGTGCCACGAGGTGAAGGGAACCCTTGCAAACATAATACGTATGGTCTTATATTTCGACCCGATGAACAGCACGTCAACATGACCGTCCAGACAGGGACACTCCTATGGTCGATAGCACAAAGGCGGGACGTACGCGCCGATGGATGGGCATCGCCGGTGCCGGGTCCATCGCCATCGCACTGACGGTGGCCGGCTGCGGAGGCGGCGGCGGCGCCTCCTCCGGGTCCAACGGGGCTCCGAAGGCCGCGCAAGATGACAAGGCCCCCATCACGGTGTGGGTGGACGCCGACCGGTCGAGCGCGGTGGACGCCTTCAAGAAGGCCAACCCCGACGCGAAGCTGAACGTGGTCACCTACGACGGCTCGGCGAACGGTTCCAACTCCTTCCGGACCAAGATCCAGCTGTTCGACCAGGCGGGCAGCGGCTGGCCGGACGTGGTCTTCTCGTCGCAGAACAACGACGCGGCGTGGGCGAGCCAGAAGACCAACGGCAAGCAGGCGTACGCGGCCGTGCTCAGTGACGGGCTGGTTCCGCAGAGCACGCTCGACAACTTCACCAAGGGCTCGCTGAACCCATGCACCGTCGAGGGCAAGGTCTACTGCCTCCGCAACGACCTCGCGCAGGTGGTGCTCTGGTACAACAAGAGCCTGTTCGACAAGTTCGGCTACTCCGTCCCCACGACGTGGGAGGAGTACCAGGCGATCGGTGAGAAGGTCGCCCAGGAGCACTCCGGCTACATCGTCGGGACCGTCGGAGACGCCTTCGCCCCAGAGATCTACATGTGGAGCGGCAAGTGCCAGGCGAACGGCGTCACCGGTCCCAAGGAGGTGACGGTCAGCACCGGCACCAATGAGTGCAAGCGGGTCGCCGCGATGCTCGACACGCTGGTCAAGAACGGCACCACCCCCAACATCAGCGTCTTCACCCCCGAGTTCGTGAAGAAGTACGCCGACAAGGTGCTCATGATGCCGGGCCCGGCCTGGTACGCGGGCGCCATCTTCAACAACCCGCAGTCCCTCAACGTCCCCAAGGGCCAGCTCGGCGTCGCCGCGCCGCTGGCGTGGAAGGGCGAGGAGGCCGTGACCGGCAACGTCGGCGGCGGCACCTGGTTCGTCAGCAGCCACTCCAAGAACCTCAAGGCGGCCGAGAAGTTCGTCGAGTTCGTCACGACGGCGGACGACTACCAGGTGAACCTCGCTCCCGGCTTCCCGGCCTACGCCCCGGCGGCGGACAAGTGGATCAAGAAGCAGGAGTCGAGCGGCTACTACGCCGGCGACCTGCAGGCGCTGGTCAAGGCCGGCTCGGAGATCTGGACCGGATGGGGTTCGGGGATCTTCAGCCAGGAGGCGATCTGGGCCAAGACGGTCACTCCCGCGATCGCCGGCGGCAAGAGCCTGGTCGACCTGCTTCCCGAATGGGAGACCGCCATCAAGAACCAAGCCCAGGTCAATGGTTACACGATCAAGTGAGATGACGACGGCGGGCGAAGCCGCCCCGCCGGTGGCGAACGCGCACAGGCGGCCGGCCGGCCGCGGTGACGGCGCAGAACGCAGCGCGATGAGCTACGCCTTCATCGCCCTGTACGCGATCCTCGCGGTCGCGTTCGGGATCCTGCCCGCGTTCTACGCCCTCTACCTCGCGTTCACCACCGGCGACGGCGGCTTCGCCGGCGTTGACAACTTCGTCAAGGTCGTCGGCGACTTCCGTTTCGGGCCGGCCGTCACGCACGTCGCGCTGTACCTGGTGATCTGGCTGGTCGCCCTGGTGGTGCTGGTCTCGTTCCTGGCCATCGTCGTGCACGCGGTGCGCGTGCGGTGGATGAGCCGGACGCTGCGCTTCATCTTCTACCTGCCGGGCGCCCTGGCGGGCGCCTCCAGCGTGCTGCTGTGGCTGTTCGTGCTCGACCCGACCGCGAGCCCGGTATCCGGGCTGCTCCACCTGCTGGGCTTCTCGAGCTTCGTGCAGACCATCGTGCCCGGCAACCTGCCTCCGGTCTTCGCCATCATCGCCTTCTGGACCGGCGCCGGCGGCTGGATCGTCATCATGTACGGCGCGCTGAACAACATCAGCCACGACGTGATCGAGGCGGCGCGCATCGACGGCGCGACCACCGTGCAGATCGCCTGGCGCGTCCAGCTGCCGCTGCTGCGCAAGTGGATCTCCTACATGGGCATCATGTCGCTCGCCGCCGGCACGCAGCTGTTCGTCGAGCCCCAGTTGCTCTCGCAGGCCAGCAACGCGGTGGTGCCCAACGACTACTCGCTCAACCAGCTCGCCTACCAGTACGCCTTCCAGCAGAACGACTTCAACGGAGCGGCGGCCATCTCGCTGCTGCTGCTGGTCATCGCCCTCGCGCTGTCGGCCGTCTTCGTGACGCGCGGCGGCCTGTTCGAGAGGGGCTGAGCCCATGACGACAGTGGACGCCGGCCGCCACGCCAAGAGCCGCAGCGGCCTGGGTGGCTGGAGCGGCCGCACGATCGTGGCGGTCGTGGTCGTGGTCTTCGTGCTCTTCTTCGCCATCCCGATCGTCTGGCTGCTGCTGGCGACGACGAAGTCGGCGCGCGGGCTCATCATCGGCAGTCCGTTCCTGCCCGGAAGTCTCGGCGACCTGGCCGCCAACTGGGACCAGCTGTTCGGCTTCCAGGACGGCGCGGTGACCGCCTGGGTGGGCAATTCGGCGCTGTACGCGCTCGGCGCGCTGGTCATCACGCTCATCGCCAGCATCCCGGCGGGCTACGCGATGGCCCTGACGGAGTTCCGCTTCCGGCGGCTGCTGCTGGTGCTGACGCTGATCGTGATGCTGATCCCGAACACCGCGCTGGTGCTGCCCATCTTCCTGGAGCTGAACGTGGTGGGGCTGATCGGCAGCCCGCTCTCGGTGATCCTGCCGATGTCGTTCTTCCCGTTCGGCGTCTATCTCACCTACATCTACTTCTCGACGAGCGTTCCGCGTGACCTGCTCGCGGCGGCCCGCCTCGACGGGTGCAGCGAGCTCCAGGTGTTCACGCGGGTCGCGCTGCCGCTGGCCGCGCCGATCATCGCGCTCGTCGCGTTCTTCAGCTTCGTGCAGAGCTGGAACAACTTCTTCCTGCCCTTCGTGATGCTGCCCTCGAGCGACGGTTACCCGATCCAGGTCGGGCTGACCTCCCTGCTCGCCTCGACCCCGGCGTTCAACCCCAGCTCCGCCGGGGCCCAGTCCGTGCAGTTGCCGACGCTCGCGCTCGCGACCGTCATCTCGGTGCTGCCCGTGCTGATCGTCTTTCTCTTCGCGCAGCGCTTCCTTGTCGCCGGCATGACGGCGGGCGGCACCAAGGAGTGAGCCGAAACCCTGCCAAAGGAGCAATGTGAAGGTCACCGGCTATCGCAGCCTGACAACAGAGCACGACTGGGGACGCCTGATCGGCGACGCCAACGGGGTCATGCCCGAGCCGCGTACCGAGGTGCACGTGCTGATCCTCGAGACCGACAGCGGTCTCGAGGGGGTCGGACTCGGTGCGCACGGCGACATCGACCGCGTCTTCGGCGCCGTCGAGGGCGAGGATCCCCGGGCCGTCTCGGCGCTTTATGACCGGATGCTGGCCCGGGTGTTCAAGACCGGCCACTCGGGCGCGACGTTCGGCGCCATCGGCGCGATCGACATGGCCCTCTGGGACCTGAAGGCCAAGGCGGCCGGGGAGCCGCTCTGGCGCACCCTCGGCGGCCTGGACCGGTTCGTCCCCGGCTACGCCTCCGGGCTGGACATCGCCCTCGACGACGACGCCCTGGTACGCCTGTACGAGCGCTTCGCCGACCGCGGGTTCAGCGCCGGCAAGCTCAAGGGCGGCCGCAACCTGGCGCACGACTTGCGCCGGCTGGAGGCGTTGCGGGACGTCCTCGGGCGCAACTCGGCGCATCCCGCCCTGATGTTCGACGCCAACGAGTCGTGGAACCGATCGCAGGCGGTCCGGTTCGTCACGGCGCTGGAGCGCACGGTCGACCTCACCTGGATCGAGGAGCCGGTGCGGCGCTGGGACGCGGCCGGGCTGGCCTCGGTCCGGCAGGGCATCCGCGCCGCCGTCGCGACCGGCGAGAACCTCACCGGCCTCGAGCAGTACCGGCCGCTGCTGGACGCCGACGCCGTCGACATCGTCCAGGTGGGCAACGTGTGGGGCATCACCCACTTCCTGCGCGTGGCCGCCGTGGCCCACAGCCTCGACCTGCCGGTGAGCCCGGTGGCCTACCACGGCAACCCCCTGGCGCACGCCGCCGTGGCGGTGCCCAACCACCTGACCTTCGAGGTCCAGGACCTCTCCTCGCCGGTCGGTCTCACGATCGACCAGGAGTTCGCGGACGGAGGGATCGTCCTCGGCGACGAGCCGGGCATCGGCATCCAGGTCGACGAGGAGCACATCAACGCCGTGCGCGCCGCCAACCCGCCGGCCGCCACCACCGGGCCGCATGTCCGTCCCAACCGGGCGGGCCTGCGCATCGTCCCCGACTCGCGTCAGGACGAGCCCATCGGCGCCCCCGCGGTGGAACGGGTGGGGTCGTGAGCGCCGGGCGCCGCGTCGAGCGTCACGCCCTGGTCGTCGGGGTCCGGCCGGAGCGCCGCGAGGAGTACCTGGAACTGCATCGCGACGTCTGGCCGCAGGTGGAGCAGACCCTGCGCGACGCGAACGTGACCAACTACTCCATCTTCATCGTCGGCGACACCCTGTTCGCCTACTACGAGTACGTCGGCGAGGATCACGCCGCCGACATGGCCCGCATCGCCGAGGACCCCGTGACACGCGAGTGGTGGACCCACACCGATCCGTGCCAGGTGCGCATCGTCGAGGAGCGCGATCCCGGCGCCCTGTGGCAGCCGCTCGACGAGATCTGGCATCTGCCGTGAGCCGTTCCCTCGACGCGCACGTCCATCTCTGGAACCGGCGGACCGACCCCCAGCCGTGGATCGACCCGGCGACGATGGCGGCGATCGACCGGGACTTCGCGCCCGGAGATCTGGAGCGGATGCTCGACTCGACGGGCATTCAGGCCGCCGTCGTCGTGCAGTCGAGCAACAGCGCCGCCGAGACGCGGCGGCTGCTGGCCCACCCGAGCCCGCGCATCGCCGGGGTGGTGGGCTGGATCGACCTGACGGGCGATGTCGCCGCGCAGGTGGACGCGCTGGACCCCGCCGCGCGGGGTCGGCTGGTCGGGATCCGCCACCTGGTGCACATCGATCCCGACACCGGCTGGCTGTCACGGCCCGAGGTGGCGACGGGGTTGAAGGGGCTGGCCGCGCGCGGCCTCGGCTTCGATCTGGTCGTGCGGTCGTGGCAACTGCCGTCGGCCGCGGCCGTCGTGTCCGCGCACCCTGAGGTCCGCTTCGTCGTCGACCACCTCGGCGGGATCGCCGAGACCGGCGACACCGCCGGCTGGGAGGCCGGCCTGCGCGAGCTCGCCGCCCGGCCCAACGCCTACGCGAAGATCTCCGGGATGGCCGGAATGCTGCGCATCGGCGATCGGGCGGGGCTGCGCCGCGTGGTCGGCGTGGCGCTGGAGGCCTTCGGTCCGGAGCGGCTGATGTACGGGTCCGACTGGCCCCTCGCCGAGCTCGGGGCCGGTGCCGTCGCCTGGCGGGGCGCCGTGGAGGAACTGATCGGCGAGCTGACCGTGCCGGAAAGGCAGGCGATCTGGTCGGGCACCGCGTCGGCGTTCTACCGGCTCGGCGCCTGACGGCGGGGGGCACGGATCGGCTGGACCGGGGCCGCCGGGGCGTGCCCGTGATCGGCCCCGGCGGACCGCCGCTTCGGTGACCTCACCCACCTCGTGAGCGGCGGTGCGGCGTCCCTGGCGGGGCGTCAGGTGATCGGGACGGCCGTGGCCGGAGTCATCGCTGTACGCGCACGAGTGCGCCCGGTGCTATCGCTGCACGGGCACGAGTGCGCCCGGTGCTATCGCTGCACGGGCACGAGTGCGCCCGGTGCTATCGCTGCAGGCGCACGGGTGCGCTTCGACCGGTACGGCGGACCAGCCACGCCTCGGTGATGTGCGTGAACATCGCCTCGGCGGCGCCCGCGGGGTCCCTGGCCGCGATGCGCTCGTAGATGCGCCGGTGGCCCTGGTTGGAGGCCACGCACAACGCGGGCTCGGTGCGGCCCATGTAGCGGGCGGTGTTGATGGCCTGCTTCTCCAGGGAGCGGACCACACCCCGGGCGATGCGGTTGCCGGATCTCTGCATGATCGTGTCGTGGAAGGCGCGGTCGTGGTCGGCGTAGGTGAGCGGATCCTCCACCAGTTCGTCCATGCGGTCGACCAGAGCGCGCAGCCGCTCGACGGTCTCCTCGTCCGCCAGGCGCGCGGCGACGTTGGCCATGTCGGACTCCAGCAGGCGCCGGGTGACGACGAGGTCGTCGAGGATGGCCAGGGACTCGTCTTCGGCGATGGTGACCCCGAGGACGAGCTCGTCGAGCATGTCCCAGTTCGTCGGCGGAGTGACGAGGGTGCCGAAGCCCTGACGGACCTGCACCAGGCCCTTCTCCTGGAGGATCTTCACCGCTTCGCGGATGACGGTCCTGCTGACCGAGAAGGTCTCGCACAGGTCGGCCTCGCGGGGCAGCGCCACGCCGGGAGGGTGCACTCCGCGTACGATGCGTTCGACCAGCTCGGCGGTGACCGCCTTGGCGAGGTTGGCCGGTCGTCGCGCCCACGCCGGGGGAGTGGTAGCACTCACCTCTGCATGCTGTGATGCCGTCATGTCCCCTCCGGATGGCGCGCCGCAGACGGCGTCACGACTTGACCCCCACTGTACTCCACCGTAAAGACATTACACATCATACGGGTGATGTTTGGCGAGCCCCCTGTCCGATGTCGCTCCGGTCAGCCTCGGTCATGATCGCCGCAGGTGCGCCGTGACGAAGAGCCCGGCAGGCGGCGGTCGCGCGCGTTGGAGCGGAGCCGGCCGGGCCGCCTCCATGAAGCTTTCATGCCCCCGCGGGCCCGCATCCCTACGGAGAGGTGAACGGGCCCGGCGGCTTGGCCTGCGTGTCTACCGGGCGTGCCGCCGGCGCCTGGCCCACGGCTCCGCTCTGGCGCGGCGGGCGCGGCTGCGGACACCCTATTGACGGCTTACGTCATACGAATTACCTTCCGCAGCAGAGGGCCGGGATCACCGGCCGCTCTGGGGAAAGTGAGCGGCGATGGGCGGCGAGCGCCGTGGCCGGCGGTGCCGGTCGCGGAGCGGCCGCGCGCCTCCCGGCACCGCTTGACGAAGACCTGCGCCGAACCCGCTGGACCGGCTTCGGTAGGGCGTTCCGCCTTCCGCACCCCCACCCCTATCAGGAGGTCCCATGTTGCAATTGTCGAAATCCGTGGTGCGGAGGTTGGTGTCGGCCGGGGTCGCCGCGCTGGGACTGACCGCCGCGGCCGCGCTGGTGGCGCCCGTCCTTCCCGTCTCGGCGGCCACCACGACGCTCTACGCCTCCCCTTCCGGCACCGGCACCGACTGCACCGCCGCCCAGCCCTGCTCGTTGACCGGCGCGCAGACGGCGGTGCGGTCGCGCGTCGGCGGGATGTCCGGTGACATCGTCGTGGAGCTGGCCGACGGGGTGTACCGGCAGTCCGCGCCGTTACGGCTGACCGCCGCCGACTCCGGCGCCAACGGATACCAGGTGGTGTGGCGGGCGGCCGCGTCGGCGCACCCGGTGATCAGCGGCGCCCGGGCGGTCACCGGCTGGTCGATCGCCGACTCGGGCAAGAACATCTGGCGGGCCAGTGTCGGGACCGGGATCGACGCCCGGCAGCTCTACGTCAACGGCGCCCTCGCCACCCGCGCGCGCACCCAGGTCAACCGGGGCGACTTCACCGCCGGCAGCACGGGCATGAGGTTCAGTAACTCCGCCTTGAGCTACCTGAACAACCTCGCCAACCAGAACCGGGTCGAGATGGAGAGCATCGGCTCCTTCACCGACCGGTACGTGCCGGTGCAGAGCATCAGCGGCGGCATGATCACGATGCAGCAGCCCGCCTGGAACAACAACAACTTCGGCTACGACGTCTTCGCCAGCCCGCACCGGGCGGGGCCGCTGTACCTGGAGAACGCCTACGAGTTCCTCGACTCGGCGGGCGAGTGGTACATCAACCCCGGGACCGGCGTCCTGTACTACATCCCGGCCTCTGGGCAGAACATGAGCAACCTCAGCGTCGAGCTGCCGGTGCTGCAGTCCCTGGTCGACGTCGGGGGCACCTACGACGCGCCGGCGCACCACATCACCTTCAGCGGCATCACCTTCACCGGGACGAGCTGGCTCGGCCCGAGCAGCAACCAGGGATTCGTGGACCAGCAGACCGGCTCCTACATCGCCGGCAACTGGAACTGGCCGAGCTTCGGCTCCTGCAACGAGGGCTGCCAGCAGTTCGAGGCCGCCCGGCCGAACTGGTTCCAGATGCCCGCCGCCGTCCAGGTCTCCGCGGCCAACAACATCACCTTCACCGACTCCCAGTTCACCAACCTCGGCCAGACCGCCATCGGCATCGGCAACGACGCCAACGCCCACGCCAGCGGCGTCGGCCTCGGCGCGAGCAACATCACGGTCACCCGGTCGGAGATCGCCCGTAACTCGGCGGGCGGCATCGTGATCGGCGGCGTGCGCGCCGACGCCCACCACCCGAGCGACCAGCGCATGGTGAACCGGAACATCACCGTCAGCAACAACCGCATCCACGACCTCGGCCTGGACTACCGCGGCATCGTCTCGGTGCTGCCCACCTATGTCAGCACCGCCCTGATCTCGCACAACGAGGTCTACAACCTGCCCTACACCGGCATGTCGATCGGGTACGGCTGGGGCGCCAACGAGCCGGGCGGCAACACCTCCTACACCAACCGCGGTCTGTACAACTATCAGCCGCGCTACACCACGGCGACCACCGCCTCCAACAACCAGCTCGTCGGCAACTACGTGCACGACGTGATGCAGCAGATGACCGACGGCGGGTGCATCTACACGCTCTCGTGGAACCCGAGCGCGGTGATCAGCGACAACTACTGCCTGCGGACCAACGGCTTCTTCGGCGTGTACTTCGACGAGGGCTCCAAGTACTACACCGTCCGCAACAACGTGTTCTCCTCCATCGGCACCTGGGCGACCGCCAACTACTGGGGCGGGGAGAACATGGGCAACTTCACCGTCACCGGCAACTGGACGAGCAACAGCAGCACCAACATCACCAACGGCGACCGCGGCAACGTCGTCAACAACAACGTCACCGTCTCCAACGGCAACTGGCCGTCGGGCGCCCAGTCCGTCATGGCGTCGGCCGGACCCCAGAGCGGCACCCCCTCTCCCTCGCCGTCACCGAGCCCGGGCACGGGGACCGCGATCAGGGGCACCGGGTCGGGCAGGTGCCTGGACGTGCCCAACTCCAGCCAGACCAACGGCACCCAGGTCGACATCTGGGACTGCAGCGGGCAGGCCAACCAGAAATGGACCTCCACCAGCGCCGGTGAGCTGCGCGTCTACGGCAGCAAGTGCCTGGACGTGAACGGCGCGGGGACCGCTGACGGCACAGCGGTCATCATCTGGGACTGCAACGGCCAGAACAACCAGAAGTGGACCTTCAACAGCAACGGCAGCGTCACCGCCGTCGGCTCCGGCAAGTGCCTGGACGTGTCGAACAACGGCACCGCCAACGGCAGCAAGATCCACATCTGGACCTGCCACGGCGGGACCAACCAGCAGTGGACCCGCAGCTGAGCCTCTACGGCTGAGACGCGGCGACCCCGCCGAGGCGATCTGCCTCGGCGGGGCTTGCCGGTCCGTGGCGGAGCGCTCTCTCAACCGCCTGGACGTCGCTCGCCCGCGCCGTCCACCGCCGTGGACCCCGAGCGCTGATCATAACAATTCAACATACGTCATACATCCGACGTCTCATCTGTACTCCCGGAGGACAGGCGCCGGTCAGATCGGAAGCAGCGGAAGCAGGGCGTTGAGGCGGCCGGAGGCGAAGCCGGACAGGTCGAGCGAGCAGAAGGTGAAGCCGGCGTCGCGGACGGCGGCGTCGATGCGGGCGCGGACCTCGGCCGCGCGGGGGATCTCCTCGCCCGGGACCTCGACGCGGGCCAGCGTGCCCTGGGCGTGGGCGCGGACGCGGCAGACGGGGAACCCCAGGTCGCGCAGGGCGGCCTCGGCGGTCTCGATCTTGCGCAGGATCTCCGGGGTCACCGGATCGCCGTAGCTCACCCGCGAGGCCAGGCAGGGCGCGGCGGGCTTGTCCGCCGTGACCAGGCCCAGCTCGTGGCTGAGGGCGCGGACGTCGGCCTTGGTCAGCCCCGCGTCGACCAGCGGGGTGACGGCGCCGCGCTCGGCCGCCGCGCGCTGACCGGGCCGGTGATCGCCGAGGTCGTCGAGGTTGGTGCCGAGCGCCATGCGGGCGCCCATCGCGGCCGCCAGCGGGGCGAGCGCGTCGAACAGCGCCGACTTACAGTGGTAACAGCGGTCGCGGCCGTTGGCCGCGTACTCGGGCCGCTCGGCCTCGTCGGTGCAGACCTCCAGGTGCGCCAGGCCGTGGCGCCGGGCGAACGCGCGGGCGGCCGACCGTTCGGCGGCGGCCAGGCTGGGGGAGACCGCGGTGACCGCGAGCGCCCGCGCGCCGAGCACGCGGGCGGCGGCGAAGGCGAGCAACGCGGAGTCCGCGCCGCCCGAGTAGGCGACGACCAGAGCGGTCTCGGCGCTCAGCCGGTCGTTCAGCCGGCGCAGGAGGTCATCCATCTGTGATCCAAACATCCGATCAATGTGACGTGAATAATGGTGCCATACGAGGTCGTCGGCGATCTGGACGATCCACTCGGGGTGTGAGGCTTTACCGCGACCCGATGAATCTGCCAGGCTCGCCATAATTCGTACCATCCCTGAACCAAGCGGAAGAAGGCAGTTCGTGAAGCTGTTGCGAGTGGGCCCGGCGGGCGGAGAACGTCCCTGCGTGCTCGCGCCCGACGGCCGCGTCCTGGACCTGTCGTCGATCACACCGGACATCGACGGCGGGTTCCTGGCCGGGGGCGGCGTCGAGCGGGTGCGCTCGGCCCTTTCCGAGGGCGGCCTGCCCGAGGCCGGGCCGTACGAGCGCGTGGGCGCCCCCGTGGCCAGGCCCGGGAAGGTCGTCTGCATCGGCCTGAACTACTCCGACCACGCCGAGGAGACCGGGGCGGCCGTCCCGGCGGAGCCGGTGGTGTTCATGAAGGCGTCCAACACGATCGTCGGCCCCGACGACGAGGTCCTGGTGCCGCGCGGCAGCGTCAAGACCGACTACGAGGTCGAGCTGGCCGTGATCATCGGCCGCACGGCCCGTTATCTGTCCTCGCCCGAGGAGGCGGCGGAGGTGATCGCCGGATACGCCGTCGCCAACGACGTCTCCGAGCGCGAGTTCCAGATCGAGCGCGGCGGCCAGTGGGACAAGGGCAAGTCGTGCGAGACGTTCAACCCGCTCGGCCCGTGGCTGGTCACGGCGGACGAGGTCGGCGATCCGCAGGCGCTCGGCCTGCGGCTGTGGGTGAACGGCGAGCCGCGCCAGAACGGCGACACCAAGAACCAGATCTTCGGCGTGCACCACGTGGTCTGGTATCTCAGCCAGTTCATGGTGCTGGAGCCGGGCGACGTGATCAACACCGGCACCCCGGCGGGAGTGGCGATGGGCATGGGCCCGGAGGCGTACCTGCGCGAGGGCGACGTGGTGGAGCTGGAGATCGACGGCCTGGGCCGCCAGCGTCAGCGGATGGGGCAGGCGTGAGCGGCGGCCGAGCGCTTCCCGGGCGCACCGGCCCGCGCGCGTGCGAACCGGCGCGGGAGGGACGATGAGCGGGGGCGAGCCGCGGGGCGAGTTCGACGGGCTGGTGGCCGTGGTGACCGGCGGCGCCTCCGGCATCGGGCAGGCCGTCGCGGAGGAGCTGTCCGCGCGGGGCGCGCAGGTCGCGGTCCTGGACCTCAGGGACACCGAGTTCGTCTGCGACGTCACCGACGACGCCGCCGTCCGCCGGGCGGTCACGGCGGTCGCCGAGCGGTACGGCCGCATCGACGTGCTGGTGAACAACGCGGGCATCGGCGCGCAGGGCACGGTCGCCGACAACGACGACGCTGAGTGGCTGCGGGTGTTCGACCTCAACGTCGTGGGCATGGTTCGCGTCACGCGCGCGGCCCTGCCGTACCTGCGCCGGTCCCCGCACGCGGCGGTCGTCAACACCTGCTCGATCGCGGCCACGGCCGGACTGCCCCAGCGGGCGCTGTACTCGGCGTCCAAGGGCGCGGTGCTCGCGCTCACCCGCGCGATGGCGGCCGACCACATCCGCGAGGGCATCCGCGTCAACTGCGTCAATCCCGGCACCGTGGACACCCCCTGGATCGGCCGGCTGCTGGACGCCGCCCCCGACCCGCAGGCCGAACGGGCCGCGCTGGCCGCCCGGCAGCCGCACGGCCGCCTGGTCGGCGCGCAGGAGGTCGCCGCCGCGGTCGCCTACCTGGCGAGCCCCGCCTCCGGCTCGACCGTCGGCATCGAACTGGCCGTCGACGGCGGCATGGCCGGCCTGCGGCTACGGCCGACGGGGTCATGAGAGCCGGCCTCGGGGCGTACGGGCTCGGCACCGCACCGCTCGCCGGCCTGTTCGCCCCGGTGGAGGAGGCGCAGGCGGAGCGGACGCTGGCCGCGGCGTGGGAGTCGGGGATCCGCTACTTCGACACCGCGCCGCACTACGGGAGCGGGCTGGCCGAAGAGCGCCTCGGGCGTTTCCTGCGGGGACTGCCCGAAGGCGCCGGCGAGGCGGTCGTGTCCACGAAGGTCGGCCGGGTGCTGGTTCCCGGCGACGGCGAGGAGGACGGCTTCCCCGGCCGGACCGGGTATGTGCGGATGCGTGACTACAGCCGCGACGGCGTCCTGCGCTCGCTGGAGGACAGCCTGCGGCGCACCGGGCTCGACCGGTTCGACCTGGTGTTCATCCACGACCCGGACGACCACTGGGAGCAGGCCGCGGGCGAGGCGTACCCGGCGCTGGCCGAGCTGCGCGACCAGGGCGTGATCGGCGCCATCGGGGCCGGGATGAACCAGGCCGAGATGCTGACCCGGTTCGTCCGGGAGACCGGCGTCGACGCGGTCCTGGTGGCCGGCCGCTACACGCTGCTCGACCGGTCGGCGGCGGCGGAACTGCTGCCCGAGTGCGAGCGTCGCGGCGTCGCGGTCATCGCGGGCGGGGTCTTCAACAGCGGTGTGCTCGCCGGGGGCGCCACCTACGACTACGACGCCGCTCCACCCGAGGTCCTCGCACGGGCCGGCGAGCTGGAGCGGATCTGCGCGTCGCACGGGGTGCCGTTGCCGGCGGCGGCGCTGCGGTTCCCGCACCGGCATCCGGCCGTGACCACGGTGCTGATCGGCGCGCGCAGCCCGGAGGAGATCACGCAGGACGTGAGGCTGACCGAGACGGACCTGCCGGACGCGCTGTGGAAGGAGCTGGACCATGCGGGTTGACCTGGCCTACGGCACCGGCGGGCTCGCCGTGGACCTGCCGGCCGAGCGCACCACGGTGATCACCCCGGTGGACAGGGCCGCCGCCGGTGACGAGACGGCGGAACTGCGGCGCGCCCTGCGCGAGCCGGTCGCCGGTCCGCCGTTGCGTGAACGGGTGAGTCGCGGGCAGACCGTCGCGATCTCGGCGTGCGACGGCACCCGGCCGCAGCCCCGCCATCTGATGATCCCGGCGATCCTGGCCGAGCTGGACGGCGTCGTCGACCTGGGTGACGTGGTGATCCTGGTCGCCACCGGCACCCACCGGGGCAACACCGACACCGAGCTGCGGGCGATGTTCGGCGATCAGGTGGTGGACGCGGTGCGGATCGTCAACCACGACGCGCGCGACGCCTCGTCGCTGCGCTGGATGGGCCGCTTCGGCAAGGACGTGCCCGTCTGGCTCAACCGTGAGTGGGCCGACGCGGACGTGCGGATCACCACCGGCTTCGTGGAGCCGCACTTCTTCGCCGGCTTCTCCGGCGGTCCCAAGCTGGTCGCGCCCGGGCTCGCCGCGCTGGAGACGGTGCTGACGCTGCACGACGCGGCCCGCATCGGCGACCCGCGCGCCACCTGGGGGGTCATCGAGGGCAACCCCGTCCACGACGACGTCCGCGCGATAGCCGCCGGGACCGGGGTCACCTTCGCCCTGGACGTCGTGCTCAACCGCGAGCAGAAGATCGTGCGGGCGTTCGGCGGCGACCTGGCGCCGATGCACGCCGCCGCCACGGCCGCCGCCCGCGCCGCGGCGATGCGGCCGGTCGCCGAGCCCTTCGAGGTGGTGGTGACGACCAACGCGGGCTTCCCGCTCGACCAGAACCTCTACCAGGCGGTGAAGGGCATGAGCGCCGCCGCCCAGGTCGTCCGGCCCGGGGGGACGATCATCTGCGCCGCCGAGTGCCGGGACGGGTTCCCCGACCACGGCTCCTACCGGGAGGTGCTCACCTCGGCCGCCTCGCCGGAGGCGCTGTTCCAGGAGATCTCGCGCCGCACGGTGACCGTTCCCGACCAGTGGCAGGTGCAGATCCAGGCCCGCATCCAGCGCGCCGCCCGCGTGATCATGCACACCTCGCACCTGAGCGACGCCGATCTGGCCACGGCCCACCTGGAGCAGACCGACGACATCGCCGCCACCGTAGAATCGCTGCCGGGCCGGGTGTGCGTCCTGCCGGAGGGGCCGATGACCATCCCGTACCTGGCCGAGGAGGTGTAGTGCTCCGCCGTCCGCCGATCCGCCCGTCGATCCGCCCGTCGATCCGCCCGCCGATCCGGTCGCCGCGGCCGGGGGCCCGCGCCGCCCGGCCGTCCGCCGTCCGCCGCACGGGCCCCGCATGAGCGAGTCGACGGACCTCGGGTACGCCCGGGTCGACATAGACAGGGAGGCCCGCCAGGGACTGCCCGAGATCGTCTACGGGCCGGGAAAGCAGGTGGCCGAGATCGCCGGGATCGTCACCGCCCTGCTCGACCGCAACACCGGCCCGGTCCTGGTGACCCGCGTCGAGCCCGGCGCGGCCGCGGCCGTGCTCGCGCTGGTCCCCGGCGGCCGGTACGAGGAGGCCGCGCGCCTGCTCGTCTGGCGCGAGGCGCGGCCGATCGGCCACACGGTGGCGGTGGTCACGGCGGGGACGGCGGACGGCCCGGTGGCCGCCGAGGCCGCCGCCGTCGCCGCCGCGCTCGGCCTGCGCACCACGATGGTCAGGGACGTGGGCGTGGCGGGAATCCACCGGGTGCTCGCCGCCGCCGACGACCTGCGCGCGGCCGACAGCGTGATCGTCATCGCCGGCATGGAGGGGGCGCTGGCCAGCGTCGTCGGCGGGCTCGTCGAGACGCCGGTGGTCGCGGTGCCCACCTCCACCGGCTACGGGGCCGCGCTGGAGGGCGTGACCGCCCTGCTCGCCATGCTCACCTCGTGCGCGGCCGGGATCACCGTGGTCAACATCGACTCCGGGTTCGGCGCCGCGCTGGCTGCCTACCGCCTCACCAGGCGGCCAAGGTGATCCTCTACCTGAATCCGTTCACCGGCCTGGCCGGCGACATGCTGCTCGGCGCGCTCCTGGACGCGGGCGCCTCGATCGACGCCGTGCGACGGGCCGTCGCCATGACCGGCCTGACCGGCTGGCGGCTGGAGGCCGAGCGGGTGCGCACCGGCGCGCTGGTCGCCCTGCGGGTCCGCATCGACGTCGACGACGACGCCACCGAGCGCCCCGCCTCGGCCCTGATCGAGATGGCCTCCCGCGCCGGACTGCCCGTCGCCGAGGCGGCGCTGACCGCGATCGCCGAGGCGGAGGGCGCACTGCACGGAGTCCCGGCCGCGGAGGTCCACCTGCACGAACTCGGCGGGCACGACTCGCTGATCGACATCGTCGGCTGCGCGGCGGCGCTGGAGGACCTCGGCGTGACCCGCGTCCACTGCGCGCCGCTGCCTCTAGGCGGGGGCACCGTGCGAACCCGCCACGGCACGCTTCCCGTCCCCGCTCCGGCCACCCTCGCCCTGCTCAAAGGGGCACTGGTGCGAGGCGGGGAGGCGGGGGAGGCGGTCACGCCGACCGGGGCGGCCCTGCTGCGGGCCGCGGGCGCGGTGTACGGTCCGGCGCCGGAGATGGAACTGCTCGCCACCGGATACGGCGCCGGAACCCGGGTGCTGCCGGACCGGCCCAACGTGACCGTGGCCATGGTCGGCCGGCCCCTCGCCGAGCCGGGCCGCCAGGTCGTCCTGTCGACCAACCTCGACGACGTCACCGGAGAGGTCCTCGGGCACGTGATCGCGCGCGCCATGGCCGCGGGCGCGGCCGATGCCTGGGCCACCCCCGCCGTCATGAAGAAGGGCCGTCCCGCGCACGTCCTGCACGTGCTCGCGCCGCTCGAGGCGGCCGAGCACCTGCAGGAGCTCGTTCTCGCCGAGACGGGGAGCCTCGGCCTGCGCCGCCACGTGGTCGAGAAGGTCGCGCTGCCCCGGCACTTCGAGACCGTGAAGCTGTACGGACACCAGGTGCGGATGAAACGCGGGCCGTGGGGCGTCAAACCCGAGCATGACGACCTGGTCGTCCTGGCCGAGGCCACCGGAAGGCCGCTGCGGGAGCTGGCGCGAGAGGCCCTCGACGCCCTGTGACCCGCGTGCGGGCACTTCCGGTGTCCTCTAACAGGCGGAGCGAACCGGGGTCAGCGGTAGCCGGCCGCGGTGATGTTGGCGTGGACGGCGTTCTCGGTGGCGTCGGAGGGGTAGCCCGCGACCATGGCCCCCTCGTAGAAGGTGCCCGCGCTGAGGTTGGCGCCGCCGCCCGGCTTGCAGCAGTCGCCGCCGCTGCCCAGGACGATGGCCCCCTGCTTCTTCATGGGGCTGTATCCGTTGGGCAGGGAGCCGTCCCACAGGGTGGTCAGGCCGCCGGACTGCGCGTTGCCGCCCTTGATGGCGAAGCGGGAGGTGCCGTTGTTCTTCAGCGTCGCAGTGACGAACTTGCTGTTGAAGGCCCGCTGGTTGGGGTTCCACGAGCTGCTCCCCCCGGGGAACAAGCCCCACTCCAGGTCGGCCTGGACCCAGGGACCGGAACCTGAGCAGCCGCCGAACCAGCAGCTGGTGCCGAAGTAGATGGCGTCCATGGCGCCCGCGGCGTCGGCCTTGCGGGTGGTCTCGCTGTTGCCGTAGTCGAAGCAGCATCCGCTGTTGACGTGCGTGCCGCTGGTCACCATGTACATGCCCTCGGGGGCGGTGCCGGTCGGGACGCCGGTCAGGTGGCCGTCGCGCCAGTAGCTGTTGCCGGGGTTGATGTACAGCGAGTACGCCTTGTTGTTGCCGACCGTCAGCGATTCGGTGGTCGCCCGGGCGGGGCTGCTGGAGGTGGAGCCGGGGACCTGGCTCGACCCCTGGTACCACAGGTCGTTCCCTCTGCCTGACTGGTCGTACAGCACGGTGATGACGCACGTGGTGCCCGAGCAGAAGGAGTCCTGGGACGCGGCGTTGGCGACGCCGCCCTGGCTCAGCACGCCGATGTTGCGGGTGGTGTTGTCCGACGAGCGCCTGACCTGGTACAGGTTCCCGTTATAGGCGCTGTACAGCGCCCGCGTCGTGCTGTGCGCGGCCACACACGGGGTGCCGCCCGAGGCGTAGATGTCACACGGCAGTCCGGTGCCCGGGGTGGGCGTGGTCGTCGGGGTGACCGTGGGAGTGGGCGTCGGGGACGGCTGGGCCGAGGTGCTCCACTTCTGGTTGTTCTGGCCGTTGCAGGTCCACAGGATGACCGCGGTGCCGTTGGCGGTGCCCCCGCCGTTCACGTCCAGGCACAGTCCCGACTGGACGCCGGTGATCGACCCGTTGGAGTTCTGCCGCCACTTCTGGTTGTTCTGCCCGTTGCACGACCAGATGACCACCTGTGTGCCGGGCGAGGTCTGGGCGTTGTAGGCGTCCAGGCAGCGTGTGCCGTTGAAGGTCCGTAGCTCCCCGGCCGAGGTGAACTCGAACGCCTGGTTGGCCTGGCCGTTGCAGTCGTAGATCTGCATCGCCGACCCCTGCGTGTCGACGTTGCCCCGCACGTCAAGGCAACGCCCCGACGACGCGCTGACCAGCGGCGCCGTCGCCGCCGACGCCGGCACCGACCACAGCAGCGTGGCCGCCAGCAACGCCATGAGACAGGCGGCCATGGCCACCGGCGACCATGGCCGGCGACGGCCGGACGGGGGAACAGGTGATGAGCGCATTGTTCAACTCCTTGGGGGGTGGAGGCACGGCGGTGACAGGGCTCGTGCACGCCGTGGCCGCCTCGGGGCCAGCGATCGCCGTGTCCCGGGCGGAAGGGTCACCGTGCGCGCGGCCGGAGGGGGCGCGGCACACCCGTGACCGGCGAATCGATTCGCGATTCAGGTCTTCTTCCGTCCGGCCGGAGCGGGCGGACGGCATTGTTAGCGCTAACACATCGGGACGGGCCAGCGCTCCCTTCCGTCGGCTGAGCCGGAGGTGCCTATGCGCACCGAAGCACATAGGACGGGCCGCGTTCTGTCAAGATCCAGCCAGGGTCGTTTAGTCGCATTTGTCGGTAATAGGCGGAGTTATCTGCCCATTTCTCCGCCCGCGGATGTGTTCGTCGATGAGCGGCGGTGAAACGTTCATCGGTGACGGCGGGCGCTCGGCGCCGAACCCGCCTGGTGGACGCCGCTGACGCACCCGCCGCCGCCGCAAAACGGCTCGTCGTGCCCTGGCGTTTTTCGCGCAGGTTTCCGCGCTCGCTCGCGGCGGACGGGGCACCGAAACACCCCATTCATG
This sequence comes from Sphaerisporangium sp. NPDC004334, assembly GCF_053602655.1. Lineage (NCBI taxonomy): Bacteria > Bacillati > Actinomycetota > Actinomycetes > Streptosporangiales > Streptosporangiaceae > Sphaerisporangium > Sphaerisporangium sp. NPDC004334. Next base: position 72,767 of record NZ_JBSGDZ010000007.1, read on the forward strand.
TCTCCGACACCCGCCATTGACATCGCGCCGCAGCGAAACCTAAGCTGCGTGCGAATCGGTTCGATGGATCGGTTGTCCCCCCAGCACGAGCCGTCCGCCGGGCCGAGCTGCTCACATTCGCGCCCGCCGCCCGGAGCCTTTCGTGAGGAGTGCGAGATGAACATCGGCGTGTCGTCAGGCAAGTCATCCGCGGACACCACCCCCGGCAGGCGGCGCAGACGCCGGTACGGCCTGGCCGCCCTGCTCTCCTTCGGCGCGCTCGTGGCCGCCTCCGTCCTGCCGACGGCGCCGGCCCAGGCCGCCGACCAGTCCATCACCGTCAACTTCTCCACCGCCGGCGGCGCACCGACCTACCGGGCCTCCGGCTGGATCTACGGCATGACCGAGAACGGCGCCGCGCCCGCGGACAACTTCTTCACCGACGTGAAGTTCCGGTACATGCGCGCCGGCGGGGCGCAGCTGGACAGCCCGGGCGGCTGGGTGTCGGGCAAGTACGACCGCCGGTGGAACGCCACCCGCGCCCAGTTGCTGCGCACCCGGTCGCTCGGCGGGCAGTTCGTCCTGCTGGTCCACGACCTGTGGGGCGCCGACGGCTACCCGATCTCCCGCTTCCCCGGCGACAACGGCAACTGGACCGACTTCGACAACTTCCTCACCCGCCTGATCAGCGACGTGCAGGCGACCGGCGCCCCGGTCCAGTGGGACCTGTGGAACGAGCCCAACATCACGATCTTCTGGAACCGTCCCCAGTCGCAGTACTTCGAGATGTGGCGGCGCGCCTACCAGCGCGTCCGCGCGGCCTTCCCCTCCCAGCTCATTGTGGGCCCGAGCCTCGCCGGCGTCCCGTCCACCGGCGGCTGGTGGACCCAGTACCTCGACTACGTCAAGGCCAACAACGTGGTCCCCGACATCGTCAGCTGGCACTCGCTGCCCGGCGACCCGGTGGCGAACGTGGCGACGGCGAACACCACCCTGGACTCCCGCGGCATCGCCCACCCGCGCCCGTACCAGATCAACGAGTACGGGGCGTCCAACGAGCAGAACCCGGCCGACGGCGCCTGGTACATCGCCCGCCTGGAGAGGGCCGGCGCCGACGGCCTGCGCGCCAACTGGGCCAGCGGCGGCAACCTGCACAACGACCTGGGCAACCTGCTGATCCACAACTCCTCGGGGCAGTACCAGACCAAGGGCGAATGGTGGGTCTACCGCTTCTACGGCTCCCAGACCGGCCAGATCGCCTCGGTCACCCCGAGCGCCAACTACGACGCCTTCGCCACCAAGGCGAGCGGCAACGCCAAGGTCCTGGTCGGCGGCGGCACCACCACCGGGAACGTCGCGGTCAACCTGCAGGGCCTGAACACCACCAGCGGCATCGTGGAGAACAACCAGGTACGCGTCCTCGTCGAGCGCATCCCCTACAACGGCGGCGGCGCGGTGAGCGGCCCGGTCACCGTCCAGAACTCTGTGGCGACCCTGTCGGGCAACGCCACGACGGTCAACCTGCCGCACACCAGCGTCGACGACACCTTCACCATCACGCTCCTGCCGCCCTCCTCCGGCCCCGGCCCGAGTCCCACCCCGACCCCGACCCCGACCGCCGGGGCGGCGTCGGTGCTGCGCAACGTCAACGCCGGCCGGTGCCTGGACGTCCCGAACGCGTCCACCACCAACGGCACCCAGCTCAATCTGTGGGACTGCGGCACCGGCGCCAACCAGCAATGGACCCTGACCTCCGGAAAGCAGCTGCAGGTGTACGGCAACAAGTGCCTGGACGCCAACGCGCAGGGCACCAGCAACGGCACCCAGGTGATCATCTGGGACTGCAACGGACAGACCAACCAGCAGTGGAACGTCAACTCCGACGGCACCATCACCGGTGTGCAGTCCGGCCTTTGCGTGGAGGCGAGCAACTTCGGCACGGCGAACGGCACGAAGGTCCAACTGTGGTCCTGCACCGGCACGACCAGTCAGAAGTGGACCCGGAGCTGACCCGGCCGGCGCCGGCCCGCCGGGCATGACGGACTCATGACGCGGGAACGGCGCCACGCCCGTGAGTGCGACGGCCCGGCGGCGGGATCTCCCGCCGCCGGGCCGGCACGCGTCTGAGCCGGAGCGGAGCCGCCGCCGGGCGGACGTGCGTCACGTCCCGAGTTCGAGTGATCTCCGCCGGTAGGTGTTTCACACTTATTCTCGGTGGTCGTCGAATCGATTCGTCATCGACCGAAACCTTCTGACCCCGCATCTCCAGGGAGCACGTCCGCACGCCGCCGTGCCGGAAGCGTTCTTCGCGGGCTCGATTCGACCTACGATGTGCGTGTCGGGTCGGTCGGGGTGAGGAGCGCCGTGAACATCGGGGAGATCGCCAGGCGGTCGGGGGTGTCGCGTAGCACCGTCTCCTACGCCTTGAGCGGCAAGCGTCCGGTGTCGCAGGACACGCGGAGGCGCATCCAGGCGGTCATCGACGAGCTGGGCTACCGGCCCAACGCCGTGGCCAAGGCGCTCAAGGAAGGCAAGACCCGCACTCTCGGGCTGGTCATCCCTCCGGCCAGCAGGCGGCTGACCGACATGCAGCTCGGCTTCGTGGCCAGCGTCGTCGACGCCGCGGCGCGCGCCGACCTGGACGTGCTGCTGTCGCCGTCGGGGGGCGAGCACGACCGTTCCTTCGAGCGGGTGGTCGGCGGCAGGCGGGTGGACGGCGTCATCCTCATGGAGATACGGCTGGAGGACGACCGGGTAACCCGTCTGCAGCAGAGCGGGCTGCCGTTCGTCGGCATCGGCCGGACCGGCCACCCCGAAGAGATGTCCTGGGTCGACATCGACTACGAGACGCTGATCGCCAGGTGCGTGCACCACCTCGCCGACCTGGGGCACCGCCGCATCGCCCTGGTCAACCGGTCCGCGGAGCTGGTGGCGGCCGGGTACGGCCCCGGCCACCGCGCGCAGGCCGGCTTCACGCGCGCGGTGGCCGAACGCGGCCTGCAAGGCGTGCAGAGATGCTGTGCCGACGAGGCCCAGTCGGGGGTCACCTGCGTCGAGCGGCTCCTTGACGACCACCCCGATCTGACCGCCGTCGCCACGATCAACGAGGCGGCCATGCCGGGCATGTACCGCGCCCTGGCCCAGGCGGGCCTGGCCGTGCCGCGCGACTTCTCCATCATCGGCGTCGCCGCCCGCGACTGGGCGGAGAACCTGCACCCACCGCTCACCGCCGCCGACGTGCCCGCCGACGAGCTCGGCGCCCGCGCCGTCGAGATGCTCATCCAGCGCATCGCCGATCCCGCCATCCCGCACCGCCATGTCCTGGTCGCCCCTCCCGTCTCCCTGCGCGGGACCACCGGCCCCGCCGGTCGGCGGCCGGAGGCGGGAGATCCGGGAGCGCGCTGACCGGTGACCCCGGCCGCGGGAGGCGGCCGGTGATCGGGAGGCGGCCGGTGATCGGGACGGGGCCGGTGATAGGGGACGGGACCGGCGATCGGGACGGGGCCGGGGGAGAGGCGGGGCCGGGAGATGCGTCGCGCCGGCCGGTGGGGCGTTACTGGAACGAGGCGTCGTCGACGGAGAAGCCGTCGGTGCCGGCCGCCGTCTCGACGTAGAAGCTCGCGCCGGTCAGCGTCCCGCTCCACGACACGGTCGCCGTGCCGGAGAGCTGGGTCCAGCCGCTGGAGTTGACCGCCGCCGCGGGGGTGAGCTGGATGTAGCCGGTCGTGCCGCCGGCGGTCACCGCCAGGGTCGCCTTCGCGCTGGGCGTGCCGCTCTGCGCGCGCACCCAGACGCTCGTGGTGTAGCTCTTGCCGTTGGTGAGCTTGGAGGTCACGTCCTGGGTCGTGCCGTTCCACGACGCCGTGCGCCCCGTGATCGACAGCGACCGTGCGCCGCCGTGCGGTGTGGTGGTGCTGGAGGAGAGGGTTCCGCCGGAGGCGCCCCAGCCCGTGGTGCCGCCTTCCATGTCGCCGTTGGTCAGCAGGTTGCCGCCGCTGCTCGTCCCGCCGGCGAACTGCCAGTAGTTGACGTTGAACAGGGTGCCGGAACCGCCGGTGAAACGCAGGTACAGGTCGTGGGTGCCGGTGGCGCCGCTGACGGGGCACGAGACGGTCGTCCAGGTCTGCCAGCCGCCGGTGCCGTTGACGGTGCAGGTGCCGACCAGGGAGCCGTTGACGCCGTCCAGGCGCAGTTCGATCTTGCCGCCGCTGTTCGCCGAGGCCACTCTGGCGCTGAAAGACGTCGCGCCGGAGCCGAACGCGACCCCCTTGACCTTGATGTGGTCGCCGTTCTCGATCCAGCCGACGTTCATGCCGCCTTCGCTCGCGGGTTCGGTCTCCACGCCGGACTCCCAGGCGATGGTCTCCGCTTCCTGGCGGGTGTAGGGGTTGAGCGTGCCCACCTGGGGCGCCCCGGTGGTGGTCATGTTGATCGTCGGGATGCTGCCGTCGGAGTTGTAGGTGAACCTCTCGACCGCGACCGAACGGGTGTAGCCACCGCCGCCGGGCAGGGCGCCGTTGTGGTAGAAGAAGTAGGAGTTGCCGTTGAAGTCGATGACCCCCGGGTGGTTGGTGAACGAGGCGCCCTGGGTCGGCATGACGGTGCCGCGGTAGGTCCACGGCCCGGTGGGGCTGGAGGCCGTCGAGTAGCCGATGAACTCCGAGCAGCACTTGGCGGCGAAGATGTTGTAGTAGGTGCCGCCGCGCTTGTAGACCCAGGGGCCTTCCTCATACAGGGTGGGACGGCTGGTGTTGCCCGTGCGGGTGCCGAACCCGGAGGTCGTGAGCGGGATCTGGGTGGGGGAGCCGCTGTAGGAGATCATGTCGGTGTTGAGCCGGACGTACCACAGGTTGGGGTTGCCCCAGTAGAGGTAGGCCTGGCCGTTGTCGTCGATGAACACCGTCGGGTCGATCTCCCCGTTACGCACCAGGGCGTGCCCGATGGCGTCGGTGAACGGGCCGGTGGGGCTGGTGGAGACGCCGACGCCGATGGCCATCTGGCCGCTCGCGCGGTCCTTGACCGGGACGTACCAGTAGAACTTGCCGTTGCGGTAGACGGTCTGGCCGGCCCAGGCGTCCGAGGCGGCCCAGGAGAAGGTGGACAGGCTCATCGGCGAGCCGTGGTCGGTCCAGTTGACCATGTCGGCCGAGGACCAGACCCGCCAGTCCTTCATGGTGAAGTAGGTGGAGTTGTCCTCGTCGTGTCCCGTGTAGAGATAGACCCGGCCGTTGTAGACCAGCGGAGCGGGGTCGGCGGTGTAGATCGTCTGCACGATCGGGTTGTCGGCCCTGGCAGGCAGGCCGGGCAGGAGTGTCACGGCGCACAGCAGGCCGATGACCAGCAGCAGGCCCCGTCCGAGCCGGTGCCCGGCTCGGAGCCGGTAGGCGGTTCTCAACGTCGACTCCAGGATTGTTAGCGCTAACAACTGAGGTGGTGCCGGGCCGGCGGTGACGTTGGCGATGACATCCCGCCCCGCTTCCCGGCCGGTGGTGAGCAACTGTCGACCTCCACGGCGGGGATCGCCCGGCGTCCGCGCGGCTCGTCCGCCAGGGCCTGCGCCGTGGTGGCGGGCCGGTGGAACGCGGTGGCGACATCCGGGGAGCCCGGCGGTGAGAATCTCACCGCCGGGCTCCCCGGGTCGTACGCCGCGAACGGTGATGGTCAGACGCGGGTCCACTTCTGGTTGTTCTGGCCGTTGCACGTCCAGATCTGCACCTTGGTGCCGTTGGCGGTGCCGCCGCCGTTGACGTCCAGGCACTTGTTGGCGCCGACCGCGGTGATGCTGCCGTCGGAGTTCAGCCGCCACTTCTGGTTGTTCTGCCCGTTGCAGTCCCAGATGATCACGGCGCTGCCGTTGGCGGTGCTGCCGCCGTTGACGTCCAGGCACTTGTTGCCGTAGACCCGCAGCTCGGTCGCGCTGGTCGCCGTCCACTGCTGGGCGGCCGATCCATTGCAGTCATAGAGCACCGCGGCGGTGCCGTTGGTCTGCGACCCGCCGTTGACGTACAGGCACCGGCCCGACCCCACGCCCCGGAGCGCGTTGCCGGTCGGCGTCGTGCCGCCCAGCTCCTTGATGCGGACGTTGCGGAAGGCCGCCGTGTCGCCGGACCCGTGGTTCTGGATGCCGATGTACCCCTGCTGGAGGGACCGGACCGAGTCGGTGTTGGTGAAGTCGTTGATCTTCACGCCGTTGAGGAACACCTGCAGCCGCTCGCCCTCGACGAGCAGCTCGTAGGTGTTCCACTGCCCCGCCGGGTTCAGCGCCGCGTCGCGGGCGGTGGTGTCGGCGGCCTTGGCCCCGTTGACGGCGCCCGTCGTGTAACCGGCGGTGTCGCTGGCGTCGATCTGCACCTCATAGCCGTTGCTCAGGGCGGCGTTGGGGTCGCTGGTGGACGGGAAGCCGATGACCACGCCGGAGTCGGAGTCGCCGGTCAGCTTCCAGTCGAGCTTGAGCGAGTAGGACTTGAACTCCTTGGCGCTGTACCACAGCATGCCGAGGCCGTCCTGCGAGGTCAGCGTGGCGTCGCTGTTGGCGAAGGACCCCGAGCCGGCCTGCGACCAGCCGGTGGTGGAGCCGTTGTACAGGGTGGTGTACCCGGTCTCCGGACGGCAGTCGGCCTTCACCGCTCCGGCGGCGTAGCGGATGCCGCCGAGGAGCAGCGTCCGGAAGTTGGTCTCGGAGAAGGAGTCGATGGAGTGCCCGAGGCCGGTGTAGAAGGCGCGGCCGGCCGACTGCGGGTGACACCAGGTGATGGGGTGGTCGCCGCTCATGGAGCCGCCGCTGTAGCTGGACTCGTCCAGGTTCTGCAGCACGTGCACGCTGGAGCGCGGGTTGGTGCGGTAGTTGTACCACTCGTCGGTGCGCGACCAGGTGGCCCCGAGATGGGACGTGGCGGCGTGCGCGCGGTCCTCGGTGCGCACGGTGGCCCGCTGGATCGCCGGGTGGTTGTTGAACCAGGCTCCGACCAGCCCGCCGTAGTAGGACCAGTTGTACTCGGTGTCGGCGGCGGAGTGCACGCCCACGTAACCGCCGCCGCCGTCGACGTAGGACTGGAAGGCGCTCTGCTGGGAGTCGTTCAGCACGTCTCCGGTGGTGCTGAGGAAGACGACGGCCTTGTACTGCGCGAGGTTGCCGGAGTTGAACGCGCTCGCGTCCTCGGTGGCGTCCACCGAGAAGTCGTTGGCCGCGCCGAGGTCGCGGATGGCCTGGATGCCGGCGGGGATGGAGTCGTGCCGGAACGCGGCGGTCTTGGAGAACACCAGCACCTTGTAGGAGGCGGCGTCGGCGGGGGCGACGGCGATGCCGGTGACGGCGCCCACGGCGAGCGCGGCCACCAGCGCCAACCGGCGCGGGGCCGACCTCTTGCTGCCGCTCCCTGCGCTTCGGCCGGGGATCAGATGTCGGAGCATGGGGGGTCCTTCCAGGTCGTGACGTCGTGACGCGGCAGGGGGCCGCGCCACGACGTCACATGAGCCGATGAACAGGGAGGGTCAGACGCGGGTCCACTTCTGGTTGTTTCCGCTGTTGCAGGTCCAGATCTGGACCTTGGTGCCGTTGGCGGTGCCGCCGCCGTTGACGTCCAGGCACTTGTTGGCGCCGACGGCCGTGATGGTGCCGTCGCTGTTGAACCGCCACTTCTGGTTGTTCTGCCCGTTGCAGTCCCAGATGATCACCGCGGTGCCGTCGGCGGTGGCGCCGCCGTTGACGTCCAGGCACTTGTTGCCGTAGACCCGCAGCTCGGTCGCGCTGGTCGCCGTCCACTGCTGGGCGGCCGATCCGTTGCAGTCCTGGATCACCGCGGCGGTGCCGTTGGTCTGCGACCCGCCGGTGACGTACAGGCACCGGCCCGACCCCGTGCCCTTGATCGTGGTGGAGGTCGGGTTGGTGACGGTCCCGGTGTCCAGGGTGAAGGCGTCCAGGTCGAACAGGTAACCCCCGCCGGTGGAGCCGCGGAAGACCAGGTACAGCGTGGTCGTGCCGGAGGGCGCGCCGCTGAGGTTGGCCGTGGCGTCGACGTAGGTCTCCCAGTTCCCGGTGACCGGCACGGTGACGGTGCCGAGCAGGGTGCCGGTCGCCGAGCCGGCGCGCACCTCGATGCGCCCGCCCGCGCCGGCCGAGGCCACGCGTGCGGTGATCTTGGTGGCGTTGCCCAGCGCGTACGGCTGGAAGGAGATCCAGTCGCCGTCGTCGATGTAGCCCACGGTGTTGCCACCCTCGGCCGGGGTGTGGGCGGTCGCCTGGACACCCTGCTGGGCGCCGAAGTGCTCCGCCTGGCGGTGGCGCGGCTGCAGGGTGCGGGTGCTGGTCGTGGTCAGGCCGCCCTTGTCGGTGTAGGAGGCCACGAACACGCCGTAGATGTTGGCCGCGGCGTCGTGCTCACCGTCGGTCGGCACCGTCAGGGTGCCGCTGCAGCCGTTGGCGGTGGTGATCTGGTGGCGGTGGCTGTCGTGTCCGAGGAAGTAGGTCACCGACACCGTCGAGCAGTCGATCGTGCCGTCCTCCGGGTCGCTGACGCTGACCGTGAAGGGCACCGTGTCGCCGAAGGAGAACAGCTGGCCGTCACCCGGGCTCGTCAGCGTGACCGTCGGTGCCGTGTTGCCCACGCTCACGCTGACGCTCGCGCTTCCGGTCAGCCCCTGCGGGTCCCGGACGGTCAGCGTCGCGGTGTATGCGCCGTCGCTCGAGTAGGTGTGGCTCGGGTTGGCCGAGGTGGAGGTGCTCCCGTCGCCGAAGTTCCACGAGTAGCTCAGCGCGCCGCCCTCGGGGTCGGAGCTGCCCGAGGAGGAGAAGTTCACCGTCAGCGGCGCGGGGCCGGAGGTCTTGTCGGCCGCCGCCTTGGCGATCGGGTTGCGGTTGGCCGCCGTGCCGATGTACTCGATGCGCCACAGCGCCTGGTTGTTGCTGCCCGTCCCGTAGTCCAGGACGTACAGGGCGCCGTCGGGGCCGAAGGCCTGGTCCATCACCTGCGTGCCCGACCAGGGGAACGCGGAGATCTCGCCCCGCGAGCCGTCGCTCTTGACCTCGATCGCCTTGATCCACCGGCGGCCGTACTCGCCGGCGAAGAACCTGCCGTCCAGTGTCGAGGGGAACTTGACGGAGGAGTTGAGCGAGGCGTCGTAGCGGTAGACCGGGCCGGCCATCGGCGACTCAGAGCCGCTGCCGAACTCCGACGGGGAGCCGGAGTCGCCGCCGTACTTGATCCAGGCCGGCTTGGCCGCGGGAAGGGTGGTCAGGCCGGTGTTGCGGAAGGAGTTGTTGGTGGGGCCACCGGAGCAGTTGTACTTCGGACCGGTGCTGTTGCTGTTGAAGTCCCACTCGTTGTAGGTCTCGCTGCTGGTGTTGGTGCCCGTGCAGTACGGCCAGCCCATGTTGCCCGGGCCGGTGATCCGGTTGAACTCCACCTGGCCGCTCGGCCCGCGGTTGGAGTTGGTGGAGCCCGCGTCGGGGCCGTAGTCGCCGACGTAGACGACGCCGGTCGCCTTGTCCACCGACATGCGGAACGGGTTGCGCAGGCCCATGGCGTAGATCTCGGGGCGGGTCTTCGCCGTCCCCGGCGGGAACAGGTTGCCGCTCGGGATGGTGTAGCTGCCGTCCGACTCCGGGTGGATCCGCAGGAGCTTGCCGCGCAGGTCGTTGGTGTTGCCCGCCGTGCGCTGCGAGTCGTACTGCGGGTTGCGGTTGGTGCGCTCGTCGAGCGGCGCGTACCCGGCGGAGTCGAAGGGGTTGCTGTCGTCGCCCGTGGTCAGGTACAGGTTCCCCTGGGCGTCGAAGTCGAGGTCGCCGCCGACGTGGCAGCACAGGCCGCGGTCGTTCGCGACGACCAGCACGACCTTCTCACTGCTGGTGTTGAGCGTGTCGTCTGAGTTGAGGGTGAACCGCGACAGGTGCAGCTCGCCCTTCCAGGAGTCGAACTGCGACTGCGTGCCGGTGGCCGGCGCGTCGCCGCTCGGCGTGCTCAGCCGCGGCGAGAAGTACAGGTAGATCCACCGGTTGGTGGCGAAGTTGGGGTCCACGGCGACGCCCTGCAGGCCCTCTTCGTCATGGGTGTAGACGTTGAGCTTGCCGGAGACCTTGGTGTTGCCGTTGACGTCGGTGACGCGGAGTGTGCCGTCGCGAGCCGTGTGGAGCACCGACCGGTTCGGCAAGACGGCCAGCGACATCGCCTCGCCGAGCTCGTTGCCGCCGGAGGCGAGGTTGATCTGCTGGTAGTCGGACGCGGGGATGGTCAGCGCGTTGGCCGCCGGAGCGGTGAGAACGAGGGCTCCCGGAGCGACCAGCGCGAACGCGGTCAGCAGCGTGAGCCACCAACGTCGGGACATAGGGGGATGGGTCCTTCCTGCCGTGCGAAACGCCATGGTTTGTCGAGATCAGCTCGCGCATGCTCTGCGCGCAGAGGCGACGGACGTGCGCGCGAGTGGGGGCCGCCGCCCGCGCGCACGTCCGTCCGGGGTCACCCCCGGCGCCTCTCAGTTACGGGTCCACCTCTGGTTGGCTCCGCCGGTGCAGGACCACACCTCGACGAGCGTGCCGTTGGCGGTCGCCTCGCCGGTGACGTCAAGGCACAGGTTGGACTGCACGCTGGTGACCGTGCCGTCGGCGTTGAGGTTCCACTGCTGGTTGGTGCCGCCGCTGCAGCCGTTGATGACGACCCGGGCGCCGGCGTTGGTGCCCTGGGCGTCCAGGCACTTGGTGCCGTACACCTGGAGCTGCTTGCCCGAGGTCGCGATCCACTGCTGGTTGGCCTGCCCGTTGCAGTCCCAGATCGCCACCTGGGTGCCGTTGGTCTGCGTCTGGCCGGGGACGTCCAGGCAGCGGCCCGACGCCATGCTCCGCAGCACGTTGGTCGGGGTGCCGCCCGAGCCGGGAGTGATGGACAGGTTGTCGAACTGCGCCGTCTCGGTCGCACCGGTGGCGAGGCCGACCTGGCCGGCGCCCCACATCGTGTCGGTGACCGTGCCGACCGTCACGCCGTCGATCGCGGCGGTGATCGTGGACCCGGAGAACCCGAGGGACAGGGTGTGCCAGCGGTTGGTGCCGAGGGCCGCCACGGTGCCACTGCTCAGGGTCGTGGTGGCGTTGGAGGCGGTGTTGCGCTGGATCGACCAGGCGCCGCCGTCGGTCACCCGCAGGTAGTAGGCATTCTGCCCGGCCGGGCTGTAGTGCTGGGTGCCGCCGCGGCCGATGAGCTTGACGTAGCCCGACTGCTCCAGCAGGACGTCGGAGGAGACGGTGTAGTTGCTCCAGCTCACGTCGCCGAGCAGCGCGTAGGGGTCGTAGTCACCGTCCCACGTGATCGGCATGCGCGGCGCCATCTGGCGCACGCACCTGCCCGCGCGGCCCCCGCCACAGGCGGTCACCTCGAAGGCCCCCTGCTGGTCCATCAGGTACTTGGCCTCCTTGCCGACCTCGTACCCGTCGTAGTTGTCGGAGTAGGGCAGCGGCATCGAGCCCTGCGCGGGGCTGGTGGCGGTGCCCTTGCCCTGGCCGGTGGTGGTGGTGATGGTGTAGACGCGGCCGGGCTGGACGGTCAGCGAGAAGGCGCCGCCCGAGGGGGTGATGTCACTGCCGCGCACCATGTGGTCGGCGGAGTTGTTGGAGTTGAGGTTGGTGGACCACACGTGCACGGTGCCGGTGGACAGGCCGCCGGTGACGTTGAAGTTCAGCGTCTGGGCCGCGCCGGCGTCCATGGTCTCGATGATCGTGCTGTAGTCGGAGTTGTTGGTCGACTTCAGCGAGACGTAGCTGCCGTTGTTGCGGCTGCCGCCGATGTACCCGCTGGAGGAGTCCAGGTACTTCCACCCCGGCGCGGTGAACTGGGTGGTCTGCGCCATCGTCCAGGCGTTCTTGCCGATGTTGTAGTACCCCGACCACGGCTGGGGCGCGATGGCGACGCCCATCGTGGGCCACGGGATGTTCGGGGTGATGGCGGCGACGATCGGCCAGTTGAGGTAGGCGGTCATCTTGCCGTCGATGTAGTCGCGGTTGATGCCGCGCGCGAGGGCCTTGGCGCCGTCGTTGTAGTCGTCGGACCCGTTCTCGCTGGCCCACAACTGCTTGCCGGAGTTGATGGCGTTGTTGGTACTGGGGCAGTTGGTCTGCGCGCTGCGATAACCGCACACGTAGTGGTTACCGTAAATGTCCACGGCGTTCCGGAACGCGGTGTTGTTCACCGCGTCGTCGGCCGAGCCCCAGTTGGTGTCATCGGCCACGATCTTGACGTTGCTGAAACCGTTGGAGTCCAGGGCGGCGTTCAGGTTGATGTACCAGTTGAGGTCGCGCCCCCGCTCGTTCCAGCCGCCGAGGTAGTCGATGGTCAGCCCGTGGCTGTTCTTCGCGCACTTGAGCCAGTCGACCAGGTAGTTGATCATGTCCTGGGACCAGAAGTTGCGGTTGCCGATCCAGCCCGGCGCGCCCCACGAGAGGCCGGCCAGCTTGATGTTGGGGTTGCGGGCCTTGGCCTGCTCCATCAGCCACCACTCATAGCCCCGGCCGCAGTCCAGGTCGGCGGAGGTGTGCCGGTGGCTCGGCTCCGCGCCGCTGGTGGAGTTGGTGTCGCCGCCGATCTCCACCTTCAGGATCTGCACCGCGGCGCCGTACCCGGGCTTGAACATGTAGTCCAGAATCTGGCCGCGCTGGGGCTCGGGGTAGTCGACGAGCAGCCGGCTGTTGCCGCCGCCGCCGCTGATGGCGCCCACGCCGTCGAGCGTGCGGCCGCCGGAACCGCCGTTGATCGTGATCGAGACGGCGGCGTGCGCCGAGGAGACGCCGATCAACGAGAGGGCGGCGGTCAGCAGCGCGACCACGAGCGCCGGGAGGAATGCCCTTGTTCTACTTCGTCGGCTCATGTAGCGAACCCCTTCTCGGGTCGTCTCGGCAAGGAGGTCGGTCCGAACGAGCAGGTGTGAACGAGGCCGGATCCGGTTGACCGGTCTGGCGTTCTCGCGCATACCTGAACCTCCAGTGCTGGTCTCGATGGGATACGCGGGGGAGCTCCGTGCGTCACGACATGGGGCATCGTCGGCCCGTGTCTCAGCCGGGGCTCCTGCCGCTTCACCACCGGCCCGGCAGGAGGCAGCCGCCGTGAGTGCTCAGTGTGGAAATAAGTATGAAACATGTCAAGAACGTATCGGCGAACCGATTCGACCCCAGTGGGGACCGTGCGGCCCGTGTTAGCCGGTCCCGCATGTCGTCGACGCGAGACCGCCCGTCGGAAGGAGGCCGCCGCCTCTGAACGTTTCATCGCCGGGCGGTCCCGGGCCGGTCCTCGTCTCGCGCGTCAGATCTCGTCGGTGAGTCGCGTGGGGACCTGGCCGAGATGGCGGCAGGCTGACACCTTCACCGGCGGCCGGCCGCGGCCGGTACGCATCTGTATGGAGCGCGCCGCCGGTTCTAGGGCGTGGCGCAGATGGCCGAGCCGATCAGCGAGGTCACCGCGGCCGGGTGGGAGATCAGCGTGAGGTGCGACCCGCCCTCGAACCGGCTGACCCTGGCGTGCGCCCGCCGGGCCATGGACAGTTCCGCGGACGGGGTGATGATCCGGTCGCCGGTGCTGATGAAGTACCAGGACGGGATCGACTTCCAGGCCGCGGCCGTGGCCGGCGTCGTGAACGCGCTGGTCGAGGCGGCTCGCTGGGACGCCCACAGGCGAAGGGCGGTGTCGCGCGGCAGGTCGGAGGCGAACGAGCGGACGAAGACGTCCCTCTTGAGGTACAGATCGGCCGCTCCCTGAGGCGCGCCCGGGTAGGGGACCTTGTCGTAGAGGGAGCCGGGATCGGCGTTGAGCGCGGAGTCCGGCCCGCTGAGCCGGCCGGTGGCCTCCCCGACGTCCGGCGCGGCGGCGTCGACGTACACCAGCGCTTTGACCCCTGGAACGCCCGCAGCGGCCTCGGTGATCACCGAGCCCCCGTAGGAGTGCCCGACGAGCACGATCGGTCCGGAGATGGTCTTCAGGAAGTCCGCGACGGTCGCGGCGTCGGTGCCGAGGCCGCGCAGGGGGTTGGCGATGGCGCGCGCGACGTAGCCCGCCCGGCGCAGGGCGTCCACCTCCCCGTTCCAGCTCGAGGTGTCGGCCCAGGCTCCGTGGACCAGGACGACCGTCGGCTTGGACCGGCCCGGCGACCGGCACGGCAGAGGGGTGCTCGTGAGGGCGGACGACGCTCGCGCCGTGGCGGCGGCCCGGGCGCCGGCCGTGGGCGCGGCGGCCACCGACGCGGCGGCGACCGACGCGGCGACCATGGTGAGCGCGGCCACGGATCTCGTCGGCTTCCCGGCACGTGAGCGGTTCATCGGTCCCCCTGGGCGCTCTCTCCTGATCGCCATCGCGTTCCGGGGGCACGGCGGGTGCCACCGCTCACCCTCGGACTCCACTGACGTGAGTCTGCTCTCCGGGAGGCGGGGAACCAACCCGGAGCCGGCCAAGACATGGCCAGCCTTCCCCTGACCTGCTTGGCCGTCCCACGGGAGGGGGCGTAGGGCGCACGGGCGGCGCGAGTCGCCTTCTCCCCGCCGAGGGTCCGCGTGCCGCCAGATAGTATTGAATGATACTGTATCGACTGATACGATCGTTGATGTGACGAACTCGGATGCGTCGAGCGGAGGGGGCGTTGATCATGGAGGTGTACGAGGCGGTCACGAGCCGCCGGGCGGTGCGCGGATTCACCGGCCGGGAGGTCCCGAGGGAGCTGCTGGAGCGCGTGCTGGCCGCCGCGGCCTGGTCGCCGTCCGGATCGAACCTCCAGCCCTGGCACGTCTACGTGCTGACCGGCGAGCCGCTGGCCGAGCTCAAGAAGCGCGCCGGCGAGCGCCTGGCCGCGGGCGACTCCTGGGATGAGCGGGAGTACGAGATGTACCCGGCCACGCTGAAGTCTCCGTACCAGGAGCGCCGATCCGCCTTCGGCCGGGAGCGCTACAGCGCGCTCGGGGTCTCGCGTGAGGACTGGGAGGCGCGCCAGAGGGCCGCGGGGGAGAACTGGCAGTGCTTCGGCGCACCCGCCGCCCTGTTCTGCTACATCGACCGCGACCTGGGCCGGCCCCAATGGGCCGACGTGGGGATGTACCTGCAGACCGTCATGCTGCTGCTGCGTGCCGAAGGGCTGCACAGCTGCCCGCAGATGGCCTGGTCGGTGTACCGCAGGACCGTCGCGGAGATCCTCTCGCCGCCGGACGAGCTCATCCTGTTCTGCGGCATGTCGATCGGGTTCGAGGACGTCACGGTGCCCCACGTCCGTACGGGCCGGGCGCCCCTCGACGAGACGGTCACGTTCGTCGGAGGCCGGACACCGGTGCCACACGGTGGTCGAACGGGATCAGGGGCGGCAGGGCGGCGTTGCGGCGCCGCACTATCGCCCCTGAGCCGGTCACTCCGCGGGTGCGGCCAGGACCGGGGACCGCCGCGTGGGTCAGCCGGTCGCCGGGGGGATGTTCTGGTTGAGGTGGAAGAAGTTGGTCGGGTCGTACTGGGCCTTGACCGCCCGCAGCCGGTTCCAGGTCTCGCCCGGGTAGGCGTCGCGCACCCGGTCCTGGCTCTCATCGCCCAGGAAGTTGACGTAGGCGCCGGAGTCGCTCTGCCGGATGGCCGCCATGAAGTCGGCGACCCACCTCTCGCGGACGACCCGCTCCTCGGGACCCTCGTAGAACGCCGCGACGTTCACCATGATCTTGCTGTTCCGGTGCGCGAACGCGGTCGCGTCGGCCGGCACGCGGGGCACCGCCCCGCCGAGCACCCGGAGCTGGATGGCCCGCATCGAGGCGTCGGAGGAGGCGAGGTAGTCGATGATCGTCTCGGCCATCTCCAGGTCCACGCCGTCCATGAACATCGTCGAGGCCACCGCCGAGGGCTGCTCTCCGTGCTCCTCCGGCGGGAACATGGCCGAGTACGGGATGCGCTGGATGAAGTCGGCGAGCGGCGTGGCCAGCGCGCGGAACGGCGCGAGGACCCGCTCGCCGTCCTCCTCGGGCCCGGAGTGGACCAGGAAGGCCAGCACGATCATCGAGCCGTGCAGCTCCTCCGGCAGGAACGGCATCGGCGGCGCCGGCATGACGTTGGCGATCGTGGACAGCTCGTCCGGCGCGGCCTCCGCCGCCGCCATGAACCCGGCGACGACCTCGGCGGTCGCGGGCAGCACCAGGATCCCGCCGAGGACCGACGACAGCGGGTACAGCTTGAAGCGCAGCCGGGTGACCACGCCGAAGTTGCCGCCGCCGCCGCGGATGGCCCAGAACAGGTCCGGGTGGTTCCGCTCGTCGACGAGCAGCACCTCGCCGTCCGCGGTCACTATCTCGGCGGCCAGCAGGTTGTCGATGCTCAGGCCGTGCTTGCGCACCAGGAACCCGATGCCGCCGCCGAGCGTGATGCCGCCGACGCCCACCGAGCCGGTGTCGCCGAAGCCGGTCGCGAGCCCGTGCGCCTCCGCCGCGACGGTGTAGGCGCCGGCGGTCGCCCCGCCCTGGGCCCACGCGGTGCGGCTCTCGGCGTCGATCTCGATCTCGGACAGGTCCTGGAGGTCGAGCACGATGCCGCCCTCGGTGACGCTGTGTCCGGCGTTGCTGTGGCCGCCGCCGCGCACGGCCAGTTCCAGGCCCGTCTCGCGGGCGAAGGTGACGACGCGCACGACGTCGTCCACGTCGGCCGGCCGGACGACGGCCAGCGGACGGCGGTCGAACCCGCCGTAGACCCTGCGTGCCTCGTCGTACCCCTCGTCATGGGGCTCGGTCACGCTGCCGCTGAGGACTGTACGAAGGTGCGAAATCGTGTCAATCGACACATTTATCGACATAAGGAAAACCCCTCCGGAGCGGCCTGTTCACCCGCTCGTCGCTGACAGAGAGCGCGCTCGCGTTCCGGCGATGACGGAGTCATCGGCCAGGCAGTCACTCTCACGCATGATTCCGCCCGGCGCCTCGCCCCCACAACCCGAATAGGGGTGGGGTGGGGTACCGGTCCAGGGGTGCGCGAGACGCGTCCGCACCGCCGCGAGGGCCCGGCGGTGCGTGCGGCGGCCACCATCACCAGGGGCGGTCGCTCGTGCGGTTCTCACCGTCGCGAGGGCCCGGCGGTGCGTGCGGCGGCCACCATCACCAGGGGCGGTCGCTCGTGCGGTTCTCACCGTCGCGAGGGCCGGCGGTCCCGGGCGGTCACACCTGGGAGCGCGGCTCGCGGGCGGCGGCGAATCTGCGCAGAGAGTCCAGGGCGGAGACGCCGTAGACCTCCTCCACGGCGTCGGCAAGCAGGTGGCACATCCGGAACCTGTCCAGCGGGGTCAGGCCCATGCGGGTGAGGTGCAGGTAGGTGTAGTTCAGCAGCACCCGGTAGCGCAGGAAGCCGGGGTCGGTGAAGACCGCCTCGTGGTAGGCCGCGCTGTCGAAGATCAGGCGCTGCAGCTCGCCCGGCTCCCGCCGCGGCACCGGCAGGTCGCCCAGCCGGGCCTCCAACGCCTCGCCCGGCCGGGTCATCGGCTGGGGCAGCCGTCCCTGGTCCATCAGCGCGCCGGCGCGGGCACGGTAGCGCTCGAGCAGCGCGGCCCATTCCCGCACGAACGGAACGGGCGGCGCGGCCGGGTCGTCCAGCGCGGCGACCACGTCCCGCACCCGGCCCGTCAGCGCCTCCCGCCGCTGGGCGAAGTCGCGCTCGAAGCCGGCGCGCGCGGCGTCGGGGTCGGCCGCCCAGGTGATGAACCCCTCGGCGTGCATGCGGTACGACAGGTAGCTGCGGGCGATGGGGTGGGAGGTGTGCGCGACGGTCAGCATCAGGCTCAGAGCCAGGCCGAGCCTGCCGTCCTCGCCCGCGCGCACATGGTCGAGCATGGCGAACAACAGCGGGGTGCTGTCGGCGTAGAACGCCGTGAGCAGCTCCACCGCCTCCTCGCTGCCGAGCACGTGCCGCCGCGAGTCGTACGGCGCGTCGCGGATGGAGTTGTCCGGCGGCCACGGCGTGAGCGGCCCGTGCTCCTGCTCCCGCACGGCCATCAGGCGGTGCCGGGTCAGGCTCTGGTCCGGGTCCAGCACGGTCGTGGACGGATGCTCGCGCAGGTAGGCGCCGACGACCTCGTCGATGCGCGGGCGCACCACCTCCCGCCACACCCGCGGCGCGGCCTTGACGTTGATCCGCAGGTGCGGGCCCTGCCTCCAGTGGCGCAGCACGTACGCCGCCTCCACCCGGCCGCGCAGCCCGTCGAGCAGCGGCCGCACGGCGTCCAGCAGCAGGCCGTCCTTGTCGGGGGCGTGGTAGTAGACGTGCGCGCAGTGCCAGGCCGGGGCCTCGTTCACGGGCGAGCCGGTCAGGGGGACCACCTCCGGGAGTCGGAACGGCCGGCCAGGGCGGTGAGGGCGCGGGCGGCCAGGAAGGACACGTGGTGCTCCGTGCCGGCGCGCAGACCGAGCCGGTTGTGGAACAGGTGGGCGCACCGCAGCAGGATCAGCGGCACCGTGCGCCGCTCGGGCGGCACCGCCATGGCCAGGAAGGCGTGCGGGGACCCGGGGTCCGCGGGGGCGCACCTGCCCGCGGCGCGCAGCGCGCCGAGGTCGTCGCGCAGGGCGCGCACCGAGGACGCCCACGTGCCGAGCAGGCCCTCGCCCGGCTCCGGCAACGCCCACAGCGCGCGGGTCTGGGCCAGCACGGCGTCCCCGCGGCGCAGCCAGTCGTCCTCGCCGCCCGGGGTCCGGGGGCGCCGGTTCGCCTCCTCGGCGGCGGCGGCGAACCTGCCCGCGGCGGCGGGCAGGTCGGGTTCGCAGGCCGCGAGCACGATGGTGAGCGCGGCCAGCCCGATCGCGGCACGCCGTTCCATCGCCGCGCCCGCCTCCAGCACGTGGAGGGCGAGCGCGCTGGACACCGCGAAGTGCCGCTCCGCGGCGGCCACGCAGGCGTTGTCGCCGTAGGCGTCGTGCTCGGGCCGGTAGGCGATGAACTCCACCGAGTCGGGGCGGCGCAGCCGCTCGTCGTACCGCTCGCGCCGCTCGCCTCTGGCCACGGTCGCCGCGAAGGCGCGGTAGGCGTCCGCGTCGACCGGGGGAGAGGGCGACGCGGCGAAGTAGGCCGTCGCGCGCTCGCGTACCAGGTCGCGGACGTGCGCGGCCCGCGAGGGGTCGGGGACCCACAGCCGCAGCCGCACGTGCTGGCCGCCCTCCCAGTAGCGGAGGAAGAAGTGCCGGTAGGCCGGGCCGTCGGCGGCCGCCTCCCGCACCACCGGCGCGACCACCCCGGTGAGCAGCGCGTCGATGTCACCGAAATGGAACAGATGCGCACTCACCCAGCCGCCGGCGGCCTCCCCTTCCCCGTCCACAGGCGCCTCCCGGTCCACGCGCGCCTCCTCGTCCACCGGCGCTTCTCCGCCCATCCGCGCCTCCACTCCCGCCTGCGCTTTCGCACCTGCCGGGGCTCCCGAGCCCGGCTGCGCGTCCGCGCCCATCCGCGTCCGCCCGCCCGCCCGCGCCTCCCGGTCCACCGGCGCCTCCGGGCCTGTCCCCGCCTCCGGGCCCGTCCGCGTTCCGGTCATCGGCCGGGGCCTTCGGAGAGCTGGACGACGTACTCGGTGACGCGTCGCCCGGCCCCGTACAGCGGGGCGTCGGCCGGGTCGGGCAGGGCCTCTTCCAGCACCATCAGCGCCTCCGGGTCGCGCAGCGAACGTAGGAACCCGGTCAGCAGCAGCATGTCGGTCACATCGACGTACATCGGCTTGCGGTCCTTGCTCAGCAACCCCACCAGCAGACCGTCCCCGAGACCGACCACCCGGGCGAAGAACCGGCGGGGCACGCCGTGCGACTCCAGCCACGCGGCCAGCCGCGGCAGATAGGCCGCCTCGCCCTCGCCCTTGGCCGGCACAGGAAACTCGCCCGCCCGCAGCCGCCAGGCCGTCCGGCCGAGCGTCACCCGCCCGACGTCCATCCGGGGCCAGCGTTCCACTTCGCCCTCGGCCGGCGTATCGCCCCGGGTGCGGAACACCCACCCGGGCACCATCGCGACGGAAGGCTCGCCGAACGCCCGCACGAGGAACTGCAACCACGGCGGCAGCCAGTGCTGGGCGGTCATCCCGAGGTGGACCGGCCGTACGGCGCGGCCCTCGCCGTCGAGCAGCGCGAGCCGATCCCGCACGGGGTCGTAGACGGCCGTCAGGTCGGCGGGCGCGAGGAGCGGCAGCCCGGCGTCCCCGGCCGTGAAGGGGTGGTCGACAGCCAGGTCGGCCGTGGCCGGGCGCACGTTGAGCCCGCCGCCCACCAGGCCCCGGCACTCGGCGACCAGCACCTCGCGCTGAGCGGCCCGCAGCTCCGCGGCGGGCGGGGCGTCACCGCCGGCCAGCGTGACCAGCCGGTGCAGGCGCGACAGCCCCCGGCCGTATCCGGCGGACACCGAGTTGACGACGGCGCGCACGCCGTCCGGCCCGTCCGGCACGGCCTGCAGGTAGCAGCAGATCGAGCCGGGCGGCCGGACGAAGCGCGGCCAGGAGGCGGCGAAGCCGGACAGGCGGCCGGCGGTGACATCGACCACGGCCTCCCGCGCCGAGGGGCCGGCCCCGGCCAGGTCCCAGAACCGCCGCCGCAGCTCCGACAGCTCACGCAGGCCCGGCGGGGCCTGCTCGCCCGGCGTCGCGCGCGGGACCGCCACCGGGTTGCGCAGCATCTCGCGCAGCAGCGCGCCGCCGGTCCCGGGTGTCGCCGCGTGCACCTCGCGGTAGAGGTCGAGGGCCCGGATCCGCCCGCTGGCGCCGTGCCGGCCGAGGAAGAAGGCGGTGGCGGCGATCTTGACGGGCAGGTCGGGATCGAACAGGCCGATCAGCCCGCGCACGGCGTCGAGGTCGTCGCACACCCCGCGCCAGGCCGCGGCGTCCAGCCGTCCCGCGACGCCGGGGATGACGGCGCTGTGCCAGAGCAGGTTCTTGGCCGGCAGAGACGGCCCGCCCGTCCCGGTCGGCAGCACCTCCTCCAGGACCTCCCGCACCACGGCCGCCGGATCACCTTCCTGACCGCCTTCCGGACCGGCGGCCGAACCGCCTTCCGAACCGCCTTCCGGACCGGCGGCCGGCGGCGGCGCCGTGGGGCGGCCGGTGTGCCGTGGGGCGGCGGGGTGCCCGGGCAGCCGCCGCAGGGCTTCGGCGGCCCGGCCGACGGGCGCCGCGTGTGGTGAGGCCCCGTCCTCGGCGAGCCAGGACGCCAGCCGTCCCACAGGGTCGGCCGACTGCTCGTCGTACGGGGGCACCAGCTCAAGCAGGCCCGCGTCGACCAGCGGCTCGATCCCGGGGGCGTCGGCGATCGTGGGGAAGGGGTGCTCGCCCACCCAGCCGAGCGCCTGCCGCACGCCGGGGCTCGCCGGCACGCTGGACAGCGGTTCGGTGGGTCCGGGGCCGAGGAACCAGACCCGTCCGCCGCCGTCCGCCGCCGACGGGTTGATCCGCAGCCGCGCGCGCCGCCGCACGGAAGGATGCCGGGCGAGCGCGGCCCACAACGGGCGCAGGACGGCCCGGTCCAGCTCGGCGACCTCGTGCCACAGTGGCTCGCCGCAGGTCTCCACGGCGGGGCCGCCCGCCGTCCAGCGGCCGAGCCCGCTGAGGGTGAACGTGGCGTACGGGCTGGTCTTGACGGTCGCCCTCGCCAGGTACTTCGCCAGCCGCAGCAGTTCCTGCCGGTCCGGCGGGCGGTCGGCGGGCCCGGCGAGCCAGGCGTCGAGGCGGGCGGCCAGCACCGCACTGCCCTGGGAGAGCCCGCGCCGGAAGCCGTCGTCGGCGACCGCTTCGCGCAGCAGCGCGACCTTCTCCCGGGACTCCTCCGCCAGCACGGCGGGCAGCGCGTCGCGCAGCGCGTCCGCGCGGTCCCTGCGGGCGGTCCACTCCCTGACGCGCGCGGCGAGCTCCTCGGGCAGGGAGGCCAGCACCTCGGCCGAGACGGCCCGGCCGGACGGGCGGCGCCCGGAGAACACCGCGCGCCGCAGCGCGACCAGACCGGGCTTGAGCGGCCCGCCCGCCGCGCCGCCGATCACCTCGTGCAGCGGGGCGGACAGCTCGGCGCCCTCCCGGCGCAGCCACGCCGAGATCTTCGCGAGCTCGTCCACGAGCTCCCAGGTGCGGGTGCAGCGCATCCGGTCCAGCCCCGCCAGGGACAGGCCCGCGACGCGGACCGCGAAGACCGGCGACACGGCATAATCTCGACAGGCGAGCCATACCGGGTCGCCGCCCCCGCCTGCGGGGGCGGACTGCGCTACGTGGGTCAACGGAAACGCGCTCCTCGTGTGGTTCGCCGGGGGGCCGAGGGCGCCCGTGGAGTGGGCGCCCTCGGCCCTGCTCATCTCACCGGCGGGCCCGTGGGCTCACCGGTCCTGATATTCGGTCGTGCCCTGCCGCTCTACGCCTCGGGGGCCCAGCAGCTGGTGGCCGACAGGTAGGACGAGCAGTAACCGGTGTAGGAGGAGGCGCCGGTCTCGATGGTGCCGTGGCCCTCCACGACGATGGAGTCGGCGGACAGCACGTCGATGGAGTCGACCTCGAGACCGCGCAGGTCGAGGTTCAGGTTGTTGTTGGACATGTCGTTCTCCTTCTGCGAAAGATCATTTGCGGTTCGATCGCGTACCGGCCGCGGACCACGGGGTCACGGCCGTCATCGGGGGATGGGCGTCACCTCCTCGCGTGCGCCGGGCGGGATCTGGCGGGCCAGGAGCGGCCCGCCGGTCAGGGGCGTGCCCGTCGCCAGGAACGACAGGCTCCGCAGCGGAGTGGCGGCGATCCCGAGCACCTCGTCGGTGGTGTCGTTGGCGCCGTCGGAATGGATGCGGGCGGCCAGGCCGAGCGCGGCGGCGGCCAGGGCCGCGCGATGGACGACCAGGCCCGCCTCGATCTGCTGCAGGCGGTACCAGCGGTCGCCGAACAGGCCGGCGCCCGCCAGCGGGTCGCCCACGGGGACGAGCGCGGCGGCGGCCCCGCGCAGCGCGACGCGGGTGTTGGGCAGCAGGCGTGCGCCGGCCACGGCGGCCACCCGCTCCGCGCCGGCGACCTCGACCAGCTCCCGCCGCTCCGCGTCGTACCAGTACCCGCCGGGGGGCAGTCCGTCCACCCGCAGGGCCAGCAGGCACAGGGCGGTCGCCGCGGGCCCTTCCTCGGCATCGGGCAGGTCGGCGGGGTAGCCGCCGGCCGCGGCCACCATGATCGCGCCGAGCGCGCCTCCCGGGAGGGCGACCGGCCGGTACCCGGCCGTCGGGGACGCCCGGCGCGGCACCCCGGCCGCCAGGCGCACCCCGGGCGCGGGCTCGGGGAGCGGGATGGCGGCCCCCGTCCCCACCGGCGGACGCGGCCGCAACCGGCTCGCCCCGCGGGACGGGGCGGCATCGGGCGACGGTACGGGAGCCGAGGACGGTGCGGGACCTGGGGACGGCGCGTCCATGGATGCCGGGGCGGCCCCGGGAGAGGGGACGGTGCCGGGGGAGGGGGTGGGGCGGAGGCCGGCCGTACCGGCGCGGTGCAGGCCGGCGGCGGGACCCTCGGGCATCGGCAGGGGGAGCGGCGTGCTCTCCTTCGCCACCGCTCCCGAGAGCGGCGCGACCTGCCCCTGGGACGGACGCGGGGGCGAGAGCGGCGCGGCGTCGTCCGAGCCCGAGAGCGATGAGGCCGCTGATGCGGCGGTGGGCGGCAGGGTGAGCGCGAGTACGGCCAGCGTGGCCTCGCGCGCGCCGTCGAGGCCGAGCAGACGGTCGACGTCCGCGTCGGGGAAACGCAGGCGGGCGCGGGCGGTCATGCCCAGCCGCCCGGCGACGGCCATCGCCTGGGCGAGCAGGACGCCCGTCTCCTGGCAGATCAGGCGGTAGCCGAAGTCGCCGTACTTGAACATCGACCGCCAGAACACCGCCGACAGCACGAGCGTGACGTCCGGCGTCGCCGGATCCGCGAGCAGGCCGCTCAGGGCCGGGATGTGGTCGCCCTGCCGCACCTGTTCCAGAGCGTGGTGCACCGGGTCGTAGTGGTACAGGGCGGCGGGCAGGCCGGGGACGCGCGGCTCCCCGGCCGCGACGTACGCCTCGACGGGGTACAGCCCGCCCCCCGAGGGCGCGGGACGGCCGACGAGGAGCATGGGCGGCCCGCCGAGCGGATCGCCGAGGTCGTCCAACTCGTGCGACCACACGAGTCTGGCCACGCCGAGCAGCTCCCGCAGCAACTCGCCGACCAGGTCGAGCGCGGGGCCGTTCCGGGGGTCGGTCCGGCCGGGCGGGTGGAGGGCCGTGTCGTCTCCGGTGGCCCCCTCACCGGCCGGGTCGAGGGGTGCGTCGTGCCGGGTGGCCCAGGGCAGGACGGTGCGCTCGGCGTCGGGGTACCGCTTGTGGCGGGTGGGGGCGTTGGCGCGGTCGATGGACAGCGGCCCCCGGTTCCGCATCGCGGCCAGGTAGAGGCGGGTGGCGTCGCCGGGGGCGCCCGTCGCCGTGGTGCCGTGCATCCGGTCTGCCTCTCTTCCTTCGCCGGTCCTGCGAACTCCTGGTGTGCGGACTGTCGGTGCGCGCATTCCTGGTGCTGGTGCGGTGGTCGAGGCCTGGCCGTGGTCAGGGGAAGGGGTGAGGGTAGGGGTTCAGCTCGTCGGGCCGCAGGTCGTCGTCCCGGTAGCCGAGCCTCCGGGGCAAGGACAGCAGCCGCGGCAGGCCGTGGGTGCGGCGGTGCCGGTGCCCGAACGTCATCGGCATCGCCCCCGGCACGATGACCTTCGCGCCGGAGAAGCCGCCCGCCCGCGCCTCGGGAGAGGTGATGTCGACGGCGATGACGTCGAGCCCGCTCGCCAGGTAGCGCCCGGCCAGCTCGGCCAGGTCCGCCGTGAGGTCGTCGTGCTCGGGCCAGCCCAGCCGGGCCGTGACGTCCGCCACCGTGAGCGCGGGCCCGTCGAGCGGGAGGAAGCCCAGGCGCCCGAACGCCTCGGGGTGGCCGTACAGCAGGGGATGGTGCTCCAGCAGCCGCACCTCGCCGGAGTCGGCCGCCAGCCGGGCCGCCTCCCGCGGGTCGTATCGCTCGATGTGGCCCTCCAGCATCGGGCCGAGGTCGTCGAGCGCCCGGCGCAGCGCCCGCTCCGGCGACAGGTGGGCGGCGGTGCCGCACAGCGCCCGCGGCCGGTCCGGCCGGCCCGTCGCCTCGACGGCCATCACCCAGAACACCGGCACCTGTTGCTCCAGCATGGCGACGAAGGCGTGGACGTCGTACCCGAGCCGGTCCCGCACCCGCTGGGCCAGCATGGGGATGCGCCGGTCGGCCGCCGACGCCAGGTCGACACGCGGGATGGGCATCCGGGCGTACCAGGTGGTGAGGAACGCGTCCCGCTCGGCCACCTCCAGCAGCCCGTACAAGATCGCCTCCGCCGGGTTGCCGCCGAGGGCGCACCCGTTGGAGCATTCGTAGGCGAACCCCAGGTCGCCGGCCGGACGAGGCCCGAAGTAGGCGTAGCTCTCCGGCACCAGCACCGGTTCGTCGCGGCGGAAGGAGTACGCCCACACCCATGCGGTGGGCCGCTCGGGATGAAAGCGGGTGAACCAGAAGTCGGGCTGGTCGTACCAGCCGTCGGGGTAGAGGCCCAGCGTCCGCGGGTCCAGGGCGCGGCCGGCGAGGTCGGCGTACGCGGCGCGCACGGCGGTCCGCCTGCCGCGCGGATGGATGCCCGCGATCCGCTCCAGGGCCTCGGCGATCGCCGTCGCCCGCGCGGAGGGGAAGTCGTCGCTGCGGCCGTACCCGTGGTGGCTCTCGTGCGCGGTCCGCGCCGGGCTGAGCCGGGCGACCGCCATGGGGCCGCCCCCGCGCTCCTCGGCGACCAGAGCCTGAACGATCCCGGTCTCCGGGTCGACGAACCGCCGTTCCAGTTCGGCCGCCCTGCCGCTGATGCCGCCGACGCGGAAGGACGCCGGGTGCGGCTTTGGCGCCGGCTCGGGGATGTAGCGGCCGGCGTGCGGGCCGTCGTCCGGCCTGGCGCCGCAATCCGGGCACAGCGGGTCGGCCAGGAACCCGTGGCGGCGCACCAGCCCCGTCGGCACGTGGATCCTGAGCAGCGCGCCGGCGGTCCGCGCGGACGCGGGGTCGCGTCGCAGCCGGTCGGCCTCGTCGGCCACCAGCGCCGCCACCGTCCTGGCGAGGAGCGGGGTGAGCAGGGCGCAGGGCCGGGTGTCCAGCTCCGCGCCGTGCCGCTCGCGCAGCGCGTCGCGTCCCACCGCGTCGGGCCGGTTGCCGGCGCGCCGCCGCGCGACGCAGGTCGGGCAGCCGGGGGCGGCCGGGCGCACCGCCGGGCCGATCAGCACCCATCCCGCGTCGACCCGGACCGGCAGCCACGGCACATCCTGCTCGGCCGCCCGCCGCGCCACCGCGGGATAGGACCGGACGTCATCGGCGTCGGTCGCGATGACGATCGCCCCCACCCCACGGCCGGCGGCACGACCGGCGAGATCGGCGGCGCCGGAGAGATCGGCCGGACGGGGAAGGCCGGCCGGACGGGGAAGGCCGGTGGGTCCGGAGAGATCGCCGGTGTCCGACAGATCGGCGGAGGGGGCCGCGAGATCGGACCGGCCGCGCGGACCGGCGGGACCGGCGGCCATGAGGCGGGAGCGGATCGCCGCGTACAGCCTGCCCGTTCCCTGCACGGTCACCGGACCAGGAGGCTCGGCGGGCGCGGTCGCCGGGGCGGTGTCAGTCGTCAAGGAGCACGACCTGGGTGACGAAGGGGAGCAGCCGGGACGCCTCGGGGTCGCCGTCCAGCGGCACCGCGACCGGCACCCTGCCGGCCGCGCGCAGGGCCCGCGTCATCACCCGCACGGCCTCCTCCGGGTCGCCGGACGGCGCCCACAGGGGGCGCGCGGCGGAGTACGCGCTCTGCCGTTCGGCACGGGACTGCCAGGCCAGCAGCAGCCGCTCCAGGCCGTCCCGCAGGGCGGCCTGTGCCGTGGCCGCCGCCGACACCAGCACCGCCCCGCCCGGGACGGTGAAGGCGTGCGCGGGCACGCCCAGAACCGGCGTGCAGTCCCGGACGTCCAGCGGCACCCCGGCCAGCCGGAGCCGGCGCGCCAGGGCCCCCGCCACCGGATCGGACAGCAGACCGGCCGGCGGGTCGACCGCCGGGCCGGCGACGAAGTCGGTCGTCACGTCGGAGGGCGCGCCTGGTGTGCCCGCGGTGCCTCCTGTCAGGCGGGCGACCAGCAAGGACTCGACGTGGGCGCGGAGTCCGGCGGCGAGCGCCTCCGGCCAGGTGAGGCCGGCTCCGGTGCCCTCGGGGGCTCGGAGCATGCCGGTCCCGGTGAGCCGCAGGGCCGCCACGGGGACCGCGCGCGGCCGGCCCTCCGGCAGCTCCACCCCCCACACGACGCCCTGGCCTCCAACGTCCCCGCCCCTGGCGTCCCGGCCTGCGACGTCCTCACGCTCGGCGTCCCGGCGTGGGACGTCCTCGTTCCCGCCGTCCTGGCCTCCGCCGTCCCAGCTCATGGCGTCCCGGCTCATGGTGTCCCGGTCTGCGGTGTGCGGGCCGTCGGTGTCCGCGGCGGCGAGGACGCCGTAGGTGGCGAGCGCGGCCAGCAGGCAGCGCAGCCGCGCCGTCCGGCGGTCCTCGCCCCATCCGACGACCTGCGGGGGCGGCGCCCACCCGGGCAGCGCGCCCAGCGGGTCGGAGACCGTCGCCTGACAGACCGGGAGCGGGGTCTGCGCCAGTCCTTCCTCGTCCAGCGCGCCGATGAGGCCGAGCCGGGAGTCGATCGCCTCCGCCGCCCGGTCCGGCAGCTCGCCCGCGCCGACCGCCGCGGCCGACGCCAGGGACTCGGCCAGCGCCCGCGCCGCCTCGGGGCCACGGGCCCGCCGGGTGACGACACGAGGATGGGGGACGAACCGGTGCGGAAAGGTGTCCAGGTTGCGCAGGTCGACCCGGGTGAGCGCGGGCTCGGGGGCGGCGCCGACGGCGTCCAGGCCGGTCAGGTGGGAGAAACAGGCCAGGGCCGGCATGGCGGCGACGACCTCGGGCAGCGGGCCGACCAGCAGGTTCTCGCCGGATGCGGCCGGGGTCGCGGCCGGCAGCGCGGCCAGCCGGTGCCAGCCGGACTCGACGGCCGTCACCGACGGCCTGCCCACCTGGCTGAGCCACACCTCGGCGGGGCGCACCAGGGCCTGGCCCGCGGGGATGCCGGCCGCCTCGCAGCCGCGGGCCGTCCGCGCGAGCGCGCCGAGGTCCGTGCTCACCTGGAGCAGGACGTCGGCGTCGTTGGCGATGACGTCGGGCAGGGACGCGCCCGGGACGATCCGCACCTCCTGCGCGGGATCGCGGCGGGCCTCCTCCACCGTCCGGCCGATAGCGGCGGGGCCGGGGCCGGCCACGCTGATCCGGCGCCAGCCGGTGCCGACGCACGCGGCGAGCAACGCCGTCAGCAGCGGCCCGTCGCCGGCCAGCACCAGCCGGGAGCCGCGAAGCCGCTCGAACCGCCATTCCGGGGAGTCGAGCACGTAGCCGATGAAGGCGATCTCCTCGGCGTACACGCGGCGCTCGTCCTCGGTCAGGCCGTGCGGCCGCGAGCGGCGCGCGTCCACGACGAACCGCTGCTCCGCCAGCCGGCGCACCAGGTTCTCCACCATGTCGCGCTTGTCGCCCGGCAGTCGCTCGGTCAGCTCGGCCAGGGTGTGCTCCCCAGTGAGCGCCGGGGCGAGCCTGCTGAGCCACGCGTACGCCTGGCGGCCCCGCAGCACGCATGCTCCGTAGTCGCTGTGCACGTAGACCCCGTCCGGACTCTCGACGAAACGCACGTCGTCCGACAACCGTGGCCGCATCGCCATATCGGCGCGTGGGAGCGCTCCCATGGGTCCCAATATTAAGATCCTATGACCGAAATGTAAATCTTCCGCACGTTGCCCATCATGTGTAGAATCGCGCGAATTTCGGATAGGGGTGAGCCGTAATTCACGGTTCCCTATCGGAAGTACATGGAAAATGGTCTGTCTGATTTGTCGGTATTGGACGGTATGCGGGCGCTGTTGGGTTCGTGTCGGCATCGGGCGCGTGACTCGTCCCCGAAACATCATCCATGGTGCTACGTGGGACGATCGGCCGCATCGGGGGAATTCGGAGGCCGAGTAAGGTCGGCCCATGTACTCGACGCAGGTCTCTCAGCACGTGAACGCGCCCCGGTCGGCCGTCTACCAGGCGCTGGTGAATGAGGAGGCGATCGCGAAATGGCGGGTGCCGGAGGGCATGAGGAGCCACGTCCACGAGTTCGACGCCCGGGAAGGCGGGGGATTCCGGATTTCGCTCACCTATGATGCGCCCGGGCCGACCGGCAAATCGGCCTCGCACACCGATACCTACCACGGCCATTTCGCGCGGCTGGTTCCGGACGAGCGCACGGTGGAGGTCTTCGAGTTCGAGACCGGCGATCCCTCGCTGCGCGGCACCATGACGATGACGACGACGCTCGCCGACGCCGGCGGCGGCACCGAGGTCGTCATCACGCACGACGGGATCCCCGACGGCGTGCCCCCTGCCGACAACGAGATGGGGGCGCGGATGGCGCTGGCGAAGCTCGCCGCGCTCGTCGAGGAGGGCCGGTCCCCGGCTCCCGGCGCGACCGCCGAGTAGGCCGGGCGCGCGGGGGACGCCGGGCGCGCCGGGGACGCCAGGGATGCCGGGGGACGCCGGGGGACAAGGTCGGCGCCGAGCGGCGGAACGTGGAGGCCTTGGCGCCGGCAATGCCGGTGACCGGGCCTTTTCCTCGCCGGTCCTCCCTGTTTCGTCCTTTTTGGTGGATTTCGCCCGTCTGGCTCACCCGCCGATCCGCGCATGTCGGCACTTCCCCGATCGGGCGATCGGCCGCCGAATACGACCCGCCCCGACGGGCCGTTTCGGTGTGATCAGACCGTGACCGGCGTTACCTTGACGACAAGTGCTGTTAACGCTCACAGTCGTGCCAGGCCGATTGAGAGGAGTAGCCGGTGGGACCAAGCGCCGGGTGCCGCCCGTCCGTCATGGTGGACATGGCGAAGGCGGCCGGCGTTTCGCACCGGGCGGCGTCGCGGGCCGGGTTCACGGGCCCGCGAGCTCTCCTTTCACGACCGTCATGCAGAAACTCGGGGCCGTGGGCAGGCACGGCATCGACGTGCTTCTCCGGCCCGCCGGGGCGGAGGATCCGTGCGCGGGTGAGCGCGACGTGATCTGTTCCGTCATCCGTGGCCAGGAGGGATGCGGCGATCGTATGCCGGCCGTCCATGGGAGTTACACGCATGGTTGACGCGGTTTCGCCGTGTTAGCGTTAACATCCAGAAAGGAAACCCCCCGTGTATAAGAAGATCTCGGCACTGGTGCTGGCCGGTGTCACGACGCTGGTCATGGCAGGGTGCGGCAGCGGTTCGGGCGGCACGGACAGTGCCGGCACGAGCGGCTCGGGCGACAAAAAGATCGTCATGGGCTTCGCCCAGGTCGGAGCGGAGAGCGGCTGGCGCACGGCCAACACCAAGTCGATCCAGGAGTCCGCCAAGGAGGCGGGCATCGAGCTGAAGTTCTCCGACGCGCAGCAGAAGCAGGAGAACCAGATCAAGGCGATCCGCTCCTACATCCAGCAGAAGGTGTCGGTCATCGCCTTCTCGCCGGTGGTGGAGTCCGGCTGGGACACCATCCTCAAGGAGGCCAAGAACGCCAAGATCCCGGTCATCCTGACCGACCGGGCCGTGGACTCCCCCGACAAGAGCCTGTACAAGACTTTCCTCGGCTCCGACTTCGTCGAGGAGGGCAAGAAGGCCGGGCAGTGGCTGGTCGACCAGTACAAGGACAGCAAGGACCCGGTCAACATCGTGCAGCTCGAGGGCACGACGGGCTCCGCCCCGGCCAACGACCGCAAGGCCGGCTTCGAGCAGGTCGTCACCGATCCCAAGTTCAAGGTGATCGCCTCGCAGACCGGTGACTTCACCCGGGCCAAGGGCAAGGAGGTCATGGAGGCCTTCCTCAAGGCCAACCCCAAGATCGACGTGCTGTACGCGCACAACGACGACATGGCCCTCGGCGCGATCGAGGCCATCGAGGGCGCGGGCAAGGTGCCGGGCAAGGACATCAAGATCATCTCGGTGGACGCGGTCCACGACGGCATGCAGGCGCTGGCCGACGGAAAGATCAACTACATCGTCGAGTGCAGCCCGCTGCTCGGCCCGCAACTCATGGACCTGACCAAGAAGGTCCTGGCCGGTGAGGAGGTCCCCGCCCGGGTCGTTACCGAGGAGACGGCCTTCACCCAGGAGCAGGCGAAGCAGGCGCTCCCCGAGCGCAAGTACTGATACCGCGCCGGGCCGCCCCGTCCAACCGGGGCGGCCCGCCGGCTGAGGAGGAGAGGGGCGCCTGATGGACGCACCCGCGCCGATCCTGCGGATGAGGGGGATCGGGAAAGAATTCCCCGGCGTGAAGGCGCTGGACGGGGTGGACTTCCGGCTGTTGCCCGGAGAGGTCCACGCCCTCATGGGAGAGAACGGCGCCGGCAAGTCCACCCTGATCAAGGTGCTCACCGGCGTATACGACATCGACGCCGGCGAGATCGAGCTGGAGGGCCGCCAAGTGGCCTTCTCCAGCCCGCTCGCCGCGCAGCAGGCCGGCATCAGCACCGTGTACCAGGAGGTCAACCTCTGCCCGAACCTCTCGGTCGCCGAGAACATCTTCATCGGCCGTGAGCCGCGCCGCCTCGGCCGCATCCGGTGGAAGGAGATGCGGCGCCGGGCCGCCGAGCTGCTGGGCCGCCTGGACCTCGACATCGACGTCGCGGCCCCCCTGTCGGCGTACTCGCTGGCCGTGCAGCAGATGGTGGCCATCGCGCGGGCGGTGGACATCGACGCGCGGGTCCTCATCCTCGACGAGCCCACCTCCAGCCTCGACGCGAGCGAGGTCGCCCAGCTGTTCCGGGTGATGCGGCGGCTGAAGGAGCAGGGCATCGCGATCCTGTTCGTCTCACACTTCCTGGACCAGATCTACGAGATCGCCGACCGGATGACGATCCTGCGCAACGGCCGGCTCGTGGGGGAGCACCTCACGAGCGAGCTGAGCCAGGTGGACCTGGTCGGCAAGATGATCGGCCGCGAGCTCGCCGACCTGGAGCGGCTGGAGGGCAGGCCGCCGGCGCGCGAGGGCGCGCGGCTGGTGGAGGCGGACGGCCTGGGCCGCACCGGGGCCATCGAGCCGTTCACGCTGACCATCCACCAGGGCGAGGTGGTGGGCCTGGCCGGGCTGCTCGGCTCCGGGCGCACCGAGATCGCCCGGCTGCTGTTCGGCGCCGACCACGCGGGCACCGGAACGCTGCGCATCGACGGCGAGCCGGTCAACCTGCGCAGCCCCCGGGCGGCGATCCACCGCAAGTTCGCGTTCTGCTCGGAGAACCGGCGCGAGGAGGGCCTGGTGCCCGACCTCACCGTGCGGGAGAACATCGTCCTGGCGTTGCAGGCCGCCCGCGGCTGGACCCGGCCGATCCCCCGGCGCAGGCAGGACGAGCTGGTGGGCAAGTACATCACCGCGCTCAACATCCGCCCCGCCGCACCTGAGCTGCCGGTCAGGAACCTCAGCGGCGGCAACCAGCAGAAGGTGCTGCTGGCCCGGTGGCTGATCCTGGAGCCTCGCCTGCTCATCCTCGACGAGCCCACCCGCGG
The DNA here is from genome assembly GCF_053602655.1 of Sphaerisporangium sp. NPDC004334. Lineage (NCBI taxonomy): Bacteria > Bacillati > Actinomycetota > Actinomycetes > Streptosporangiales > Streptosporangiaceae > Sphaerisporangium > Sphaerisporangium sp. NPDC004334. Next base: position 105,323 of record NZ_JBSGDZ010000007.1, read on the forward strand.
AATCGACGTCGGCGCCAAGGCCGAGATCCAGCGCCTGGTGGCCGAGCTGTCCGACGGGGGGATGGCCGTGCTGTTCATCTCCGCCGAACTGGAGGAGGTCCTGCGGCTCAGCCACAAGGTGGCCGTGCTGCGCGACCGCAGACTCGTCGCCGAGGTCGAGAACGACGAGCGGTTGACCACCGACGCCCTGACGGAGACGATCGCGAGCGGAGGCGCGTCATGACCGAAAACCTGCGACCGTTCCTCAGACACCGCCTGTTCTGGCCCGTCGCGATCCTGGTGGCGTTGCTGCTGCTCAACCTGGTCTTCACCGACCACTTCTTCAACGTCGAGATCAAGGACGGCCACCTCTACGGCAGTCTGATCGACATCGTCAGGTTCGGCGCGCCCCTGATCCTGGTGGCGCTCGGCATGACGCTGGTCATCGCGACCAGCGGCATCGACCTGTCGGTGGGTTCGGTCGTCGCGATCTCCGGAGCCCTCGCCTGCCTGCAGATCAGCGACCTTCGCGACCAGAACTCCGTGGGCGGCGTGATGGGGGCCGTCGGCATCGCCCTGGCCCTGTCACTGGTGCTCGGAGCGTGGAACGGCCTGCTCGTCGCGGGCGTCGGGATCCAGCCCATCATCGCGACGCTGATCCTCATGGTCGCCGGCCGCGGCCTGGCCCAGCTCATCACCGACGGCCAGATCATCACGATCAACAGCTCGCCGTACAAGCTGATCGGCGGCGGCTACTGGCTCACGGTGCCCTTCGGGATCATCATCGTGCTCGCGGTGCTGGCGCTGACCGCGTTCCTCACCCGCAGGCTCGCCCTCGGCATGCTCATCGAGTCGGTCGGCGGCAACGCCAAGGCCAGCCGGCTGGCCGGCATCCGGGCACGCGGCGTGATCCTGACCGTCTACACCTTCTGCGGACTGTGCGCGGGGATCGCCGGGCTGATGATCAGCTCGAACGTCTCCAGCGCCGACGGCAACAACGCCGGCCTGTGGATCGAGCTGGACGCGATCCTGGCCGTCGTGATGGGCGGCACGTCCCTGTCGGGCGGCCGGTTCTCGCTCGGCGGCACCGTGATCGGCGCGCTCATCATCCAGACGCTGACCACGACGATCTACTCGATCGGCGTGCCGCCGGAGACGACGCTGCTGTTCAAGGCGCTCGTGGTCACCATCGTCTGCCTGATCCAGTCCCCGGCCTTCCGCGCGAAGGTCTTCCACCGCCGCCGCCGGCCCGCCGGGGCGCCTCCGGTGGCAGAAGAGAAGGTGAGGGTCACGGCATGACCATCGCGACAGTCCTGGGTTCGTCCCCGGTGCCGCGCAAGTACGTCCCCGTCCTGGTCACGGCGGCGCTGTTCGCCGCCATGTTCGTCGTGGGCGGCATCAGGTACGAAGGGCTGGCGACCGGGCAGGTCATCCTCAACGTCTTCATCGACAACGCGTTCCTGCTCGTCGTCGCGGTCGGCATGACGTTCGTGATCCTGACGGGCGGCATCGACCTGTCGGTCGGTTCGGTGGTGGCGCTTTCCACCATGGTCGCCGCGACGTTGCTGAAGCAGGGCTGGTCACCCTGGGCGGTGATGGTGCTCGTGGTGCTCATCGGCTCGGTTCTGGGCCTCGGCATGGGCGCGATCATCCACTATTTCGAGATCCAGCCGTTCATCGTGACGCTCGCCGGGATGTTCCTCGCGCGCGGCCTGTGCTACACGATCGGTACCGCGTCGATCCCGATCGACGACCCCACCTTCACCGCCTTCGCCCAGACGCAGATCAACTTCGGCGACCTGTGGATCTCACCCAGCGTGGTGATCGCGGTCGTCGTGGTGGCCGTCGCGGCCTACGCGCTGCACTACACACGGCTCGGCAGGAACGTCTACGCCACCGGCGGCAACGAGCAGTCGGCGCTGCTCATGGGCCTGCCCGTGGCCCGGACGAAGATCGCGGTCTACACGATCAGCGGTTTCTGCTCGGCCCTGGGCGGCCTGCTGCTGTCGTTCTACATGCTGTCCGGCTACGGCCTTCACGCGGTGGGCATGGAACTCGACGCCATCGCGGCCGTGGTGATCGGCGGCACGCTGCTCACGGGCGGCACCGGCTACCTGCTCGGCACCGTGCTGGGAGTGCTGGTGCTCGGGCTGATCCAGACGATCATCAGCTTCGACGGCACGCTGAGCTCCTGGTGGACGCGCATCGTCATCGGGCTCCTGCTGTTCGTCTTCATCCTGATGCAGCGCCTGATCACGGCCAGGAGGCGGTGACCGCGGAGCCGGCGGGCGCCGCGGCGTGACGCGCGGAACGGCCGTCCCTGATGCCGGCGCGTGCGCGCCGGCATGTGGTCTCCCGGCCCGTCCGGACGGCCGGCGAGCGGCGGTGTCACGCGTTCATCGCACTCTGGTCACATTCGCCGGAGGTCAGGGGAACGGGCCTTGGTTCCCGTCGACGATGGTCGTTCATGAGATGGGAGCGTGGGCCCGGCCCGGTGTGGGCGGCCGTGTGCGGTCTGCTGGTGATCGGGGCCGCGGCGGCCTCGGGGTCGCCGCGGATGAAGCTCGGAGACGTCGACCCGATCGGCGCGGTCATCGGGCTGTCGGGGTTGGCGTTGACCGTGGTGTCGGTCTGGCTGGCGGTGCGGGCGCAGCGCGTCAGTGAAATGGACCTGGACCATTGGGCCAGGCGGCTGGCCGTCGAGGTGCGAGGCGCGGAGACCGGTGAGCTGAGGAAACTGCTGGGCGACGACGACCAGGCCGACAAACCCATCGACGTGCGGTTCGTGCTGTTGCCCACCCGCGCCCACCAGGCCGGCGGGGTCCGGCCGTCGGGGTGCCTGACCGAGGTGGTGGAGTACTACCGGCGGCTGCGGCCCGGGCGGCTGGTGATCACAGGTGCGGCCGGGGCGGGGAAGACGGTACTGGCCCTGCGCCTGCTCCTGGGACTGCTGGCCGCCCCTGCCCCAGGAGACCGGGTCCCGGTCCGCCTGTCCGCGACGCAGTGGGACACCGCCACTTCGCTACAGGCGTGGGTGGCCGCTCACCTGGTCACGGTCTTCCGGATGCCGCGACGTACCGCCGCCGCCCTGGTGAAGGCGGGACGCATACTCCCGGTGATCGACGGGCTGGACGAGATGGACATCGGCGCGCCCGGTCACACCTCCCGCGCCGCTGACGCCCTGCGTGCGCTGAACTCCGCTCAGGACGGCCTCGGCAAGATGGAGGTGGTGCTCACCTGCCGCACCGACCAGTATGCCGCCCTGGATGACGCGCACGTGAGGGTCCGGGCCCAGGACGCCGCCCACATCCGGATCGAGCCCGTGGACACCGGCACCGCGCAGACCTTCCTGGAGACCCGGGTGGGTGTCGAGGACCTGGTGCGATGGGGGCCGGTCCTCGACGCGCTGGACTTCCACCCCGACGGCGCCCTGGCCCGCGCGTTGGACACCCCCTGGCGGCTCACACTGGCCGTCACCGTCTACAGGCGGCTCGATCCGGTCACCGGTGCCTACCTGCGTGACCCCGCCGAACTCACGGCACCGGATCTCGACACCCCCGCCAAGATCGGCCGCCATCTGCTGGCCGCGTACATTCCCGCCGCCACCACCGCCGCCGACGCGGCCGGCCGCAATCCCCGTCATTACTCGCCGGATCAGATCCACAGGTGGCTGGCTCATCTGGCCCGTTATCTGAACGGCAACGCCGAGAAGGGGCCGTTCGCCGGAAGGGTGCTCAGTGGCACCGACCTGGTCCTGCACCAACTGTGGCCCCTGGCCGGTGATCGCCCGCGCGTCCTCGCGCAATCACTCGCCGGTGTCTCCACCTTCGTGTTCCTCGCGGTGGTGCTGTTCGCCTTCCACGTGCCACATCGGCTGACGCTGGCCTTCATCGGCGCCTGGGTGCTCACCCGTGTGATGGGCGTCCGGTGGCCCGAACCCTGGCGCATCGAACTTCCGCGGATGAGAACGCCTCTCGGGCACCGCAAACTCGTGGGCGGGGCCATCTCCGGCCTCGTGGCCGGAGCGGTTCTCGGGCTCGTGGTCGGGTTCAGCCGCGGGTGGGCGCCCGGCCTCGCCGGGGGACTCACGTCCGTCATCGTGGGCGGGCTCGGATTCTGGTTACTGAGCCCCGGCGCCGGAAGGGTGGTGGATCCCCGGGATCCGATACGCAACGACCTCGCATGCTCACTTGTTCTCGGGCTACAGGCCGCATTGCTGTTCGTGCTCATGTGGTACTGGCTCATGGGCAGTTTCACGAACGGGCTGTTCTGGCTCCTCTCGCCTCTGGTCTGGGTCTGGTTCGTCCAAGCCGGTCGCCGGGCGGTGACGCGTTATCTGATGCTGATCCTCTGCACGCGTGGCCGGTTGCCCTGGCGCCTTGGCCGGTTCCTGCACTGGTGTCATGAGGACGCGGGGCTGCTTCGCGTGGCAGGCGTGGCCTACCAGTTCCGGCACCGTGAACTCCAGGACTACCTGGCCCGCTTCCCGGCCCCCTGACCCCTGGCCCCGCACGGCTCACCGTGACCCGCGTTCCGTACGGCGCGCCGGGGCCCGAACCGCGTCCCGCGCCTGTACGTTCCGGGGGAGGAGTCTCCCTTACCCCCAGGAGCGGAGGTCGGCATGCGAGCTGACGAGACGGGCGCGACGCGCCGTTCGGTGATCGTGCGGAGCGTGGCGGGCGGGTTCGCCGCCGTGCTGGCGTTGATGGGCGTGCGACCGGCGAGGGCGTCGGCGGGCACGGCCTCACGCGAGGACGCGACCGGCGAGACCGCGGGCGCGGTGCTCGCCAGGACCAAGAACATCCCGGTTCGCGGCGGGAAGATCATCAAGGGGAAGTACGTCGTCACCCAGCCCGCGAAGGGGGTGTTCCGCGCCTTCAGCGCCAAGTGCACCCACCAGGGATGCGCGGTCGCGAGCGTCAGCGGCGGGACGATCAACTGCCCGTGCCACGGAAGCAGGTTCTCGATCTCGACCGGCGCCGTGGCGCGCGGCCCGGCCGACCGTCCCCTCCCGCGCAAGAGGATCACCGTCTCCAAGGGCGTCATCCGCCTGAAGTGACGGCCGCACCCGGTGCCCCGCCCCTGGCCGGCGCCGGGCACCGGGTCCTCGGGCGGTACGGGGCGCGGGCCTGTGGGCGGTGGGCATCGGGTCCTCAGGCGGTGCCGCGCATCGGGCCCGCGGGCCGGCATGGGGCATCGGGTCTCCGGGTGGGGCCGGGGCGGCCGCGTAGGGTGGTGGCGGAGGTGAGGCCACATGGCGGCACAGCGGCCCGAGGGCACCGCCCTGTCCTGCGCCGAGCGGGCGGCCCTCCGCGATCTCCTCGGCGCCGAGCGTGAGCGGACCACCGCGCGCGTCGCCTCGCTGCTGCGCGACTGGGAGGGCATCGTCGAGTCCTCCGCCCTGGTGGCCACCGACGACGAGCACGATCCCGAGGGGTCGTCCACGGCGTTCGAGCGCGCCCACGTCCAGGCGCTGCTCGACCAGGCGCGAAGCCACCTCGCCGACCTGGACGCGGCCCAGGCACGGCTCCGCGACGGCGACTACGGGGTGTGCCAGGGCTGCGGGCGCCCCATCAGCCCCGAACGCCTGAAGGTCCGCCCGGCGGCGAAGTCCTGCGTTCCCTGCGCCACCGCCCACCGCTGAGGGCGTCGCCCCCTGGCGGCCGGAACGCGCCGGCGACACCATCGGGGACGCCCTGCCGGGCGCGGGCCATGCCGGGCTCCTTCGTGAGCTTGAACAAGTTTTTTCCTGGAAGCGCTCCAGTTTGCCGTACCGTTGGTGCAGGTCAGAGGCTTACCTGCCTTCCCCGTCGCCGGCGAACGTCCTGATCGGAGCGTCCACGACATGTCCTCCCCGCCGCAGTCCCGGCCCGTCTCCCCACTGTGTCCGCCGGCCGAGCCGGCCCACCGGCGCCGCTCCTGGTGAGCGTGCTCCTCGGGCGCCATGGCCTGGACCGGGACATGATGTGGCGCCGCCTGACGCACCCGCGGTCGATCCGGGCGAGGTGCACCCTGATGGCCGTGGCGCTGTCGGCGGTCTTCGTCGCCATCGGCGGGGCGAGCATCGATGCGGCGATCCGCTACAAGGTCGAGGTCGACACCTTCGAGGCCACCAAGCGTGTCGCCAGCCAGTGGAGCGCGGCGGTGCGCAACGGCGCGGTGCCTCGCGTCATCCCGGCGTCCGCCGCGGTCGATCTCATCCAGGTCGTCGACGCCGCCGGGCGCGTCCTGCACGCCAGCAGGGCCGTCTCCGGCAGGCCGCCGCTCAGCACGCTGCGCCCCCCGGCCGACGACCGGTTCCAGAACCTCACCGAGTGCACGGGCGACGAGGGATGCGCGATGCTGATGGCGATCCGCGTCTCCCCGGCGGCCGACTCCCCGGTGGTCTACGCGGGCGTGCCCGAACCGGCCATCCTCGCCACCAGCGAACTCGACTACGGCATCGCGGTCGCCGGCCTGCCCATCCTCGGGCTCGTCGGGTGGATCACCTGGGTCATGCTCGGCCGCACGCTGCGCCCGGTGCAGACCATCTGCGAGCGGATGTCGGAGATCACCGGCACCGACCTGAGCCGGCGCGTCCCGCTGCCGCCCGGCCACGACGAGATCACCACGCTCGCCGTGACGGCCAACCAGACGCTCTCCCGGCTGGAGATCGCCGTCAAGCAGCAGCGCCGCTTCGCCTCCGACGTCTCCCACGAGTTGCGCTCCCCGATCACCGGCCTGCGGGTGCGGCTGGAGGAGGCGCTCAGCCACCCCGAGGACGTCGACCCCCAGGAGGCCATGCGGGCGGCCCTGGCGACCACCGACCGGCTGGAGGCGATCGTCGGGGACCTGCTGGTGCTGGCCCGCCTGCGCGCCGCCGAGCCCGCGCCGCACGAACCGGTGGACCTCACCGCCATGGTGTACGAGGTCGTCGGCGTCCGGGTGTGGAAGGTCCCGGTGCGCGTCCGGGACGGCGGCGCGGTGTGGGTGGCGGGCTCGCGGGTCCAGTTGATGCGCGTGGTGGAGAACCTGGTGACCAACGCCCAGCGGCACGCCCGCACCGAGGCGGGCGTGAGCGTGTGCGCGACCGAGGGAGAGGCGCGGCTCGTCGTCACCGACGACGGGGACGGCATCGCGCCGAAGGACCGCGAACGCGTCTTCGGCCGCTTCGCCCGCCTTGAGGAGGGCCGTCGCCGCGACCCCGCGGGCAGCGGCCTGGGGCTGGCCATCTCACGGGAGATCGCCGAGGCCCACCACGGGACGCTGCGCATCGAGGACTCCCCGCGCGGCGCCCGGTTCGTCCTGCGGCTCCCGGCACTGGAACGGTGACCCGCCACCGTCACGGGAGGCTCGCGTCGAACGGGCGAGCGCCGGGTCCGGGTGCTCGGAGCCCCGTACGATGGTGACCACGACAACGAGGCCGAGTTTCGGCGATGGAGCAAGCGTTGGTGTCTCACTCGATCGAACGGCGGGTCACCGTCGCCGACATAGCCGCCGAGGCGGGGGTGTCACGGGCGACCGTCTCGAAGGTACTCAACGGCCGTTCGGACGTGGCTCCGTCGACGAGGGCGCAGATCGAGGCCATGCTCACCGCGCGCGGCTACGTCCCCACCACCCGCACCAAGCGGGCGGTGCCCGCGGTCAGGCCCGCCGGCCTGATCGAGATGCTCTTCCACGACGCCGGCACTCCCTGGGCGGCCGAGATGATCCGCGGCGCGGAGGAGGCCGCCCGGGCGTCGCGGGCGGCGATCGTGGTGTCGGTGCTGGACGGCGGCCCCGGCCGAGGGCGGCAGTGGCTGGAGGACATCGCCGGCCGCGCGCCGCGCGGCATCATCCTCGCCCTGTCGGAGCTGTCGGCGGCCGACCACAAGCGCATCGTCAGGCTCGGCGTGCCCGCGATCCTCGTCGACCCGGTCGGTGACGGCGAGTCCGACCTGCCCTCCATCGGCGCGGGCAACTGGGGCGGCGGGCTGGCCGCCACCCGCCACCTGATCGACCTCGGCCATCGCCGCATCGGGCTGATCACCGGGCCGATGCGCTTCCTGTGCAGCCAGGCGCGCCTGGCCGGTTACCGGGCGGCGCTGGAGCGGGCCGGCATCCCGGCCGACGAAGGGCTCATCGAGCACGGCGACTTCCACTACGCCTCCGGACTGCGGCTGACCCTGTCCCTGCTCGACCGGCCCGGCCCGCCGACGGCGGTCTTCGCCGCGAACGACGAGCAGGCGCTCGGCGTCTACGCCGCGATCCAGCAGCGGGGCCTGCGCGTCCCCGACGACCTCAGCGTCGTCGGCTTCGACGACGTGCCGATGTCGCAGTGGGTCACGCCGCCGCTGACCACGGTGCGCCAGCCCATCGCCGAGCTGGGCGCCCTGGCCGTCCGCACGCTGCTCGCCCACCAGGACGGCGGCGGGGTCCCCGAGGGCCGGGTGGAGCTGTCCACCAAGCTGGTCGTGCGAGCGAGCACGGCCCCGCCGGTCCGCCGCCCGGCTCCCTGACCGCCGCTCCACACCGCACGCCCGGGAGTTTCGTCCGGCCCGACCCGGGTTTCGATCCCACCGCGGCCGGCGAGTTCTCGGTCAGGTCAGATCACGAACCTGTTCGGCAGGCGGCCGCGGCATCCGGGCTCCGCTCGGAAGATCGCGCCGGCGCCTGGCAGATCTCGCAGCTCATCGGGGGAGAGCCCTTCGGTGGAGGTGGAGATCACCAGCAGGTCGAGGCCGGGTCCGGCGAAGCAGCAGGAGGTGACCTGCGGCACCGGCACGGTGACCGTGCGGTCCAGCGCGCCGCCGGGGCTGAAGCGGCACACCCGCGAGCCGCCGTAGAAGGCCACCCACACGCCGCCCTCGGCGTCCACGGTCAGCCCGTCCGGCACGCCGGGCAGGGCCGAGGTGTCGGCGAAGACGCGCCGGCCGGACAGCTCTCCGGTGGTCACGTCGTAGTCGAACACGTCGACGCGGCGCGTCGGGCTGTCCACGAAGTAGCACAGGGCGGCATCGGGCGACCAGTCGAGGCCGTTGGCGATGGTGACCCCGGTCAGGACGGTGCGCAGCGACCGGTCGGGGTCCAGGCGGTACAGGCTCGCCGCGCCCGGCGCGGTGTCGTAGGCCATGCTGCCGGCGAAGTACCGCCCGGCCGGGTCGACGTTGCCGTCGTTCATCCGGATCTCGGGCCGGTCGGCCAGCGGCGAGGCGAGCCGTTCGACCAGTTCGCCCTGCGCCGCGAGAGCCATGCCCGCGCCGTCGGCGACCAGGACCGTCCCGGGGCGGGAGGTGGGGTGCACGGCGGTCACCGGGGCGGGCAGGTCGGCGAAGGAGACGGCGCCGGTCGCGACGTCGGCCTCGAACAGCCGCCCGCGCGGGATGTCGACGAACCGCACCAGGTTCTCCGCGTCGTCCCAGACCACGCCCTCGCAGTGGACGCCGGACACCGGCAGCCACGGCTCGGCGGTCAGGTCGCCGCCCGTCCGGGGCGTCACGGCGCGGGCGGCGCGACCGCCGCCATGGCGCGGCGGTGCGCCTCCACCAGCCGGGACAGCATCGCGTCGGTGGCCGGGTCCGGGCGGGTCTCGCCGGGGTGGGCGGCGCGCCACCCGGCCAGGAGGCGCGCTCCCTCCGGCCAGGTGACCGTCGGGTGGAACGCGGGCACGAAGCGCTTGATCTTGGTGTTGTCGAACACCGCGCTGTGCGACAGGTCGCCGACGATCAGCTCCGACCAGAACCAGTCGGGGGCCACGACCGGCAGGAACTCCGAGGGCAGGTGCAGCGGGCGGACCGGCGTCCCGGCGGTCCTGCCGATGACGTCGTAGATCTCGTTCCAGGTCAGCGCCTCGTCGGAGGTGATGTGGAAGTCCTCGCCGATGGCCTGCCAGTTCCCCGCCAGGCCGGCCAGGCCGACGGCGAAGTCCCGCGCGTGGGTGAGGGTCCAGGGATTGGTCCCGTCGCCGGGTACGACGATCTCCTCGCCGCGGGCGACGCGGTCCCAGGCGGTCCAGCCGCCGGGCAGCGGCGGCTGGGCGTCGTCGTAGGTGTGCGACGGCCGCACGATCGTCACCGGGAAGTCGCGCTCGTCGTAGGCGCGGCGCAGGACGTCCTCCGCGGCGATCTTGTCGCGCGCGTAGGCCAGGTAAGGGTTGCGCCGGGCGGTGGACTCCACGGTCGGCACACGGCGCACCGGCTTGTGGTAGATGGAGGCCGAGCTGATGTGGACGTACTGGCCGGTGCGGTCCTGGAACAGCTCGACCGCCGCGGAGGCGTCCCTGGCGTCGAAGCCGAGGAAGTCGACCACGCAGTCGAAGGTCTCACCGTCGAGGGCGCCGCGCAGGGAGCCGGCGTCGCCCACGTCGGCGATGATGGAGGTGACGCCCTCGGGCAGGGGCCGGCGCCCGGCCGTGCGTCCCCGGTTGAGGACGCTCACGTCCTGGCCCCGGCGCACCGACTCGGCCACGCAGGCCGAGCTGATCGTGCCGGTGCCCCCGATATAGAGGACCTTCATGCCGGGCTCCCGCTCTGCGGGATCGCGGTCGGCCCCGCGGCCTCCCCGCGTCCCAGGCCTCGAACCCGTTCCCCGCGACGCCGGTCAGCCGGACGTCGTCGCGGACACCGATCTCCTCCAGCGGCACGGCGAGGGAACGCTCTGGATCGGTGTGTACCGAATGGCACCGGTGGCTCCTTCGAGCAGAGCGGTCAGAGAGACAACGGCCGATGTGGTTGGAGAACTTTCGGAAACTGCCCGAAACATCGACGGCACGATGCCCCAACGTAGAACGCCCGGTCGGCGAACGTCAAGGGCGGTGACCTCGGCGAAACGCCAGGAGGACGGCGCTCTCGGCGGTCGGCCCGGCCACGCGTGACGTTACGCCGCGCCGGCAGTTTCGAAGAACTTTCGATCGGAGGCCGGTCGCGTCGTCCGCCGATGAGGCCCGTACGCCTCTGCGGAAGCACCCGCGTGACGGCGCACAAGCGAAGCGCCGGGCCCGAATCGGGCCCGGCGCGTCGTGGGAGCACGGCTCAGGCGTTCCGCGCCGGCCGCGGCCCCGAGAGGGCGCCGCGGCCGGCGTGGAACCGGCGGATCAGTGTCCGGTCACCGTGAAACGGCCGGTGAGCGGGCCCAGGACGACCGTGTAGGCGCCCGGGGCGCTGCGGCGCACCTCGAAGGACAGGCGCACGGCCGCGCCGGCCCGCACCTGGACGGTCTGGCGCCGTTCCACCTGGTCACCGACCCGCAGGACGGCGTCGTAGCCGCCCGTCTTCTCGCCGACGTTCTTCACCCACGCGCTGACCCGCACCGGGCGCCCGGGCCGCACGGCGTCCGGGCTCACCTCCAGCTCGCCGAGCGCGAAGCGCGGCTCGGGGCCGGGGGTGCGGTCGCGGACGAACACGTCGGCGTGCCGGTTGGTGTCGTCCTCGACCAGGTTCGCCGAGGAGCTCTGGAAGGCGACGTAACGCCCGTTCCCGCTGATCGACGGCACCTCGCTGGAGCCGTCGCCCTCCACGCCCTTCGGGCCCGTCGAGACGCGCTGGGTCGTGCCGGACTTCAGGTCGCGGACGAACACGTCGGTGCGCCCGTTGGTGTCCGCGCCGGCGAGGTTGGTCGCGTAGCTGTAGAACACCACCGTCTGCCCGTCGGCGCTGGGGGAGGGGGCGAAGGACCAGTCGTCGCCCGGGCTCCCGTCGGAGGCCGCCGACACCAGCGTGGTCGCGCGGGCCTGCCGGTCGTAGCGGTAGATCTGCCACCCCTTCGGCCCGGCACCGATGTAGACCACCATGCGGCCGTCCGCGCTGATCTTCGGGCTGCTCGGCTCGACGCCCTCGGGAGTGGTGAGCGCCTCGGTCGTGCCGGCCTGCCGGTCGCGGACGAACAGGTTGACGCTCCCGTCGTCCTGGCCCGGCACCAGGTTCGTGGCGTTGCTCTGGAACGCGACGAACCGGCCGTCCGCGCTCATCGTCTGCTCGCGCGAGTTGCCGTCGCCCTGGACGCCGCCCGGGCCCACCGAGACGCGCTCGGTCGTGCCCGCCTGCCGGTCGCGGACGAAGACGTCGGTCTGCCCGTTGGTGTCCCCGGCGACCAGGGTGGTCGCGTCGCTGTTGAAGACGGCGAAGCGGCCGTCGGAGTCGAAGGCCGGCTGCGAGGACAGCCCGTCGCTCTGGGCGCCGCCCGGCCCGACCGAGATCAGCTCGGTCCTGCCGGTCTGCCGGTCGTGCGCGAAGGCGTCGGTCTGCCCGTTGGTGTCGCCGGGCACCAGGTTGGTGGCCCCGCTGCTGAACCCGACGTACCTCGCGTCACCGCTGAGGGTCGGGGTCAGGGAGAAGGCGTCGGCCTGGGTGCCGTCGGAGGCCACCGACACCCGCTCGATGGCTCCGGTGCGCAGGTCGGTGACGAAGACGTCCAGGTCGTCGTTGGTGTCGCCCGGGACGAGGTTTCCGGCGACGCTGGCGAAGGTCACGGCGCTGCCGTCGTCGCTGAGCTGCGGCCACCAGCTCTCGTTGTCGCCCTGGTGGCCGTCGACGCTCAGGGAGACGCGCTGGGTGTCGGGCGAGCGGGGCAGGGAGATGTCGGCCCGCGCCTGGCCCTTGCCGCGCACGGTGACCCGCTGCGGGTCGGACCGGGACACGCCCGGGGCCACCGCGGCGATCCGGTAGTCGCCCTCCGGCACCTCAGTGATCGTGTAGGCGCCGTTGATGCCGGTCGTGGCCGCCAGGGTGTCGGGCACGCCGAGCACGGTGACCGTCGCGCCCGGAACGGTCGAGCCGGTCGGGCCGTACACCACCCGGCCGGTGATCTTGCCCCGGGGGGTCTGCTCGAGGGCCGTGCGCAGGTCGGTCAGGCGGTCCGCCTGGACGCGGACGCGGGCCGCGGCCGGCCGGTAGCCGAACCGGGTGAGCGTGAGGTCGTAGGAACCGGGGGTGAGCCGCATCTCGAAGCGGCCCTGCGCGTCGGTGGTGGCGGTCCGGCCGTCGCCCGCCCGGGTGACGGTGACGCCGGCGAGCGGCTTGCGGGTCTTGCCGTCGGTGACCGTACCGCGCACGCCGCTGGTCAGGGCGGCCTCGGCGACGGCGGCGTAGGCGTCGATCCGCCCGGCGCCGTAGCGGGCGTTGGGGCGCTCGCCGTAGCGCTCGTCGTCGAGCGAGGTGCCGGCCAGGATGTCCAGGGCCTGGTCCACGGTGAGTTCGGGACGGGCCTGCAGCATGAGCGCGACCGTGCCGGAGACGTGCGGGGTCGCCATCGAGGTGCCGCTGAGCGTGCCGTACTCGCCGCCGGGGAGGGCCGAGAGCACGTCGACGCCGGGCGCCGAGACGTCGGGGACGATGTAGGAGTCGGGCCAGTCGCCGGGCGCGTCGACCCAGTCGTCGCGCCTGACCGTGCCACCGCAGGAGAAGTCCGGCACGCTGTCGTCGGCGTCGGTCGCGCCGACCGACACCGACTCGTACACGTTGCCGGGGCTGCTCGACCCGCCGGGCAGGCATTCGTTGCCGATGGCGAAGGACGGGAAGGCTCCGGCCCGGTAGATGTTCCTGGCCGGCTCGATCATCTCGTCGGAGTAGCCCTCGCCGCCCAGCGACATGCTGACGACGTCGGCGGGCTTGCCGGCCGGGCGGCCGTGGGCGTCGTAGGGGGCGATCGCCCACTGCATGCCGGCGATGACCTGGGCGAGCGTGCCGCTGCCGCCCGGGATGACCAGGCCGGCCATCAGGTCGACGCCGGGCGCCACCCCGATCCGCGTGCCGGAGGCGTCACCTCCCGCGATCGTGCCGGCGACGTGGGTGCCGTGGTAGGAGCTGTCGTGCGGCGTGGAGGCCACCGGGGTGCCGTCCGGGCCGAACTCGATCCAGCCGCCGGGGTAGGCGGGGTTGGCGGCGTCGTCGGTGGCGAGCCTGCCGGTGAGGTCGGGATGGGAGACGTCGATGCCGGTGTCCAGGATCGCGACGCGCACGCCCTTGCCCGTCAGCCCGCGCTCGCTCCGCACCCGGTCGGCGCCGATCTTGGCGATGCCCCACGTGGGCTCGCCCGCCTTGGCGGCCCGGCGCGCGGCGGCGGGCTTGGCGGGCTCGGTCTCGGGGGCCTTCAGCTCGAAGTTGGGGATGACGCGCTCGACCAGGGCCAGCGCCGCCACCGCGTCCAGCGTCGCCGGCTTGGCCCGGACGAGGATCATGTTCTTCAGCCAGAAGGTGTTGACGACCTGATCGCCCTGCGACCTGACCAGTCGCACGACCGGGGCCTGGACGGACGCGGCCGTGCCGGCCAGGCCCTCACGCACCTCCGCCGGGCCGGAGGCGTCCGGCGGCAGGTCCGGGCGGGCGCCCAGCACGACGACCGCCTCGATGCGGCCGTCGGAGCGCAGCCGCGCGTTCTTCATCTGTTCGGCCAGCTCAGGGGCGATCTTCCCCCGGTGGGCCGGCGCGCCCGGCGGGTCGGCCGCCATCGCCGGGCGCGCCGGCAGGGCGGCGGCGACCGCTCCCAGCAGCACCAGCACGGCGAGGATGAGGCGGTGCCCGCGATTTCGCAGGGCGGACGACGACATGGGGGGCTCCTTGCAAGAATCTAGGACAAATCTGACGAGCATGAACGCTGGCATCAGTCGTCATCCGCTGACAAGCTGAGCGAACGGCGAGTTCCCGTCAGGTGGCGGGAAGACGACAAGGCGCAGGCGGCGCCGTTTCCCCGAGGTGACGGGGAGGTTTCGCGAGGAGGGCGGGCGTGCTCGAGGCGATCGGACTGAGCCGGCAGGACGAGATGGTGTACGACGCGCTCGTCCGCCGGACGCGGGCGACGCTGACCGAGCTGGTCCACGACTGCCACCTGCCGGTCGCGGGCGCCCGCCGCGCCCTGCGCACGCTCGTCGACCTGGGCCTGGCCACCCGCTCGGCCGGGCGCCCCGTACGCTACGTCGCCGTCTCGCCCGACAGCGGGCTGGAGGCCGTCCTGCGCGAGCGCGAGGCCGGATTGCACGACGTGCGCCTGCACATCCGCACGCTGATGAAGATGTACCGGGCGGGCGCCCGCTTCGCCCACCCCGGCGAGCTGATCGAGGTGGTCTCCGGGCGCGACGAGGTCAACCACCGCTGGGTGCAGATGCAGCAGAACACCAGCACCCAGATGCGCGGCTTCGACCGCCCGCCCTACGCCGCCCCGCAGGGTCACACCGAGTCCAACCACGTCGAGCTCGCCCTGCTCAAGCGCGGGGTGAAGTACCGCGTCATCTACGACAAGAGCGCGCTGGAGCTCCCCGGCTGGCTGGAGGACGTCACGACCGGCATGCGCCACGGCGAGCAGGCCAGGATCGCCGCCGACCTGCCCATGAAGCTGGCGATCTCCGACGACCGGCTGGCCATGCTCCCGTTGATGCGGCCCGGCGACGAGGCGCTCACCGCCTCCTACCTCATCCACCCCTCGCCGCTGCTGGACGCGCTCGTCGCGCTCTTCGAGGCCACCTGGGCGCGCAGCGTTCCCGTCCAGCACACCGGGCCGGCGACGCAGGAGCTGTCGGAGGAGGAGGCGCGGCTGCTGACCCTGCTCGCCGCCGGCGCCACCGACCAGGCCGCCGGCCGGGTCCTCGGCTGGAGCGAGCGCACCGTCCAGCGCCATGTGACCAAGCTGATGCGGCGCGTCGGGGCCCGGACCCGCTTCCAGATCGCCATGGAGGCCACCCGCCGCGGCTGGATCTGACCCGCGCCAGGTCACCGAGGGCGCGGCCGAGCATATCGACCGGCCGTCCGGGGAACGCGGCCGCTATGGACGGGGACCGGCGGCGCCCGGGATGATCGTCGGAAGGCGGCGCGGCGCCCCGGGCGAGGAGCCGGCCGGGCTCGAGTGGGCGAGGCGAGAGGTGCGACCTGCCATGACGACGAGGCCGAACTGGGCGGACTACCAGTACGAGATCTACCTCAACGGCATGGCCGGGACGCGGCCCCGGCTGCCGGCCGACCTCACGCGGCTGGAGGAGCTCGCCGAAGGCGCGCTCGGCCCGGGCCCGTACGGCTACGTGGCCGGAAGCGCGGGCGACGGCAGCACCGCCCGCGCCAACCGGGCCGCGCTGGACCGGTGGCGCATCGTGCCGCGCGTGCTCCGGGACGTCCACGAGCGCGACCTGTCGGTGGAGGTGCTGGGACGGCGCATCCCCGCGCCGCTCGCCCTCGCCCCGGTCGGCGTGATGTCGGTCATGCACGCCGACGCCGAGACGGCGGCCGCGCGCGCCGCCGCCGCCCGGGAGGTGCCCTTCATCCTGTCCTCGGCCTCCAGCACCCCGATGGAACAGGTCGCCGAGGCGATGGGCGACGCCGAGCGGTGGTTCCAGCTCTACTGGCCGAAGGACCCCGAGGTGGCCGGCAGCTTCCTCGCCAGGGCCCGGGCGGCCGGGTACACCGTGCTGTTCGTGACGCTGGACACTCCCATGCTGGGATGGCGCCCCCGCGACCTCGACCAGGCCTACCTCCCCTTCCTGCACGGCGTGGGCACCGCCAACTACTTCACCGACCCCGCCTTCCGGCAGGGCCTCGCCAAACCGGTGCACGAGGATCCCGAAGGAGCCGTCCGGCATTTCCTGGGCCTGTTCGGCGACCCCGCCAAGACCTGGCCCGACCTCGCGTTCCTGCGCGAGCACTGGGACGGGCCGATCGTGCTCAAGGGCGTCCTGCACCCCGACGACGCCCGCCGCGCCGCCGACGCGGGCGTGGACGGCGTGGTCGTCTCCAACCACGGCGGGCGCCAGGTGGCCGGGTCCGTCGGCGCCGCCGACGCCCTGCCCCGCGTCGTCCAGGCGGCAGGCGACCGGCTCACCGTCCTGTTCGACAGCGGGGTGCGCGGCGGGGCCGACGTCTACAAGGCCCTCGCGCTGGGCGCGAGCACGGTGCTGCTCGGCCGGCCCTACGCCTACGGGCTCGCCCTGGAGGGGCAGGCGGGCGTCGACCACGTCATCCGCTGCGTGCTGGCCGAACTGGACCTGGCCCTGGCGCTGTCCGGGCACACCGGCCCGGGTTCGCTGGCCCCCGGCGACCTGGTGAGGGAGTCCCCGTGACCGCCGGGGAGAACGCCGTCTTCTGACGCGGGCGCCGCTCGCGCGGTTCGTCGTCGGTGCGACCTGGCATTGTGGACGGATGGGTTTCGAGGGCTTCCCCGACGAGGGGTTGATGTTCTACGAGGGCTTGGAGGCGGACAACTCCAAGGCGTACTGGATGGAGCGCAAGGGGGTGTACGAGGCGGCGGTGAAGGAGCCGATGCAGGCGCTGATGGAGGAGCTGGCGGGGGAGTTCGGGCCGGGGAACCTGTTCCGGCCGTACCGCGACGTGCGGTTCGCCAAGGACAAGTCGCCGTACAAGACCCATCAGGGCGCCTACGTGCGGGCCGGAGGGGAAGGCATCGGGTACTACGTGCAGCTCGACGCCGACGGCCTGTACACCGCCGCGGGATGGTTCTCCCCCGCGCCGGACCAGGTGGAGCGGTTCCGCGCGGCCGTGGACGACGACAAGGCGGGCGCGTTGCTGGAGGAGATCCTCCAGGGGCTCGGCGCCGCGGGCATGGCGATCGAGGGCGACCGGCTCAAGACCCGCCCGCGCGGGGTCGACCCCGGCCATCCCCGCCTGCACCTGTTGCGGCACCGCTCGCTCCACGTCGGCCGACGCCGGCCGCCGGAGGATTGGCTGCACACCCCTGAGGCGCTCGACCGTGTGCGCACGACCTGGCGGTCGCTCGGTCCACTGGTCGACTGGCTGGCCACGCACGTCCGGCCGTCGGAACAGCCGCTGCGCCGCAGGTGAGAGCGGGGATGGCGCCGGCTCGGCGGCGGGCCGCGGCGGTCATGGCGGGACGTCGCCGCGGCGCTTCGCCGGTGGCGGCGGGGTCCGAGGTGATCTCACACTAGAAACCTTCCTTTTAGTGACAAACTACACATCATGGGATGATTGGGATTATTCGCTCGGAGGGGCGGGTTGAGTCGGGCGTAACACGCAGGAAACGTCCAGGTCCGGAGACACCGGACGGACGTGCGTGTCGAGGAGAAGATCATGAACACGATCGCTCGGCGCATTGCCACCGCGATGACCGCCCTCACCATCACGGGCGGTGCCCTGCTCGCCTCCGGCGGCGCGGCCTCGGCGGCGGTACAGACCGGTGTGACCCAGAGCGATACCGTCGCCGACCGCGGCCACGGTGAGCACGGGCACGGCGCCCGTCACCTCTGGGACGGCCACCGGTGGTGGTACCGGTACACCGGCCACGGTGACTGGTACAGCACGGACCACGGCAGGCACTACCGCTTCGACGGGCACCGCTTCTACAAGTGGAGCGACGGCAAGTGGAAGTCGCTGTCGTCCGACTACGCCAAGCACCACGGGTTCGACCGCGGGGACTTCCCCCGTGACCGGCACCACCACGGGCACTCCGGCCACCACCACGGGCACTCCGGCCACCACCACGGGCACTCCGGCCACGACGGCCGCTGATCACCGCGAGGTGACCGGACCGCGATCGGAGGCGCCGCCGTCCGCGGTGGCAACGACCCGATAGCGGGCCGGTGAGCGGGAAGAGGCGCACGGTGCGGTGCCGGCGGCCGGGGAGACCCCCACGGCCCCGCGCCCGCCACCGGCGCCCTTCCCTCCACCACGCCGCGTCGCGCGGCGCGGATTCTCTACGCTCTCACCCCGCCCCATCCGCTTTTCCCGGTCATCGATCCGGCGCGGTGCGGAAGAACTCGGCCGCGGTGAAGGCGGCGGGGACGCCGAGTTCGGCGGCCACCGCGGTGATCGCGGTGGCGCCGACGGCGAGGTCGGCCTGGCCGTCGGTGGTGAAGTACGGCGCGATGAACGCCTCGTAGTGGGCTCGGGCCTCCTCCGCGGTGTGCCGGCCGAGGAATGCCCGGATGTGCCGCACCGTGGTGTCGGGATCTTCGTGAACCACCCGCAGGGCGCGCCGGTGGGCTCGTACGACGGCCTGGACCGCAGGATCGTCCGGCCGGATGAAGCCGGGGTCGACGGCCACGCCCACGGTGGGGATCTGGAAGAGGTCGCCGACCCAGGCCAGCACCCGCCAGCCGTGCTCGGCGGCCATCGCCACCGGTGCCATGGTGCTGCCGACCAGGGCGGCGTCGATCGTGCCGTCGTGCAGCCGGCGCAGGTCCATGCCGTAGTCGCCGGGTGAGCGGACGACGGTGTGGACGTCGCGGTCCGGGTCGAGGCCGGCCCGGCGCAGCACGATCCGGGCGAAGCACCCGGGCGCGGTCCGGGGGCCGTGTACCGCCAGCGTCCGGCCGGCCAGGTCGGCCAGGGAGGTCAGGCCGATGCGCGCGAGGAACCAGAACAGCGGGCGGTGGGTGTTGACATTGAGTGCGACCTAGGGGGTGCCGTCGGACAGCCGGGACAGCAGTGCCCTGCCGAGCCCGATGGTGGCGCCGCGGCGCAGCCGTTCCTCCTGCCAGGAGCAGCCGTCGCGCAGCGCGACATGGACGCCCTCGTCGGCGTAGTAGCCCTGCTGGTCGGCGATGTAGGCGACCAGCTCCTCGTGCAGGCCCCGCCCGACGTAGGCCAGATCGATCGTGTACATGAACGTCGTCCCTTGATCGTGCCACGCCATGCGCCCCGCGCGGCGGATCACGGTGCTCGAGGTGACGGTGTGCGGGATGCCGTCCTGCCGTGAGCCGGGCCGGGGCGGGGATGGCTCCGTGTGCGCGGGCCGGCGCCGCGTCAGTACATGGACATCCCGCCGTTGACCGCGGCCGTGGTGCCGGTCATGAAGGCGTTCTCCTCGCCGGCGTAGAAAGCGACCGCCTGGGCGACGTCGGCCGGGTGTGCCAGGCGGCCCAGTGGCGTGGCGGCCACCTGCCGCCGCTTCTGCTCCTCGCCCATCACGTTCGCCATGCGGGTGTCCTCCACCGGGCCGGGCTCGACGACGTTGACCGTGATGCCCCGCGGGCCCAGCTCCTGGGCGAGGTACCGGGCGAACTGCGCCAGTGCGGCCTTGGCCGTGCCCAGTGCGATCATGCCCTCACGGGGGCGGCGGCTGAGGCCGGTGCCGAGATAGACGATGCGTCCCCAGCTCTGTTCGATCATGGCGGGAAGAACGGCCTTGGTCACCACGAACGCCGCACGCATCTCGTCGTCGAGCTTGCCGCCCAGTTCGTCCCACGTCATGTCCCGGAACGGCTTGATCGCATACGGGGTGAGCGCGTTGTGCACAAGCACGTCGATGCCGCCCCATGCCTCCTGGACCCGCACGATCATGCTCTCGACCGCCGCCGTCTCGCGCACGTCGGCCCGTACAGCCATGGCCTCGCCGCCCGCGGCCTCGATGCCGGCCACGACCTCGCCGGCCGCCGTGACGCTGCGGAGGTAGTCGACCACGACGCGCATTCCTCGCGCGGCCAGAAGGTGCGCGGTGGCGGCACCGATGCCGCTGCTCGCCCCTGTCACCAATGCCACCCTGCCGGTTGCCCTGGTCACGGGCCACCTCCTGCTCGTCAAAGGCGGCGCCGGCGGTCCCCGCCGGTGCCCGCCTCGGGACAACCCGCCGAGTCGCAGGTGGACCACTGCGTCCACACGGCGTTCCCTGCGCCGGCCGGTATCACTCCGCTCCGTGCCGAGCCCCGCGCGCCTGCCACGGCCATCGTCGAACCTCTCACGGCCGCACACAACGGACACCTATTGCTGTGCCCGTCTGAGTACGCGGCAACCCGCCAGGGATCGTGGAAGATCCGGCCCGTCCAGGAGGAAGTCCAGGCGCAGGGCGAACCGTTCCCCGGGCCCGGCGCGCGAGGGCCGGGCAAAACCGCAGATGTTCATGGAAGGGTGGCCGGGGGGTGCCGGTCACGGCGCGGTGGCTCGGGTCAGCCGGGGCGGTGGAGGGTGAAGTCGTCGAAGGACACCATGAGGGACCCGCCGCCGGCCTCGGGCACCTCGGCCGTCAGGCCGACCTGGCTGTGCGGCCCCTCCGGCGGCGCCTGCGCGTCGAGGATGTCGAACAGCCGGGCGCCGTCGATCCACATGCAGACCCGCGTGGCGGCGCCCTCCCGCCGGCACGACGCCTGAACGTGCACATCACGTCCCACCCGCGGCGCCGCCGCCCGCACGGGGGGCGCCACCTCCAGGCGCGTGCCAGAGACGGTGCGCACGACCCGCGCGGCGCCGTCGAGGCCGAGCAGGAAGGTGTACCCGTTGGGCACGTCCTCGTCCCATCGGCACACCAGGCCGAACCCGCCTCGTCCGCCCGTCGCCTCCCGCACCCGCGCCGTCACGCCGGCCATCACGCCGGGGTCGGCGGTCGTCTGGGCCCGCTCCTTGGGCGGGACCGGCGACAGGGCCAGGCCGCGCGGGTCGGCCGCGTCGGCGAGGATGGTGTAGACCCCGCGGGCGACTTCGTACCCGTGGGTCAGCCGGTCGGCCCCCCGCGCGCCGGGCTGGAAGTCGTAGCCGTCCCAGTTGCCGCGCGTATCGAAGTCGTCCTGGTAGAGCAGCGTGCCCTCCGCGGGCGCCCGGCCACCGGAGCCGGAGACCAGCGAGCGCACCAGCACGACCGCTATCGGGACCAGCACCACCAGCCCGGCGGCGGCCACCCGCACGAGCAACCGCCGCGACCGGCGCCCACCGGAGCCGCCCGGACCGTCGGAGCCGCCGCCCGGGTCACCCGCGCCGCCCGGGTCACCCGCGCTGCCCGGGCCGGGGGCATCGGACGGCGCCGCGCCCAGCTGCCGTCCCGGGCCGGCGTCCGGCCCGGTGAACGCCCGGATCCCCGCCGGGGAGCCGGCGGGACGGGGCCGCTGCGAGCCGTCAGCGGGACGGGTCGTCTCCGGGTCATCGAGGAGGCCGGCCTCGCGGGTCGTCCGGGGGCCGTCGAGCGGGCGGGTTCCGGCGGGCGAGGGGGACCGGGCCGGCGACGTGGGCGGGGCCGGCGACGCGGGTGAACCAGGGAGGGCGGAGCCGGCTGCCCTGGGCCGGGTGTCGTCCATGTCGTGGCCGGTGAGGGCGCGCAGTACCTCCTCGGCGGCGGGCCGGGCGGCGGGGTCCTTGGCCAGGCAGGCCAGCAGCGCCGGGCGCAGCTCGTCCGGCACGCCCGACATATCGGGCTCGTGGGTGGAGACCGCGACCAGCAGCGCGGGCACCGTCGCCGCCGAGAAGGGCAGGTGCCCCGTGGCGGCGTACACCATCGTGCAGGCCCAGCCGAACAGGTCGGACGCGGTGCCGGGCGGGTGCCCGGCGAGCTGCTCCGGGGCGATGTAGGCGGGCGTGCCGATCAGCCCGGAGGCGGTGGTGGCGTGGTCCAGCGCGCGGGCGATGCCGAAGTCGATCACCACCGGTCCCTCGGGGCCGAGGATCACGTTGGCCGGCTTGAAGTCGCGGTGCACCACCCCGGCCCGGTGGATCGCGGCCAGCGCGGTGAGCGTGGCGACCGCCAGCCGCTGCAGCCCGCTGCCGGAGCGCGGCCCGTCGCGCGCCACCGCCTCCGCCAGGGACACCCCGGGGATGTACTCGCTGACCACGAAGGGGCGGCCGTTGACCGTGCCGACGTCCAGCACCCGCGCGGTGCAGAACGCCGCGACCCGCCGCGCCGTCTCGACCTCCCGCACGAACCGCCGTCTGCTCTCGGCGTCGCCCGCGGCCCTGGTGTGCAGCACCTTGACCGCCACCTCGGCCCCGGCGGCGTGGACGGGCCCGGCCTCCTCGGCCCGTCCAAGGTAGACGGTGCCCTGGCCGCCCTCTCCGAGCACCGCGCTCAGCAGATAGCGGCCGGCGCGCTCGGGATCTCCCGGTTCAAGGCCACGCCCGCGCACGGCCCACCTCTTCGGTCGTCTCGGCATTCGGGGTGCGAGGGCTCACGATAGGGCCTGCCGGCCGGTCGGTGAAGTGCCGTCGCCCATCCGGTCCGGCACGGCCGCGGCGACGCCGGTCCCGGGCGCTCGCGAGCGCCCGGGCGGCAGGCGTTCAGAGGCAGGGGAGGCCGAGCTGGGTCAGCATCTCGAGCTGGTCGTAGTAGACCCGCTGACTGGCGATCAGGCCGTCCTCCATGGTGCGGACGTCGCAGCCGCGGACGGCGACGCGCCGGCCGGTCGGCTCGGCGACGTGGCCGGTGGGCAGGAGAAGAGGGCCGGTGTGGGTGCTGGTGAGCGTCCACTCGGCGACCACCATGTCGCCGCACGCACCCTTGTCGTGGAGCGTCACCCTGATGTCGGGGAACGCCTCGTGGTAGAGGGCGAAGTAGGAGGCGATCTCCTCGTGGCCCTCGGCGACGCCACCGGGGCAGACGTAGGTGGCGCGCCGGTCGAACAGCCGCGTCGCCGAGGCGAAATCGCCGGCGTTGAACGCGGTCACCAGCTCGTCGGTGGGTTCACGATCGTCGGACACCGTCGGGCTCCTTGCGTGGGGTGATGCGCCGGCGTCAGGGGGCGCCGGTCGTGGGGATGCGGCACGTGGCCGTGCGGCCGGTGGTGCGAGCCGCCGCGGGGGCGTCGCGACGCTCAGGCGCGCCAGGCGGGGGTCTGGGGCAGGGCGCCGAACCCGGCCACGCCGGGCGGGTCCCCGCTGGTGGGCGGCGAGGAGTCGCCCATGTCCATCAGGGGCAGGTCCAGGACGAAACGGGCGCCGCGCGGGGAGTCCTCGACGCGCAGCGTGCCGTCGTGGCCGTGGGCGATGTCGCGCGAGATGGCCAGGCCGAGCCCGCTGCCGCCGGGTTCGCGGCGCCGCCCGTCCTCCAGGCGCACGAAGCGCTCGAACACCCGCTCGCGATCCTGGTGCGCGATGCCGTCGCCGTCGTCGGTCACGGCGACCACGGCCCGGTCACCCTGGCGGCCGACGGTGACCTCGACCTTGCCGTGGGCGTGGCGCCGGGCGTTGGCCAGCAGGTTGTCCAGCACGCGGACGAGCTGGATGCGGTTGCCGTGGACGGTGATGTCGCCCTGGGCGCGGACGCGGATGGGCACGCCGTCGGCCGGAAGGGTCGCGATGGCCTCCCGCACGAGCATCGCCAGGTCGACCGGCTCGTGCTGGGCCGGGGTGCCCGAGCGGAGCCTGGCCAGCACCAGCAGGTCCTCGACGATCGTCTCCAGCCGCTGGGTGAGCGTGAGGGCGTCGCGGATGGTCTGGCGGGGGTCGACGTCGCCGGGGTAGAGCACCGCCTCCTCCAGCCGGGCGCGAAGCCCGGTGAGAGGGGTCCTGAGCTCGTGGGAGGTGGTGGAGGCGAACCGGCGCTGCTGCCTCACCGCCTCCTCCAGCCGGGCCAGGGTCTGGTTGGCGGTGCGGGCGAGCAGCGCGTACTCGGTGCGGCCGGGCGGTTCGGGCACCCGCATGCTCAGGTCGCTCACCGTGATGTCGGCCATGGTCGCGCGGATCGCCGCGACCGGGCGCAGGGCGCGGCCGCCGACCCACCAGTTGCCCCAGGCGACCAGGGCGCTGGCCAGCAGCACACCGGTGGTGGTGACCAGCTCCAGGCGGTGACCGGCCAGGATGCTCGGCTGGGTCGTCCCGCTGTAGACGAAGTGGGACTCGCCGCCGAAGATCTCGCTGGTGTCGAGCGGGGGGAGGCGGATGACGGTGAACATCACGCAGCCGCCCCCCGGCCGGCACACGGTCCCGTCCTGGATGCGGTTGTCCTTCGGCGGGCGGATGGTGCCGAGGGGAGGACGACCGGCCGCGGCGGGGCTGGCCATGACCACGCGCCCGTGGTCGTCGACGAGCTGCAGCAGGTCGATCCGCCCCTCGGGCGCCGGCCTGGGGATCTGGCCGGGCGCCATGGCGCCGACCCAGTTGGTCGCGGTGCGTTGCGCGTCCCGGAAGACGCCGGCCTCTATCCGGTCGGTGACCAGGAAGTCGATGCCGGCGCCGATGATGGCGAGGAAGATCAGGCACGCGCTGCCGATGATGAGCGTGGACCGCGCCCGCATCGACGCCGGGAGAAGCGACAGCCGCCTGGCTTCCAAGAGGTGGCCTCCCTCACGTAATGTAAAAGCCCAGGTCAGGTCAACTTCGACGGTATCCGTCGAACTGGTGATCAAGCAATGAAGGCCCCATATCCACACCAAATACAGGCCTGCCCATTACCACCACCAGAACCGGGCTTTCCCGGCGCGGCCGTCCAGGGAAGCGGAGCCAGGCGCAGCGAAAGCCCGTGCCGGGCCACCGGCGGGTCGAAGCCGGCCGGCGCCTCGTAGCTGCCGCGGCCGTCGGCGTAGCGGCGGCTGCGGTCGTTGCCGCGCGGGCCGCCGTCGAGGCTGACGCCGACGCGCACCCCGAGCCGGTCGAAGGCGTGCATAATCTCCTCGTCCGGCAGCACGCCGTTGGTCTGCACGGCGGCGTCCACGCGCAGGTTGGGGCCGGCCTCCCCGCGAATCGACTCGACGATTTTCGTCAGGTATTCCCGGCCCGCGAGCAGCGGTTCCCCGCCGTGCAATATCACCCGCACCGAGGGGAGTGAATGGCTGCGCGCGTGTTCGGATATCCGCCGCGCGGCGATCTCCACGAGCTCCGGGGCCATGACCATCGGCCGGGAACGCCGGCTCTGGTCGGCCGTCATGTAGACATAGCAGTAGTCACAGGCGAGATCGCGGCGGCTGTGCACCTTGAGCGGGAACTGCCGGAACGGGTGGCCGTGCCATCGGTTCTCCAGCAGTCCGGCGACGTCCGGTTCCGCCGGCCACTCGTTGGAAGGGTCTCCTCCATAGGGATTCACTCTGGAAACACCCCGCGCCGCTTCGGTGGGCTCGATTGTTTGGCAATTTCACCGTGCCGGAGCCGTAATGGGGAGCACGCGATTTCGTGCGCCTGTGCGCGGGGATTTCGGCCGGCGCGTTTTCCCGGCGGCCGACCGCGGCCCACGATATGGGACAGAGCAGACGTCGTCACCCTGTTCCCGGCGGGGGCCCTTCACGGAAGGGAGAACTGCGGCTAGCTTGCCGGGGAGCACCATCTCGGGAAGTCCTGTCACGGTACAAGGGAGAAGCTGAATGCGCATCACCCTCCGCGGGGGAACAGGCGTCGCCATGGCGATCGTCGCGCTCGTCCTGCCCATGGCGGCGGCCGGGCCCGCCGCCGCCGATCCCGATCCCGCGCGGCTGGCCCAGACCGCGAACGGGCCGGCGGTCAAGCGGCACCTGCAGAAGTTGCAGCAGATCGCCGACGCCAACGGCGGCACCCGGGCCGCGGGCACCCCCGGCCACGCCGCCTCGCGCGACTACGTGGCGGGCGTGCTGAAGAAGGCCGGCTACAAGGTGACGATCCAGCCGTTCGAGTTCCCGTTCTTCAAGGAGAACTCCACGGCCCTGCTGGAGCAGATCTCCCCGGAGCCGAAGGTCTACGCCCCCACCCCGCCCAACGGCAGCGGGGTCGGCGAGTTCGCCACGATGACCTACTCCGGCTCCGGCGCGGTCACCGGAACCCTGCAGAACGTCGACCTGACCCTGCCGCCCGCGCCGTCGCCGAGTTCCACCTCCGGCTGCGAGGCGAGCGACTTCGCCGGGTTCACCCCCGGCAACATCGCCCTGCTCCAGCGCGGCACCTGCGACTTCCGGGTGAAGGCCCAGAACGCCCAGGCCGCCGGCGCGACCGCCGCGATCATCTTCAACGAGGGCCAGCCGGGCCGCACCGCCACCCTGCAGGGCACCCTCGGCACCCCGCTCACCATCCCGGTGGTCGGCGTGAGCTTCGCGGTGGGCCAGGAGCTCTCCTCGCCCGCCGGGACGGTCGTCCGGCTGAAGACCGACACCACCAGCGAGTACCGCACCACGCACAACGTCATCGCCGACTCCAAGTACGGCGACGCGAACAAGGTCGTGCAGTTCGGCGCCCACCTCGACAGCGTCGTGGCCGGGCCCGGCATCAACGACAACGGCTCGGGCAGCGCCGCGATCCTCGAGGTGGCCTCGGTGCTCGGCAAGATCCCGACGCGCAACAAGCTGCGGTTCTCGTTCTGGAGCGCCGAGGAGCTCGGGCTGCTCGGCTCCGAGCACTACGTCGCCTCGCTGGCCCCGGCGGAGCTGGCCAAGATCAAACTGTACCTCAACTTCGACATGGTGGCCTCGCCGAACTACGCGCTGAAGATCTACGACGGTGACGACTCCGACGCCACGGGCGCGCCCGCCGGCCCGGCGGGGTCCGCGGAGATCGAGAAGCTCTTCGAGAAGTACTTCGACACCCTGCGTCAGGGGCACGTCGGCACCGACTTCGACGGCCGCTCCGACTATGGCCCGTTCATCGAGGCGGGCGTCCCGGCCGGCGGGCTGTTCACCGGCGCCGAGGGCGTGAAGACGGCCGACGAGCAGGCCAAGTTCGGCGGCACCGCGGGACAGCCCTACGACTCCTGCTACCACCAGGCCTGCGACACCGTCGCCAACATCAACGACAAGGCCCTCGCCCTGAACACCGGCGCCATCGCCACGGCCGCGGTCGTCTACGCCTTCAGCGGCGACCTGCCCGGTCCGGACACCCGTCCGGCCCCCGCCGCCCGCAGGACCCTCGCGGGCCCGGCCACCGCCGATCACCTGCCCACGGCCCGCTGACGCGCCGAGCGCGCCCGCGGCCGACCACCTGGTCATGATCCGCGCGGTGAGGTGCCTGCGACCGTCCCGGTCGCGGGCGCCTCACCGCCGCGAGCGGATCACAGGCCGTAGGTCTCCAGCAGGCGCAGCCAGATCTCGCTGACGGTCGGGAAGGTCGGGACCGCGTGCCACAGCCGGTCCAGCGGCACCTCGGCGGTGACGGCGATGGTCGCGGCGTGCAGCAGATCGGCGGCGCCGGGCCCGACGAAGGTCACCCCGAGCAGCACGCGGCGCTCGGTGTCCACCACGGCGCCGGCCCGGCCGCGGTAGCCGTCGCCGAGCAGGTAGGCGCCGGTCACCGCGCCCAGGTCGTACTCGACGGCGCGCACGGGGAAGCCCTCGGCGCGTGCCTGGGCCTCGGTGCGGCCCACCGCGCACACCTGCGGGTCGGTGAAGACCACCTGCGGCGCCCCGTAGGCGTCGGCGGTGTCGCGCAGTGAGGGCAGGTCGTCGCGCTCGCCCCTGGCGCGGGCCGCGATGACGTCGCCGCAGACGCGGGCCTGGTACTTGCCCATGTGGGTCAGCAGGGCGCGCCCGTTGATGTCGCCCACGGCGTACAGCCAGCCGCCGTCGACGCCGGTGGCGCGCATGCTGTCGTCCACCTCCACCACGCGGTCGGCGGGCAGGCCGACCGACGCCAGGCCGAGGCCGTCCGTGGCGGGGCGGCGGCCGGTGGCCACCAGCAGCTCATCGGCCTCCACCGGCGGGCCCGAGGTCAGGTGCACGGTGACCGGCCCGCCGAGGGCCGGCCGCTCGACCCGGACGACGCCGGTGCCGGTGCGCACCTCGATGCCCGAGGCGGCGAAGGACTCGGCGACCAGGTCGGAGGCGAACGGCTCCATGCGCGGCAGCAAGCGGTCGCCGCGCACCAGAATGGTCGTGCGGGCAGCGCCGAGTCCGTGCATGGCCTGGGCCATCTCGCAGGCGACCACGCCGCCGCCGATGACGGCCAGCCGTTCGGGGATGGCCTTGGCGGCGGTGACCTCATGGCTGGTCCACGGCTCGGCCTCGGCCAGGCCCGGGACGGGCGGGACGGCCGCATAGCTGCCGGTGGCCAGCACGACCGCGTGCCGGGCCGTCAGGAGGCGCGACCCGCCCCCGGGCTCGGCCACCCGGACGCGCAGGGGCCCGTCCAGGCCGCCCCACCCCCGCACGAACGTCGCGGGCACCCCCTCGATCCAGCGCACCTGCCCGGCGTCGTCGTAGTGCGAGACGGCCTCGTCGCGGCGGGCCAGGACGGCGCCGGCGTCGATCGGGCCCACCTCCAGCCCGGGCATGCGGCGCACCTCGGCGGCCAGCTCCACCGGGCGCAGCAGCGCCTTGCTGGGCACGCAGGCCCAGTAGGCGCACTCGCCCCCGGCGAGGTCGCCCTCGACGATGGCCACGCTCAGGCCGCCGCGCCCGGCCCGCCCGGCGGCGTTCTCACCGGCGGGCCCTGCGCCGATCACGATCACATCGAACTCGTCCGGCACGGGTCCTCCCCTTTCCTGGTCGCGAGGGAGAAGACCATCATGCCCGTTCAGGAAGCCGGCGAGATCGGCAGGGTGCCGCCTCCCGCCGATCGATCACCGCGCCTGATTCCGAGGACGGGGAGACACGCGGCCACGCCCACGAGTTCGACGTCATCGCGCCTGCCGGGGAGCCATCGCTCGCGCGTCAGCAGCCACCTGTTCAGTTCGGCGGGCTCCCCGCGCCGGGTGGCCCGGCCGCTTCCGTTGGGTCGGTAGCCCACTGCCGCCGAAACGCGGTTCGAGGCGTGGTCGTCGATGAAGGCCTCGTTCTCGGCCTCGCGGGCACCGAGCCCTTCGAAGGCCAGATGCAGGAGACGACGATTTCCACCGCGCCCGATATATCCGACCTCAGGACCCGGCCTAGGCGAGCCCGGGGCCGGTGAGGCGGCGCTCGCCGCCGGGGACCAGCACGAACACCTGCCAGTTGTAGTAGGCGTAGTAGGCGCGGACGTCGCGCTTCATCGCGCGGGCGTGCAGCAGGACGGCGTCCACGTACGCCTGGGAGTGGTTGTAGGCGTGCAGCGCCTTGCGGTAGTCGCCCGGCGCGCCGGAGGCCCGCAGGTAGTTCGCGGCGGCCGCGACGGCGTCGCCGGTGTCGTGGATGTCGCCGCCCATGCCGTACGCCCGCCAGGTGGCCGGCATGAACTGCATGGGGCCCTGCGCGCCCGCGGAGCTCGCCGAGCGCACCCGGCCGAACTTGGTCTCCACGAGCATGACCGCCGCCAGCACCTCCCACTCCACGCCGAAGCGTCGCCCGGCCTTCTTGAAGTGGCCGAGCAGGACGTCCGCCGGCAGGGGGTCGCGCAGCTTGAAGCTCACCTTGCCGGTGACCGGGTGGGCCAGCGACAGCAACTCGCGCACGGCCGTGGCGTCGTCGCGGGCCTGGGCGGCGACCGAGGGGGTCAGCTCGGCGAAGGCGCGCTCGGCGGTGTCGGGATGGCGGGCGGCGTACCGGCACAGGCGCTGGTGGTACAGGGTGAGCAGGACGACGTCCTCCGGCGGCCGGCCGTGCCCGGGGTCGCCGTCCTTGGTCCAGGAGCCGATGGCCGCGCGCATCGCCCGGGTGGTGCGGTCCAGGGCGCGCGCCAGCTTGCGCGGGTCCTGCGGGATCGCGGCGTCCGGGCGGGGCGGCCCGGACGGCGTGCTCGACGCCGTGGTCGCGCCCGGGGACGGCGTCGCGGCGCCGGCGGCGGACGGAGGCGGGGAGGCGGCGTCCGGAGCGGTCGATGCCCGCCCGCATCCCGTCGTCGCGGCCAGCGCCACGGCGGCGGCCGCGGCCAGCGTCACCACCCGGCCGGCGCGGCCGGGACCTCGCGCGTCACCCGTGCCCTTCCCCATAGTGATCCAACCTACAACCGGCGCCGCGGCGGGCGGTGCGGCACGCCGTCCTGAATGGCACGGCCCGCGGCGGGTAGGCGAAGGGAGTGAGAGGGCGGGGGGCTCTCCGGGCGCGGGAAGGGGAAGATCGTGACGGGCCGTGTCGACGCCAGGAACGCAGAGGGCGTCGCCCTGGACGGAGAGGGCTACGACGCCTCGCCGTACCTGCCCGGCGAGGACGACCTGCGCGCCCTGAGCGAGGCCGCCGCCGGCTGCCGGGGCTGCCCGTTGTACCGGGACGCCACCCGGACCGTCTTCGGCGAGGGGGACCCCGGCGCGCGCGTGGTCCTGGTGGGGGAGCAGCCGGGCGACCAGGAGGACCGGCGCGGGCACCCCTTCGTGGGGCCGGCCGGCGGCGTCCTGACGCGGGCCCTTGAGGAGGCCGGCATCGACAGGACCCGCGCCTACGTCACCAACGCGGTCAAGCACTTCAAGTTCACGGCGCAAGATCGCGGCAAGAAGCGCATCCACAAGCCGCCGACCCTGCGCGAGATGGCGGCCTGCCGGCCGTGGCTGGCCGCCGAGCTGCGGGTGTTGCGGCCCGACGTCGTCGTCGCCCTCGGCGCGACCGCCGGCAAGGCGCTGCTCGGCCCCTCCTTCCGGGTGACCAAGGAGCGCGGTGTGCTGCTGCCCTTCCCGCCGGCCGGTGACGGCGCCGGGGCGTGGGAGGGGGCGTTCGCGCCGGAGGAGGCGCTGCTGCTGGCGACCATCCACCCATCGGCCGTCCTGCGCGCGCAGGACCGCGAGGCGATGTACGCCGGGCTGGTCACGGACCTGCGGGTCGCCGCCGGCGCCCTGCGGTGATCACCGGGGGCTCCAGCGGCGCGCCTTTTCCGGTCATGGCGACCTTATAGGGTGGGAACGTGATCCATGATCGGGCGTCGAAGTACGACGGCGGCACGCCGGTCGCGGTGACCGTCGACCTGGTGATCTTCACGCTCGGGCGGCATGATCTGCAGGTTCTGCTCATCGAACGCGGCAAGGAGCCGTTCGAGGGCGAGATGGCGCTGCCCGGAGGGTTCGTGCGCGCAGGTGAGGGCCTGGACGCCGCCGCCCTGCGCGAGCTGGAGGAGGAGACCGGCGTCGACGGGAGCGTCCTGCACCTGGAGCAGCTCCGCACGTTCGGCGAGCCCGGCCGCGACCCGCGCAACAGGACCTTCACCGTCGCCTACCTCGCCCTGGGCCCCGACCTGCCGGCGCCGGTCGCCGGCACCGACGCCAGGGCGGCGCGCTGGGTGCCCGTCGGGACGGCGCTCTCCCCGTCGGTGCGGCTCGCCTTCGACCACGCCGAGATCCTCGGGCAGGGCCTGGACCGGGCCAGGGCCAAGCTGGAGTACACCACCGTGGCCGCGGCCTTCTGTCGCGAACCCTTCACCCTCGCCGAGCTGCGCCACGTCTACGAGGTGGTCTGGGGCATTCCGCTCGACCCGAGCAACTTCCGGCGCAAGGTGCTGAAGGCGGAGGGCTTCGTCGAGGCGACCGGCGAGTCGCGCCCGCTGGAGATCGGCCGGCCCGCCGCGCTGTACCGCCGCGGCCCGGCGGGGCTGCTGTTCCCCCCGATGCCCAGGGCCGGCGACCCCGGGCACTAGGTCCGCTCCCGTACCGGCCGGCCCGGCTTCCGCCGCACCGCCCGGATCCGCGGATCCCTCGCCACCCCGGAGCCGCCCGGATTCGCGGCTTCCTTGGAAACCACCCGGATCCACCGATCTTCGTCGGATCTGGACACGGGTGTCGCGACGGCTCCGGGAGCACAGGGGCGCCGCGGGGCTATGACGCCCGCTCGTAGCGGCCGGCCGGGCGGGTCAGGCCGAGACGTCCGCGCAGGTCGGCCGTCTCGTAGGCGCCGCGGAACGCGCCGCGGGCCCGCAACTCGGGCACCAGGCCGCGCGTGATCGCCGTCAGGTCGTGGGGCAGCACCCCCGGCCGCAGGCGGTAGCCGTCCAGGCCGGCCTCCCGCCAGGCCAGCAGCAGGTCGGCCAGCGCCTCGGGGGTGCCGCTGAAGACGAAGGCGTCGGACTCCAGCTCGGCGCCGTCGAGGTCGTCCAGCCGCTCCTTGCGCCCCGGACCGGCGCCGGGGCCCTCGAGGAAGACCACGATGTCGGCGAGGATGCGCAGCGCCGGCCCGGTGCGGCCCACGGCCGCCTCGGCGGTCCGCACGCGGCCGACGATGGCCTCGGCGTCCTCGCGGTCGCGCGGAGTGACGTACACGACGTCGGCGCCGCGGGCCGCGAACTCGTAGGGCAGCGTGTCGTGGGCGAGCACGGTGACCAGGGGCTGGCCCTGCGGCGAGCGCGGGGTGATCGACGGGCCGCGGACGCTGAACCACTCGCCCTGGAAGTCGATGTAGTGCAGCCGGTCGCGGTCGATGAACCGGGCGGTCGGCACGTCCCTGATCTCGGCGCCGTCCTCCCAGCTGTCCCACAGGCGGCGGACGACCTCCACCGCGTCCGAGGCCTCGTCCAGCAGCCGCCCGACGTGCGCGGTGACCGCCGGGTCGGCGAGGTCCAGCGGAGGGAAGACGCGGCGGCCGAAGTGGGCGGCCTCGTCCGGGCGGGCCGACACCCGCGGGCGCCAGCCGGCCCGCCCGCGGCTGACGTGGTCCAGCGAGGCGATGCCGATCGCGACGTGGAACGGCTCGGTGTGGGTGGTGCTCGTCGTCGGCACCAGCCCGACGCGGGAGGTCAGCGGCGCCAGGCTGGAGGCCAGCAGCACCGCGTCGAGCCGGCCGCGCACCTGGTCCAGGCGCTCGTCCTGCCCGTCGAAGCGGGAGGACTGCAGCGCCAGGGAGTCCTCGAAGGTCACCCAGTCGAGCAGGCCGCTTTCGGCCTCCAGCACCAGCTCGGCCCAGTAGCCGGCGGTGAACAGCCGGTCGGGGCGGACGCCCTCGGCCCGCCAGGCGGCCGGATGCCAGCCGGCGCCGTCCAGGGCCACGGCGAGATGCAGCGTCATCGGGTCTCCTTCGTCAGGCCGAGGTGGTCGCGCAGGGTGGGGCCGGTGTAGTCGGCGCGGAAGACGCCCTTCTCCTGCAGCAGCGGGACGACCTTGTCCACCAGGTCGTCCAGGCCGCCCGGGGTCAGGTGGGGCACGAAGATGAAGCCGTCGGCGGCGTCGGTCTGGACGAAGGTGTCGATGGCGTCGGCCACGGTCCGCGGCGTGCCGATGAAGGTCTGCCGCGCGGACACCTCGATGACCAGCTCGCGGATCGACAGGTTCTTCTCCTGCGCGAGAGCCCGCCACTTGGCGGCCAGCTCGCCCCGGTCGCGGCGGAACTGGGCGCGGCCCTTGGACACCTCCTCTCCGAGGTCGGGTTCGAGGTCGGGCAGCGGGCCGTCGGGGTCGTACGCCGACAGGTCCCGGCCCCAGACGGCCTCGACGAAGGCGATCGCGGTCTGCGGGCTGACCTGCGCCCGCCGGATCTCGGCGGCGTACTCGCGCGCCTCCTGGTCGGTGTCGCCGAGGACGCACGTCACCGCGGGGAGGATCTTCAGATCCTCCGGCCGCCGCCCGTACGCCGGGAGGCGGCGCTTGACGTCGGCGTAGAAGGCGCGGCCCTCCTCCAGCCGGGAGTGCCTGCTGAAGATCACGTCGGCGTCGGAGGCGGCGAACTCGCGACCTTCCTCCGAGTCGCCGGCCTGGATGATCACCGGGTGGCCCTGCGGGGGGCGGGGCACGTTGAACAGGCCCGTGATGTCGAAGTGGCGGTCCCGGTGCCGGAACGGGGTGACGCCGCCCGGCCGCAGGAACCGTCCGGAGGCCGGGTCGGCGACCACCGCGTCCGGCGCCCAGGAGTCCCACAGCTCGCGCGCCGTCCGCAGGAACTCGGCGGCCCGGGTGTACCGGTCGCCCTCGGCCAGGAAGCCGCCGCGCCGGAAGTTCTCGCCGGTGAAGGCGTCCCAGCTCGTCACGACGTTCCACGCGGCCCGGCCGCCGCTCAGGTGGTCCAGCGACGCCAGCCGCCGCGCCACCTCGTACGGCTCGTTGAAGGTGGAGTTGACCGTGGCGGCCAGCCCGAGGTGCGTCGTGACCGCCGACAGCGCCGCGAGGACGGTCAGCGACTCGGGCCGCCCCACCACGTCCAGGTCGTGGATGCGGCCCTTCATCTCCCGCAGCCGCAGCCCTTCGGCGAGGAAGAAGAAGTCGAACTTGCCGCGCTCGGCCGTCCGGGCGAGGTGGCGGAAGGAGTCGAAGTCGATCTGGCTGCCGGAGCGGGGGTCGGACCACACGGTGGTGTTGTTGACACCGGGGAAGTGGGCGGCGAGGTGGATCTGCTTGGTCATGGGCCTTCCTGACGAGGAGTCCGGGGCGGGGACGGCGCCCAGGCGGGGGCCGCACGCATGTGACGGCGGGGGCCCCGTCCGCCCCGCCGGGGCGGACGGGACGGTCCGCCCCCGCCGGGGCGACAGCGCGGTCCGCCTTCGCCGGGTGGGGGAGGGCGGTCAGGCGACGACGAGCGCCTCGGCGGTGAACTCGCGGCCGGCGACGATCTCGGAGACGAACCCGTCCGGCCCGACCGGCCGGTCGCCGATCAGGGTGACGCGGTGCAGGGTGCGCTCGACGTCGAGGTGGTCCAGGTCTGCGGGGGCGAGGTGGGCGGTGGCGCGGTTGTCCCAGAAGGCGACGCTGCCGTGCTCCCACCGGAAGCGGACGGTGTACTCCGGGCGGGTGATCTGCTCGTACAGCAGTTCCAGCACGCGGCGGCTCTCGTGGGAGGACAGGCCGACGATGCGGTCGGTGAAGCCGGGGTTGACGAACAGGGCCCGTTCCCCGGTCTCGGGGTGAACGCGGACCACGGGGTGCACGGAGACCAGCAGGTTGTCGTTGATCCGCTTGAGGAGCCTGCCGTCCTCCGCGGCGGCCTGCTGACCGGCCAGGAAGCGGTGCTCGGCGCGCAGCCCGTCGGCGA
Source organism: Sphaerisporangium sp. NPDC004334 (assembly GCF_053602655.1). Lineage (NCBI taxonomy): Bacteria > Bacillati > Actinomycetota > Actinomycetes > Streptosporangiales > Streptosporangiaceae > Sphaerisporangium > Sphaerisporangium sp. NPDC004334. Next base: position 140,580 of record NZ_JBSGDZ010000007.1, read on the forward strand.
GCCGGCGCAGCGGCTCCGACAGGCCCTCGTAGGCGGCGACCAGGTTGGTCCACTGGGTGTCGCCGCCGAAGGCCGGGACGGTCTCGCCCCGCAGGATCGAGGCGGCCGGCGGGTTGACGGCGGCGGTGACGTCGGTGTGCCAGCCGGAGTAGTAGGAGTACTGCCGCGTGCGGTACAGCTCGCGGTACTGCTTGCCGTACCGCTCCTCGTACCGGCGCGGGTCGATGGTGAGGATCTGCGGGAACTCCTCCGGCGGCGCGTCCTCGTGCGGGTGGGCGTGGGTGAGGTCGCCGAACTGCCGGGCGAAGGAGATCTGCGCCGCGTGGTCGAGGGTCTGCCCGCGGAAGAACACGACCTTGTGCGCGAGGAGGGCCTGGCGGATCTCCGCCACCGTCGAGGGGTCGAGCGGCCGGGAGATGTCGATGCCCCGGATCTCGGCGCCGATGTGCCCGGCGACGCGGCGGACGTCCAGGGTGGTGGTCGATGGCATGAGCTTGGGCCTCCATGAGCTCTGGTGGCGCGGGCCCGGGGTCGCGGACCGGCGCGGTGAGGTGCGGGGCCGGGTACATCGACCTTGTGTCATTTTCCCCTATAAGTCAATAGGGAATACATGGAATATGGCCCCTCAGGCCTGGGCCAGCGTCAGCAGCCCCGCGCCGACGAGCGCCGCCGCCCACATGCGGTCGACGTTGAACCAGGCGCGGCGCAGCACCGTCAGCCCGGCCACCTCGTACACCACCAGCGCCACCACGCCGGCGACCGTGAACATGGCAAGCGTGTGCAGCGCCGCCACGCCGAGGTCGCCGGCCAGCGCGTGCGCGAGATGCCCGGCGTACCCGCCCGTCATGCCGTCCATGCCGTTGACGCCGTTCATGCCGGACATGCCGGGCATGCCGCTGTGGGCGTCCTGGCCGGTCTGGACGCGGGTGAACAGCGGGACGAGCATCAGCCCCGCGCCGTGCGCGGAGGACATCAGGAACGACCACGCGGCGAGCTGCGGCAGCGACAGCCGCATGCCCACCCAGCGGAAGTGCCGGTTGGACAGCAGCCGCCACAGGCCGAAGACGACCAGGGCGGCGCCCCCGGCGATCGACAGCGCCGTCGCCGTCACCAGCGAGCCGGTGACGGCGACGGCCAGCGCGACCAGCGCCACCGAGGCGAGGTGGCCGGCCGCGATCGCCGGCAGCGACCACGCGAGCCTGCCCCTGCTGTGCTCCTGCAGGCCGCGGGCCACCGCGAACAGCCATCCCATCGCCGGGTTCAGGCCGTGGAAGGCGCCGAGCAGGAGCGCCGCGGTGATGGTCACGGGTAGCAGTAGGAGTCGGAGGAGGCGTCGCCGCCCTGGAGCCGCACCTGGTGGGGACGGAGGCCGCGGAAGTCGCCGCCGTGCGGGAAGAAGCGCTCGTCGAAGGCGAACGTCCCCGCGTCGATCTTGGCCATCCAGGCGCCCACCCCTTCAGGGTAGAACTGGTCGTCCCACGCGCCGTACAGGGAGTTGGTGAGGTAGACGCGCCGGCCGTCCCGGCTCACCTCGACCATCTGCGGGCCGCCCCGCAGAGGGACGTCCGGCGCGGCCGGGTGCGCCTGGGTTCGGGCGATGCCGCCGATGCGCAGGGAGCCGATCTCGACCGGCTTGAAGGGGTCGCTCACGTCGTACTGCTTGATCTCCCCGGTGCCCCAGCAGGAGACGTACAGGCGCCGGTCGTCCACCGACAGGTCGATGTCGGTGATCAGCGGCGGCACGGCGCCGAACGGCTTGAGCAGGTCGGGCAGGTCCTCGGGGTCGGCGGGCTCGGCCGGGATGTCGATCACCTTGCGCGCCTGCCAGCGGCCGTCCTCCTTGAACCACGTCCACACCGACGCCGACAGGTCCTCGACGCTGATCACGACGCCGGCGAACCCGTAGGTCCGCGTCGGGTCGTGCGCGGGGCGCAGTTCGAGCGCCATCTGGTACTGGTCGCCGAGGTCCACCTCCTGCACGTGGCGGCGCTTGCGCAGGTCCCAGAAGTGCAGCTTGTGGCCGTACTGGCGGCCGAGGAGCAGCTCGCCCACGACGCCGTTCTCGATCATCGACGGGGTGCCCCACTCGGAGGTGACCAGCACGTCGTGGTTGATGTGCCACCAGAAGTCGTAGGCCAGGTACTGCGGCCCGCGGTCGCGCTCCCACCGGCCGAGCACCTCGAACGACAGGTGGTCCAGGACCGCGATGCCGCCCGGGCCCTCCTGGCCGTCCGCCCCGCCGAGCGCGGAGACGTACAGTCCCTCGGGCCCGCAGTGGACGGTGTGCGGGCGGGAGTACCCGGCGCGCCTGGCCAGCTCCTCGGGCTCGATCACCTTGACGATCTCGGGGCTGATCCGGTCCTTGGTGTCCAGGATGTAGATGCGCGAGGAGCGCAGGCCCGGCACGACCAGGTAGCGGCGCTCGACGTGCGGGTGCGGCGCGTACGGGCACAGCGCGCTGCTGCAGGCGTTCCACCCGAAGTGGTGCAGCTCGTCGCCGGTGTTGGGCAGGTCGGTCCAGCCGACGACCTTGCCGTAGCCGGGCGAGGCGGGGTCGGTGTCCACGACGGCCATGGCGTCGGGCCTTTCGGCCCGCCGGTCGAACGCGGCCACGTAGGCGAGCCGTTCCGCCGGCGCGGTCGCGGCGTCTCTCGGCGACGGGTAGAAGGTCGGGTCAGGAGTCCAGAGTGCCATGCCCCCATGATTCCGGCATTGCCTATGGAGTCAATAGGTAATCTACCGGTTACGGCGTGTCGTCAGCGCTGGTGACAGGGCATTTCTATGTATATCCGGTAGGAAATATTGACTTGGTCGGCCCCGCCGTCGTAGGTTCGATCTATGGGCCAAGGGCTTTACCTCACACGGCGCTCGCACGTCGACTTCGGCCACCTCGCCAGCGCGCAGTGTCGCTGATCGCGCATCGCGGGCATCCTTCACACCCGCCCACACCGGCGAGGGGGGCGTGCGGCCAAGGTGCCGCCGCGATCCCACCTCGCGCCTCCGCGTGGCCGACGGTGTCCACGCCTTCCACCACCCGTGTCACCTCCGAACGACCGTCCCTTCCGGCATGCCCCGCCCGCGGCGCGGCCTCGCGCGAGCATGCCCTTCCTCCATGAGGCCTTCCGTGATCAGACGCAGACACGCCCTTCTCCCCGTTCTCCTCGCCACGACCCTGGCCGCGTGCGGCTCGGCCTCCGGCGCCTCCACGCCGGGCGGCCTGGAGCTCACCGAGCTGCGCTACCAGGGCGGCGTCGGGGCCGTCAGCTTCCCCGAGCTGGCCGAGGAGCTCGGCTACCTCGCCCCCATCAAGCTCAAGTGGATCGGCAACACCATCTCCGGCCCGCAGGACATCCAGGCCGCGGCCACCGGCCAGACCGACTTCGGCGGCGCGTTCGACGGCGCCATCGTCAAGCTCGCCGCCGCCAAGGCCCCGATCAAGGCGGTCGTCGGCTACTACGGCAGCGACAAGGACAGCTACGTCGGCTACTACGTCGCCGGCGGCTCGCCCATCAAGGGCCCCCGCGACCTGATCGGCAAGAAGATCGGCGTCAACACCCTCGGCGCCCATCTGGAGGCCGTGGTCAAGGAGTACCTCAAGCGAGGCGGCCTCACCCCGCAGGAGATCGCCAAGGTCGAACTGGTGGTCGTCCCGCCGGTCAACACCGAGCAGGCGCTGCGCCAGGGGCAGATCGACGTGGCCGCGCTGTCGGGCATCCTGCGTGACAAGGCCCTGGAACGCGGCGGCATCCGCCCGCTGTTCAAGGACATCGACCTGTTCGGCCCGTTCACCGCGGGCAGCGTCGTGCTCACCGAGCGGTTCATCCAGCGCAACCCGAACACCACCCGCAAGTTCGTCGCCGCCTTCGCCAAGGCCGTGGAGTGGACCCAGACCCACTCCCGCGAGGAGGTGATCGCCGAGTACAAGAAGATCATCGCGGCCCGGGGCAGGAACGAGGACGCCGGCGGCGTCGCGTTCTGGAAGAGCAGCGGCGTCGCCAACAAGGGCGGCGTCATCGACGCCAAGGAGTTCCAGACCTGGATCGACTGGCTGCAACGCGAGGGCGAGATCAAACCGGGCCAGGTCAAGGCGGCCGACCTCTACACCAACCAGTACAACCCCTTCGCGAGCGGGAGCGCCTCATGAGCGCGGCCGGCCGTTCCGTCGCCGTGACGGACGCCGTGACCGCCCCCGCCACGGAGGACAGCACCCGGACGAAGATCGAGATTCGGGGTGTCGGCAAGACCTTCGAGATCAGAGGATCGGACCAGCCGTTCACCGCGATCGAGGCCATCGACCTGGACGTGCGCGAGGGTGAGTTCCTCACCCTGGTCGGGCCGAGCGGCTGCGGCAAGTCGACGCTGCTCGACCTGATCGCCGGTCTCACCGCGCCCACCACCGGACAGGTCGTCATCGACGGCCGCGCGGTGACCGGGCCAGGCCTGGACCGCGGCATCGTCTTCCAGCAGTACGCCCTGTTCCCCTGGCGCACCGCCCTCGCCAACGTCGAGTTCGGGCTGGAGGCCAAGGACGTGCCGCGCAGGGAACGGCGCGAACGGGCCCGCCACTACCTCGACCTCGTCGGGCTCGCCGGGTTCGCGCAGCGCTACCCGCACGAGCTGTCGGGCGGCATGCGCCAGCGCGTCGCCATCGCGCGCAGCCTGGCCTTCGACCCCGACGTGCTGCTGATGGACGAGCCGTTCGCCGCCCTGGACGCCCAGACCCGCGAGTCGCTGCAGGAGGAGCTGCTGCACATCTGGGAGAAGACCGGGAAGACCATCGTCTTCATCACCCACGGCATCGACGAGGCGGTGTACCTGGGGCGGCGGGTCGCGGTGATGACCTCCCGGCCCGGCCGGATCAAGAAGATCATCGACGTGGCGTTCGGCTCGCGCGAGGGCGACCTGCGCGCCGACCCGCGGTTCGGCGAGTACCGCCACGAGATCTGGACCCTGCTGCGCGACGAGGTCGCGGCGGCTCAGGAGCAGGAGCGGACCATTGGCTGACACCCTCGCCGCCCCCGGCGCCACCCCGCGGGCGGCGTCCCAGAACCCGGCCGCTGGCGCCACCCCGCGAGTGACACCCCAAAAAACGGCCCCCGCCGCGCCTGCTCGGAAGCGGCGGGCCGGCGGCGGGCGGGTGGCGTTGCTGGCGCGGCGGTCGCTGGCCCTGGTGCTGCTCGCCGCGACCTGGGAGCTGCTGCCCCGCACGGGCGTGGTGGACCGGGTCTTCGTGCCCCCGCTGTCGGAGGTCCTGGCCGCCTGGTACGACCTGCTGGCCGGCGGGCAGCTGCTGGAGCACTTCCAGGCGTCGCTGATCCGCTCGGTGTCGGGGTTCGGCCTGGCCATCGTGCTGGCCATCCCGCTGGGGCTGGCCATCGGCTGGTACCGCCCGGTCGCCGACTTCCTCACCCCGGTGCTGGAGCTGTTCCGCAACACCTCGCCGGTGGCCCTGCTGCCGGTGTTCATCCTGATCCTGGGCCTGGGCGAGACCTCCAAGATCACCTTCATCCTGTACGCCTGCGCCTGGCCGATCCTGCTCAACACCATCGGCGGCGTCCGCACCGTGGAACCGCTGCTGATCAAGTCGGCCCGATCCATGGGGCTCGGCCCGCTGCGCCTGTTCCGCAAGGTCATCCTGCCGGCCGCCGTGCCGGCCGTCTTCACCGGCGTCCGCCTGGCCGGGGCCTACTCCATCCTCGTGCTGCTGTTCGCCGAGATGGTCGGCGCCAAGGCCGGGCTCGGCTACCTCGTCCAGGACGCCCAGTTCAGCTTCCGCATCCCCGACATGTACGCGGGAATCATCACGATCTCGGTGCTCGGCGTGCTGTTCAATTTGCTCCTGCTGACCGTGGAGCGCCGCTTCTCGACCTGGAGGACCTCCGCATGACCGCCCGCACGCTCCACCTCAACGCCTTCCTCATGGGCGTGGGCCACCACGAAGCGGCCTGGCGCCACCCGCGTACCGAGCCCGCCCGCCTCACCGACGTCCGCCACTACCAGCGGCTCGCCCGCATCGCCGAGCGCGGCCTGCTCGACTCGGTGTTCCTCGCCGACGGCCTGGCCCTCCAGGGGAACGTCCGGCACAACGCGCTCGGCGGCCTGGAGCCGCTCACCCTGCTGGCGGCCCTGGCGGCGGTGACCGACCACATCGGGCTGATCGCGACGGTGTCCACCACCTACAACGAGCCGTTCCACGTCGCGCGCAAGTTCGCCTCGCTGGACCACATCAGCGGCGGCCGGGCCGGATGGAACATCGTCACCTCCGCGAGCGAGGCCGAGGCCCGCAACTTCGGCATCGAACGGCCCGCGCACGCCGACCGCTACGCCAGGGCCACCGAGTTCCTGGAGGTCGTCACCAAGCTGTGGGACAGCTGGGAGGACGACGCGGTCGTGGGCGACCGGCACAGCGGCACCTACGCCGACACCGGGAAGATCCACGCGCTGGACCACCAGGGCGTCCACTTCCGGGTCGGCGGCCCGCTGAACACCTCCCGCTCGCCGCAGGGCCACCCCCTGCTGGTCCAGGCCGGGTCCTCCGAGGACGGCAAGGAGTTCGCCGCCCGCTTCGCCGAGGCGGTCTTCACCGCCCAGCAGACCCTCGCCGACGGCCAGGAGTTCTACGCCGACCTCAAGGCGCGCGTCACCGGGCACGGCAGGCGCCCCGAGGACGTGCTCGTCCTTCCCGGCATCTCGCCGATCATCGGCTCCACCGAGCAGGAGGCGCGGCGGCTGGAGCGCGAGCTGGAGGAGCTGATCATCCCCGCCTACGGGCTGGCGCAGCTCGCGCACCTGGTCGGCATCGACCTGCCCGAGGAGGCGCTGGACCGGCCGCTGCCGGAGGTCCCGCTCGAGACCGAGGGGGCGCAGAGCCGTCGCAAGCTCGTCATCGACATCGCCCGGCGCGACGAGCTGACCGTGCGGCAGCTCCTCGGCCGCCTCGCGGGCGGGCGCGGGCACCGCGTGGTGACCGGCACCCCGGAGCAGATCGCCGACCAGATCCAGACGTGGTTCGAGAACGGCGCTGCCGACGGGTTCAACATCATGCCGCCGATCCTGCCGGACGGCCTGGAGCGCTTCGTCGACCACGTCGTGCCGGAATTGCAGGCCAGAGGGCTGTTCCGCACCGCCTACGACGGCCGCACCCTGCGCGGCAACTACGGCCTGGCACGGCCCGCCTCCCGCCACGCGGCCGGCGACGCCGGCGAGCGCCTCGGCGTGGCGGTGGCGTCATGAGCGCCCCGGTCGCGCTGGTCGGCAACCCCCGCCCCGGGTCCAGGACGCTGACGGCGGCGGTCGCGGCGGCCGAGGCGGTCGGACGGCGGACCGGGCACGACGGCCCCCCGCGCGTCGTGGACCTGTCCGAGCTCGCGCCGCTGCTGCTCACCGGCCCCTCGCCCCAGGTGGAGGCGGCGCTGGAGGCGGTGGCCGGAGCCGGGGTGCTGGTGGTGGCCAGCCCCACCTACAAGGCCACCTACACCGGCCTGCTGAAGGTGTTCCTCGACCGCCTCCCCCCGGGCGCCCTGTCCCGGACGGTGGCGCTGCCCCTGCTCGTCATGGGCGACCCCCGGCACGCGCTGGCCGTCGAGCTGCACCTGCGCCCGGTGCTGGCCGAGCTCGGCGCGCAGGTGCCGACCCCCGGTCTGGCCCTGCTGGAGTCGCAGATCCCCGACCTGGAGGCGGCGCTCGCCGGGTGGGCCGACCGGGTCGCGCCCCAGGTGGCCGCGACGTCGCGGGAGAGGGCGGAGATATGACGGAGACGGTGCCCGCTCAGCGCCCGCCGTTCCGCCTCCCCAGGCGGGACGACGGCACGCCGCCCACCGGCCCGGCGTCCGCGCGCCCCGATGGCACGGCGCCGGGGTCGGTGGACGAGGAGACGTTCCGGCAGGCGCTCGCCGTGCACGCCGCGGGGGTCGTGGTGATCACCGCGCAGAGCGAGGGCGTGCCGGTCGGGCTGACCGCCACCTCCTTCTCCTCGGTGAGCCTGGACCCGCCGCTGGTGTCGTTCTACGTCGCTCAGGAGTCCACCACCTGGCCGTGGCTGCGCTCGGCCGACCACTTCGCCGTCAACATCCTGACCGGCGACCAGGCGGAGCTGGCGGCGCGGTTCGCCCGCAAGGGCGTCGACCGCTTCGCCGAGCCGACGCGCTGGCGGCCCGGGCCGCTGGGCGCGCCGTTGCTGCAGGACGTCTCGGCGCACCTGGTGTGCCTGCCCTACGACACCTTCACCGTGGGCGACCACGTGCTGGTCGTCGGGCTGGTCGCCGAGGCCGGGGTCTACCATCCCGGCCACCCGCTGCTCTACCACCAGGGCCGCTTCGGCCGCTTCACCACCCACCCCTGACCGCCCGCCTTCCCGCAGACCGGCCCCCGCCGGCCCGGCTCACGCCCCCGGGCCGGCGGGCGGCTCGCCGCCGGCCGCCCCGCCGCCCGTCACAGGCGAGGCGGCCGGCCCGGCGGACGATCAGTCCGCGTGGCCCTGCAGTGGCAGGACGCCCGGCGCAGGCGTCGACGACACGCCGTAGGTCAGGGAAATCTTGTCAGCGGCGTGTGGGTTCTCATGCGAGTCGGCGCCGTATTCTGAGCCGTCCGGCGGGGCGTCGGTCACCGGAGAGCGTGGGGACCTCTGTTCCACACCACCATCGCCGACCCCGCGGATGCCCGCGCGGCAACGCCCTCCTGATGGCCTCGGCGGCCGACATCTCCTCCTGTTCGCGCGGTGGTGACTCCGGAGACCGCCGATCGGCGTACGGGGCCACGCGACGGTCCGGCCCGGTCCGCCTCAGCCGTTCTTCTCTATCATTTCTGCCGCGTGCCGGAGTGCGCTGACGAGTTCAGGTATGTGCGCGTCGGGGAAGCGGCCGGACATGCCGACCGCGGCGTACGGTGCCGAGCCGACGGTGACGGCGACGGTGCGTTCGGTTTTGCCGGCGCGCAGGGCGAAACCGGCTTCACGGATCTCCGCGAGATCGGCGAGGACCTGTTCGACCGGGGTCTCGTTCGCGCTGGTGGCCCACATGGCGCGGACGTGCTCGTCGTCCTGGCAGGCCAGCAGGGCCATCCCGAGCCCGGATCGGGTGACCGGGAACAGGCCGATCCGGCCGAGGGCCGTGCTGGTGTCCATGCCCGGGTCGGCGTGGTACAGGTACGACATATGGTCGCGCCAGAGCACGCCCATGGCCACGGTGTGACCGTGGACGTGCAGAGCGCCGAGCGGCCCGATCGCGCGGCGGATCAGACCGGACCCGAAGAGGCTCTGGGCGGCCAGGGCATGGATTCCCGGGCCGGGACGATAGCGGCGCCGCTCGTCCTGTTCGATCAGGCGGACGTGCGCGAGGGTCTTGAGCAGCCGGTTCGCGCGGGAAGGTTCCAGCCCGAGCCGTCTTGCGACTTCGCGTGAGCCGAGGGCCTCGGTGGAACTGGCCAGTAACTGCAGGCAGTCGAGTCCATCCAGGAGTGACTTGTTCGGCTGAGACGGCAGCATGTTGCATTTATAGCATCACTACGGCCGAGTTTGCTACGAGATCGTTTCGCGGGGGTTTCGGCGAAGCATCTTGACGGTGCTATTACTGCACCATTACGCTCGCCGCACTTGACCAACGATGCCGCCTGAAGCCGCAGTTGACCCTGCTCCAGCAGGCACGATGACTGCTGCCCGGGTCGGTTTCCCTCACCACGGGGTGGGTCCGGCGGGCTGCCGCCATGGACGGAAGGGCGCCACACGCTGCGAACCGTGGCGAGCCGATCGGGCTCGCCACGCATCCGAGTCACAGGACGACGTTGCGCCGACGAGCGGACCGTGGCTGATCCGAGAGGTGATGACCTTGATACGACTCTCGAACGCGCACTCCCCTAGGCGGTGGATGCGCGTCGCGATGGGACTGGCCGTTCTCATCGGCCTGCCCCTGATCGCCGTCGCGCGTCCAGCGTTAGCCGACACGCCCGCGGCCTCCGCGGTGCTCTCGGCGACCCCGCAGTGGGACGGCATGGCCGGTAATCCCGGCGACGCCTCCGGCCAGATCTCCACGGCGGCCACCGAGCGGGGCGGCCGCTCCTGCTGGACCACCACGCAGACGCCGATCACCAATGACTTCCTCTACTTCCGGGTCGACGCCGCTCGGCAGCCGGCCACCACCGGGTACGCCTTCGTCAAGGTCGGCTACTTCGACGCCGGCCCCGGGCACTTCACGATCCAGTACGACGCCACGAGTGGGTTCAAAGCCGGCGATGCCGTGCCGCTGACGGGCGGGAACGTCTGGCGGTCCTATGTCTTCCAGCTGGCCGACGCCGAGTTCAAGGGTGACATGCCGTCCGGCGCGGACTTCCGCATCGCCTCCTGGGACAGCAAGCTCGGACGGTCCGCCACCGATCTGTGCGTGGCCGACGTGTCGGTGAGTTTCGCCAGCGCGGAGGCGGTCCGGGTGACCGCGAGCAACCTGGTCTTCAGCGGCTCCGAGCCGCGGACGATCCCGGTGACCTCCAGCGCGGCCAGCGTGAGCTGGACGGCCGCCGACGAACAGGGCGTGCCGGCGGCCAGCGGCACGGCCGCGGTGTCCGGCGGCACGGCGACGGTCGACCTCGCCGCGGTCAAGCCGGGCTACTACACCCTCGGCGTCACGGCCGAGGTGGGTGGACTCCCGGTCACCCGGTACACGCCGGTGGCACTGCTGGACGCGCTTCCCGCCGACGCCCGGCGGCCCGGGGCGCCATGGGGAGTCGGAACCCACTTCTCCCAGAGCGACCCGCCCGGTCTCATCCCCACGATGGCGAAGGTCGGCTACACCCACGTCCGCGACGCCCTGTCCTGGCAGCATGTGGAGAAGACCGCCGGCACCTACACCATGCCCAGCTACGGCGCCCCGTTCCTCAACGGGTTGGCCGCCAACGGCATGGAGCCTCTTCTGGTCGCGGCGTTCGCCAATCCGCTCTACGACGGCGGGAAGACGCCGAGCACACCCGAGGGCCACGCCGCCTTCGCCGCCTACGCCTCAGCGATACTCAACCTCTCCGGTACCAACAAGGTCGAGGTGTACAACGAGTTCGACGGCGGTTTCAACAACGGCCTGTGCGGTCGTACCCCGCAGTGCTACCTGCCCCTGTTGAAGGCGACCTACGCCAAGGTGAAGGCCGACCACCCGCAGGCCGAGGTCGTCGCGCCGGCCGGCGGCGGACCCGCGTGGTGGGAAGAGCTGTTCCAGATCGGCGGCCTGAAGTACATGGATCGCTTCAGCGCGCACCTCTACGGTTTCCCGTCCCCGCCGGAGATCCGCGGCGTGACCCTGATCCCGACGTTCAGGGATCTGATCCGCCGCTACAACAACGGTCGCGACATGCCGATCGACATCACCGAGAACGGATTTCCGACCCACACCGGCGGCGGCGTCACCGAACTGCAGCAGGGCGACTACCTCGTCCGGGCGGCCGGCCTGGCCGTGGCCAACGGGGCGAGCCGCTACTACTGGTACGACTTCCTCAACGACGGCACGACCGCGTCGAACCAGGAGTACAACTTCGGCGTGATGCGCCGGCCCGGGTACCTGGGAATGACCGCCTACACCCCGAAACCGGCATTGGTCGCGCAGTCGGTGATGATCCGCCAGTTGGCCGGCCTGGACTTCCATGCCGCCGACAACCTGGGGTCGGGCGTCTACTCGTACGAATTCACCGGGGGAACCGGCAAGGTGCCGGTCCGGGTGATGTGGGCGACCAAGCCGACCCAGGTCGAGCTGAGCACCACCACCCCCCTCACGGTCACCAACGCCTACGGCCGGTCCAACACCCTGGAACCCCTGCAGGGCAAGGTGACGCTGGACCTGACCGAGCACCCGGTCTTCACCCGGGGCAAGCCGACGGCCGTCGCGGTGACCGACCCGGTGGTGTACTCCGTCTCGGTTCCGGACACGGTCGCGGTCGGCGACGACATCCCGGTGACGCTGAAGGTGGACCGGACCCACGGTGGGGGAGGCACGTGGACCAACTTCCAGATCCAGGACAAGACCTACGCGGTGAACGCGGCGGCCGGGCAGACGGGAACGAAGACCATCACCGTCCCCGGCAGCACGGTGAAGGGCCCGCGAACGGTGCTTGTGCGGGCCGGTTCCGGGGGATCGGCGTCGATCCTGCTGCGCGACGACGCGATGATCACCGATCCGGTGGTGGCGACCGTCGATCCGATCGTGACGTCGGTCGGGCCGGTCGGTGGTTCGCTGCGGGTGAAGATCACCAACAACAAATCGGCGACGCCCCTGAACGTCTCCCAGATCGCTTGGGCGGTGGGGACGCGGAGCGGCACGGCGACCGGCGTCGCCCCGGTCCCGCCGAACTCCGTCGCCTCGGTCGACATCCCGGTCACGGGGATCGTCCCGTGGAAGTCCTACGACATGTCGGTGCGCGTCGACACGGCACAGTTGGGCGCGTTCCGAGCCAGTGGGCCGGTCGGCTTCAACCCGATCGAGGCCGACGGGCAGAACGCCGTCGTACCCGTGAATCTGGCGGCCGACGGCGCGGTCGACTACCGGCGGCTTCCCTACGGCGGCGTGTCTGACCTGTCGGGCACCGTCAAGCTCACCCGCACCGATGACGCGTTGTGGCTGACGGCCGACGTGACCGACAACGCCCACGCCCAGACGAAGACGGCCGGCAGCATGTGGGACGGCGACTCCATCCAGCTGGCGATAAGCCCCGACCTTCCGGGGCGGTCGACCTCCCGCGTCGAGATCGGCGCGGCGCTGCTGGGCACCGGTCCGGCCGTGTACACCTTCACGCCACCGGCGGGTGGAGCGGCCGGGGCAACGCCCGGCGCGACGGCGGCGATCGTCCGGAACGGGACCACCACCTCCTACCGCGTGTCGGTGCCCTGGTCCGCGCTCGGGCTCACCGGTCCGCCCACCGCACCGGTCGCCCTGTCCTTCGTGGTCAACGATGACGACGACGGCATCGGCCGGGCCGGCTGGATCCAGTGGGGCGGCGGCATCGTCCTGGCCAAGAACACCGCGGAGATGCGGCCGGTGCAGGTGATGGCACCGTGAGCGGGCCCCGGCGGATCCTGGTCACCGGTGCGGCCGGCCGGCTGGGACGGGCGGCCCTGACCCTGTGCGCCGACCGGCTCATCCCCACCACCGGCCTCGACCTGCACGACCCGGGCGACACCCGGGCGGGCCGGATGGTGACCGGATCCGCCGGGGACCCGACCGTGGTACGTGACGCCCTCGCGGGGGTCGACGCCGTCTTCCACTGCGCGGCGATCCCCGCGCCCACTCTCGGCACACCGCACGAGGTGTTCACCACCAACACCCGGGCGACGTTCACCGTGCTGGAGGAGGCGGCCCAGCAGGGTGTCACGCGGGCCGTGATCGCCAGCAGCCTGTCGGTGACCGGCCTGCCCTGGTCGCCCTACCCGCAGGCACCGGCCTACCTGCCCATCGACGAGGACATGCCGCTGCAGGTGGCCGACCCGTACGCGTTGTCGAAGCAGACCGACGAGGCGATCGGCGCCATGATGGCCCGCCGGCACGGGATGACCGTCGTCGCACTGCGCCTGCCGCTGCTCGGTGGTCCCGGCGATCAGTTCGACACCTACGCCCGCTACTACGCCGAACACCCGGAGTGGGGAGCCAAGGAGCTGTGGGCGTATTTGGACACCCGCGACGCCGCCCGCGCCGGCCTGCTGGCCCTCACCGCCCCCGTGACGGGATTCCACCCGGTGTTCGTCGCCGCCCCGGACACCCTCAGCGCCACCGACACGGAGACGCTGCTGGACGAACACCTGCCAGGGGTGCCCCGGCGGACGCGCTGGACCGGCCGGAGCGTCGCCATCGACACCAGCCGGGCCATGCGGCTGCTCGGCTTCACCCCTGAGCACCTCTTCCCGCTGTCCCTCCCCGGACAGGCACCACCACCCCCACATCAGGAAGTGACGCCATGACACATACGATCAGCCGTCGGCGCCTGCTCGCGGGCGCGGCCGGACTGGGTTCCGCCGCCCTGCTCGCGGCCTGCGGTAAAGACGACAAGCCCGCCGGCACCGGCACAGGCACGGGTACGGGCCCGGTGACCCTCAACGTGTGGGGCGGAGTCCCACCGGAGAGCGGACCCGACGCCCTGTTCGCCGCGTTCACCGCGAAGTACCCGAACATCAAGGTCAACTACACCCGTTACGTCAACGACGATCAGGGCAACCTCAAGCTCGACACCGCGCTGCAAGGCGGTCTCGAGATCGACGTGGTCGTGTCGTACGCGCGCTCGGCCCTGGCCAAACGCGTCGAGGCGGGTCTGCTCACCGACCTCACCGACCGGATCGCCGGTGACCCGACGCTGAAGGTCTTCGCCCCCGGCGCGGAACCGGCCAGCAACAACTTCTTCGACGGTAAGGCGTACTCCGTCCCGGCCAGCCGCAGCGTGGAGACGGTGCTGGCGAACAAGAGCATGCTCGACAAGGCCGGCATCACCGTCCCGGCGGACTGGACGGCCGCCGACTTCCGCGCGATCGCGAAAGAGCTGTCAAGCAAAGACGTGTACGGGTGTCTCACCCCGCCGGACCTAGCCCGCCAGACGATCGGCCCGGACTTCACCTACAAGGCCGGCGGCCGTGAGTCCAACTTCGACCACCCGGCGTTCCGCGAGAACTTCCAGCTCCGGCTGGACATGATGGCCGAGAAGTCCGCCGTGCCGATGACCGAGATCGTCGCGCAGAAGTGGGACGCGTTCGCCCAGACCCCGTTCCTCACGGGGAGGGTGGGCATGTGGATCTCCCAGCCGTTCGTCCTGCGCTACATCAAGGACACCAAGGAGTATCCGCACGATTTCCAGACCATCCTGCTGCCGTTGCCGGCGCCGCAGAAGGGCGTGCCGTTCTGGAACACCGGTGGTTACGGCGACAACCTGGCCATCACCAAGAAGTCCACCCACCAGGACGCCGCCTTCACGCTCCTGCAGTTCTGGCTGGGCGAAGGCGCGGAACGCATGGTGCCCGGCGGCAGGCTCCCGTCGCTGCCCGGCGGCGACACCGCCGTACTGGCCGCCGATCTGGGCGGACCTGACGCGGCGAAGCTGTTCGACCAGCAGTCGCTGGTGACCAACCTGCTGACCACGAACGCGCGGATCCCCGTGGACACCATCCAAACGGCGCACGCGGAGATCTCCACGATCATGAACGGGCTCAACCAGCGGGTCCTGCTCGGAAGCATCAGCCTGGACCAGTGGGCCCGGACCGCCAAGGAACAGTGCGACGCAGCGATCAAAAAGGCGGGTTAGAGACACATGCAGACTCTGGCCGGCCCGGCCCGGTCACCGGTAGTACCGCCCGCCGCACGGGAGAAGAGGCGCCTGCCCGCCGGGGTCCGTTCCTGGTTGCCGTGGCTGTTCATCACCCCCAATCTTCTCGGGCTGATCGCCTTCACCCTGGGGCCGATGCTGGCCGGGCTGGGCATCGCGTTCACCCGCTGGAACGTGCTGTCCGGCCTGGGCGGGATCGAGTGGGTGGGCCTGGACAACTTCGCCGAACTGTTCGCCGACTCCAAGTTCTGGAACGCCCTGGGCCGGACGGTGTTCTTCGCCGGCCTCGGCGTTCCGTTGTCGATCGCCTTCGGCCTGCTGCTCGGCCTGGCCCTCAACCGGCCGCTGGCCGGCCGGGCCGCGCTGCGGGTCGTGTTCTTCGTCCCCAGCATGGTCAACACGGTCGCCATCGGCATGGTCTGGTTGCTCGTGCTCAACCCCAGCGCCGGGCTGCTCAACCAGGCCCTGCGGTTCCTGGGGCTGTCCGAGCCGCCGACCTGGCTGGTGTCCGAGGGCTGGGCTCTGCCGGCGCTCGTGCTCATCCAGGTGTGGGCCGGCATGGGCTACCAAGGGGTGATCTACCTGGCCGCCCTGCAGGAACTGCCCCAGGACCTGCACGAGGCGGCGATGATCGACGGCGCCGGCACGTGGCGCCGGTTCCGCGCCATCACGTGGCCGAGCCTCATGCCGACCACCACCTTCCTGGCGATCACTTCGTTCATCAGCACGTCGCAGGGGTTCGGGTTGATCGCCTTCCTGACCGGCGGCGGCCCGGGAGAGTCCACCACCGTGCTGGCCTACTACATGTACCAGTCCGGATTTCAGGCCTACAAGTTCGGCTACGCCGCGGCGATCGGCGTCGTCACGTTCGCCGCGGTGCTGCTGCTGACGCTGCTGCTGTGGCGGTTCCAGAAGGGACGGGGGCTCTACACATGACCCACGGTCAAAGTTCCCGGAGCCCGCGCACCTGGATGCTGAGCGGTGTCATGTGGGTGGCCGCGGCGCTTTTCGCCCTCCCGCTGCTGTGGATGATCTCGGCCTCGCTCAAACGCAACATCGACGTGTTCACGCTTCCGGTGAAGTGGATTCCCGACCCGGTGCAGTGGCTCAACTACGTCGACGTCTGGGCCGGCGACCCGCCCCTGCTGCGCTATTTCGGGAACTCGGTGATCGTGGCGACCGTCGCCGTCACCGGCGAGCTGTTCACGTCCTCACTCGCCGGGTACGCCTTCGCCCGCATGCGGTTCAAAGGCCGCGACCGCCTCTTCCTGCTCTACATCGCGACCTCGATCGTGCCGACCCAGTTGCTGCTCGTGCCCCGGTTCATGTTCTTCCAGGCCGTCGGCCTGTACGACACCTTGTGGGCGCTGATCCTGCCGAGCATGTTCACCGTCTTCGGCACCTTCCTGATGCGCCAGCACTTCTCCACCGTCCCCGGGGAGCTCGCCGAGGCCGCCCGCATCGACGGCGCCGGCGAGTGGTCGATCTACTGGCGTATCTACCTGCCGATGGCGCGGCCCGTCCTCGCGGCACTGGCGATTCTCGGCTTCGTGTGGTCGTGGAACAGCTACGAGACACCTCTGATCATGCTGTCCACCGACGACAACTACACGCTTCCCGTCGGCCTGACCCGGTTCGTCGACGGCGACGGCGGCCTCGCCGGTGGCCTGTCCATGGCCGCCGCCACCTCGTCGGTCGTGCCGATGATCATCGTGTTCCTGGTGTTCCAGCGCCAGTTCCTGTCCGCGCTCAGCCGCACCGGGCTCAAGTGACACCGACGGAGGCTCACAGCAATGCGTGTTGAACACGCCGGGCACGACATCACGGTGGTCGGCGGTGGTCTGGCCGGTGTGTGCGCCGCCATCGCCGCGGCCCGCCTCGGCCGGACGGTCGCGCTGATCAACAACCGGCCGGTGCTGGGCGGCAACTCCAGCAGCGAGGTCCGGGTCTGGGTGGTCGGTGCCACGAGCCACGGCGACAACCACTACGCCCGCGAAGGCGGGATCATGGGTGAGCTGTTCGTGGAGAACCAGTACCGCAACCCGCAGGGCAACCCGTACCTGTGGGACACCGTCGTGCTCGACGCCGTCCGGGCGGAACCGAACATCTCCCTGTACCTCAACACCGACGTCCGTGACGTCGACGCGGAAGGGCCGCCCGAGGCGCGGCGGATCCACACCGTCACCGGGTGGATGATGGGCTCGGAACGGCTCATCCACTTCTCGTCGCCGATCTTTCTCGACTGCACCGGCGACGGCCTGATCGGACACCTGGCCGGGTCCGAGTACCGCATCGGCCGTGAGTCCCGCAGCGAGTACGGCGAGCCCTGGGCGCCCGCCGAGGCCGACGACATCACCCTCGGCAGCACCCTGCTCTTCTACACCAAGGACGCCGGCGAGCCGGTCACCTATGTGGCACCGTCGTTCGCCAAGGACATCACGCGGACGAGCATCCCGCAGCAGCGCCTCATCCGGGCCGGCGACAACGGCACCGCGTACTGGTGGATCGAGTACGGCGGGGAGTTGGACACCGTCCACGACAACGACGTCATCCGGGACGAACTGTGGTCGGTCATCTACGGCATCTGGGACCACATCAAGAACTCGGGCCGGTTCGACGCGGACACGATGACCCTGGAATGGGTCGGCGCCGTCCCCGGCAAGCGGGAGTACCGGAGATTCATCGGCGACTACGTGCTGACCCAGAACGACATCATGGGCCAGACGGAGTTCCCCGACCGGATCGCCTTCGGCGGGTGGTCCATCGACATGCATCCCCCGCAGGGCATGTACGCGACCGAGGCCGCCTCCAAGCATCTGCACCCGGACGGCGTGTACCACATCCCCTACCGCTGCCTGTACTCGGTGAACACCACGAACCTGCTGTTCGCCGGACGTAACATCTCGGCGAGCCACATCGCGTTCGGGTCGACCCGGGTGATGGCCACCTGCGCGACGCTGGGCCAGGTGGCGGGAACCGCCGCCGTCCTGTGCCTGGACCGGAAGGTGGCCCCTCGCGAACTCGACGTGGGTCACCTGCAGCAGACCCTGCTGCGCTCCGACGCGTCCCTCATCGGCATGGCCGCCGCCGACCCCGACGATCAGGCCCGCGCGGCGCTGGTGACGGCGTCCTCGACGCTGGACGGGATCGATGTGACCGAACCGGGTGAACCGTGGCCGCTGACCGCCGACGCCGGCATCGTGCTGCCGGTCGATCCTGCCTTGACGGGGCTGGAACTCCTCGCCGACGCGGCCGAGACCACGACGCTCGTGGTGGAACTCCACGATCCCGGCCTCGGACAGAACTACGTCCCGGGCACGCTGATCGACACCGCGGAGGTTCCGGTCGCGGCGGGCGCCCGGCAATGGGTCCGCCTTCCGCTGGAGTGGACGCCGCCCACCGCGCGCAACGCCTTCCTGCGGGTGCGGGCCAACCGCGCCTTGACCCTGCACGTCGCGGACACGGCCGTCCCCGGCGTGCTCTCCCTGTCCCACGTGCCGCCGGCGACGGGCCTGACGGAGCGGCAACCGGTGCTCGAGTGGAAGAGCGCCGCCCTGCGCCGCCGGACCTTCTGCCTGCGCACCGGTCCGACCGCGGCCTACTCGGCCGACAAGGTGGTCGACGGGTACCTGCGCGCCTTCGCCGGACCGCACCTGTGGGTGTCGCGGCCCCTCGCCACCGACGGCGAGCCGTGGTTGCAGCTGGCCTGGGCGGAGCCGGTGACGGTGAGCCGGATCGAGATCATCGCGAACGACGACGTCAACGAGGACCTGATCAATCTGCCCCATCACCGGATGCCGTTCACGCTCATGCCGACGCTCGTGCGCGACTACCGGATCGAGGCCCACGCCGCCGGAGCCGGCTGGCAACCGCTCGTATCGGTGGCCGGCAACCGGCAGCGGCGCCGCACGCACAGTCTCGCGGCCCCGATCGTGACCGACCGGATCAGGGTCGTCGTCACCGCCACCAACGGCACCGGTTCGGCCCAGCTGATCGCCGTGCGCGCGTACGCCTGACCCTCTGACGTCCACCGAGCAACGATCCTCGAACAGGAGATCCCGTCCTTGCCCCTCAATCCCATGCCGGAGACGCAGGCGCCCTGGCCCGGCCGTGACCGGCTGCGCATCACCGGCGTCCGGTCGATCGTCACCGCCCCGGAGGGCGTACCGCTCGTCGTCGTCCGGGTCGACACCAATGACCCCGGCCTGTACGGGCTCGGATGCGCGACGTTCACCCAGCGGTTCCACGCGGTCGCGGCCACCGTCGACCGTCATGTCGCGCCGCTGCTCGTCGGCCGTCACCCGGCCGACATCGAGGACATCTTCCGTATGATCCATTTCTCGTCGTACTGGCGCAGCGGCCCGGTCACCAACAACGCCCTGTCCGGCGTCGACCAGGCGCTGTGGGACATCGCCGGCAAACGGGCCGGCATGCCCGTCTACGAGTTGCTCGGCGGGCGGGTCCGCGCGGCGGCCGACACCTACCTGCACGCCGGCGGGGCCACCGTCGAGGCCACCCTGCGCGAGGCCGAGGTCCTGCTCGCCCGGGGATACCGGCACGTCCGGCTGCAGGTCGGCAGCCCCGGAGCCGGAACCTACGGTGCTCCGGCCACGCCCGGCGAGTACCCCGGAAGCCCGCATCCCGGCGGGTGGGACGTGCTTCGCTACCTGCGCGATACTCCGGAGCTGTTCGCGCAGGCCCGCGCGGTCCTCGGGCCCGAGCCGCACCTGATGCACGACGTCCATTCCCGGCTGACCGTCAAGCAGGCCGTCGGACTGGTCCGCCGGCTCGAGGAGTACCGGTTGTTCTTCCTGGAGGATCCGATCGCCCCCGAGTTCTACGACCGGCTGAGCGAGGTCCGCGCGGCCGCCCCCATGCCCATCGCCGCCGGTGAACAGGTGGCGTCGGTGGCCGACGCGGCCCGGCTGGTGACCGGTGGCGGCGTCGATCTGCTGCGTCTGCACATCTCCTCGGTCGGTGGCCTGAGCCCGGCGCGCAAGCTCGTCGCCCTGTGCGAACTGCACGGTGTGGGCACCGCCTGGCACTCACCGGCCGACGTGTCCCCGGTCGGCGCGGCGGCGAACGTCGCGCTCGACGTGACCAGCGCGGCGTTCGTCATCCAGGAGGGTCACGAGTACTCATCGGCCGCCCAGGAGGTCTTCCCGGGCACGCTCACCCCCCACAACGGTTACCTCTTCCCATCGGACGCGCCGGGGTGGGGCATCGACCTCGACGAGCGGGAGGCGGCCAAGTACCCGCCGGTGGAGCACCTCCACGAACGGTGGTCGGCCCAGGTGCGGCAACTCGACGGCGGGATCGTGGCCCCGTGAAGATCGACCGCGTCGAAACCTTCCTCGTAGCGCCCCGCTGGCTCTTTCTGAAGATCACCACCGACGACGGTGTCGTCGGCTGGGGCGAACCGGTCGTGGAAGGCCGCGCCGAGACCGTCCAGGCCGCGATCGGTGAGCTGTCCGACCTGCTCATCGGGACCGACCCGATGCGCATCGAGGACCACTGGCAGGTCCTCACCCGCGGTGGCTTCTACCGCGGGGGCCCCGTACTGTCCAGCGCCGTCGCCGGCATCGACCAGGCACTGTGGGACATCGCCGGGAAGGTCCGCGGGGCGCCGGTCCACGAACTGCTCGGCGGGCCGGTACGCGACCGCGTCCGGATGTACGGATGGGCGTACGGCGAGACGGCCGAACAAGTCGCCGAAGCCGCCGCGACGGCGATCGCAGCCGGATACACAGCCGTCAAGATCGCACCGCCGGGCCCGATGGCGTTCCTGGACACCCCTGCGGGCCTGAGCTCCGTCGTCGATCTGCTGGCCAAGGTCCGCGATGCGATCGGCCCGGACAACGACGTGGCGATCGACCTGCACGGCCGGGCCTCGATCCCCGCCAGCCGTCGCCTCCTGCCACTGCTGGAACCGTACGTGCCCCTGTTCGTCGAGGAACCGCTGCGACCGGAGTACTCCAGCGACATCGCCCGGATCGTCACGGCGACCTCATTGCCGATCGCCACCGGCGAGCGGCTCTACACCCGGCGCGAGTTCCGGGACGTCCTGGACGCCGGTGTGGCCGTCGTTCAACCTGACCTCTCGCACGCCGGAGGCATCTCCGAGGTCCGGCGCATCGCCGCGGTCGCCGAGATGTACGACGCGGTCCTGGCCCCGCATTGCCCGCTCGGCCCCATCGCACTGGCCGCATGCCTGCAGATCGACCTGGCCACACCCAACTTTCTCATCCAGGAACAGGCTCTTGGCCTCCACCACCACCACGGCCAGGACGGCCTGAACTATCTCGTCGACACCGACGTCCTACGGTTGCGCGACGGGCACGTCGAGCGACTCGACGCACCCGGCCTCGGCATCGACGTCGACGAGAAGGCGGTGCGCGAAGCGGCGGCACGAGGCCACCGGTTCCGATCCCCCATCTGGCGCGGCCCGGACGGCGCGTTCACCGAGTGGTGACGACCCATCCCGCTCCCGACCAACCAGCCACCGTGGAGATGACATGGCACTGTTCGACCTGCCCGAAGACCTTCTGCGCAGCTACCGGCCCGCCGTCGCGGAGCCGGAGGACTTCGACGGCTTCTGGACCGCGACGCTCCAGGAGGCGCGCGCCCATCAGCTGAACCTCACCGTCACACCGGCCGACAACGGGCTCGCGCTGATCGACACCTTCGACGTCACCTTCGCCGGCTACGCCGGCAATCCGGTCAAGGCATGGCTGCACCTGCCCGTCACCCGCACCGGTCCACTGCCCGCCGTGGTGGAGTACCTCGGATACGGCGGAGGCCGCGGCCTGCCGCACGAGAGACCTCTGTGGGCCATGGCCGGCTACGCCCACTTCATCATGGACACTCGAGGCCAGGGCGCCAAGGGCCCCAAGGGGGACACACCCGATCCTGACCCCGCCGGCGACCCCGCGTCCGCGGGCTTCACCACCCGAGGTATCGCCAGCCCGGAAACCTACTACTACCGCCGGGTCTTCACCGACGCGGTCCGTGCCATCGACGCCGTACGGCAACTGCCCGCGGCGGACCCGAGCAGGGTGGCCGTCACCGGGACCAGCCAAGGCGGCGGGATCGCCACCGCCGCGGCCGGCCTCGCATCAGGTCTCGTGGCCGCCATGCCCGACGTTCCGTTCCTGGCCGACTTTCCCCGTGCCCTGACCATCACCGACGCCTCGCCGTACGCCGAGATCACCGGCTATCTCAAGGTCCACCGCGACAAAAAGGATCAGGTGCTGCGAACCCTCTCGTACTTCGACACGGTCAATCACGCCAAACGGGCCGACGCCTCAGCTCTCTACTCCGTCGGGCTGATGGACCAGACCTGCCCGCCCTCAACCGTGTACGCCTCGTACAACCACTACGCCGGACCGAAGCAGATCCGTGTCTACCCGTTCAACGGCCACGAAGGGGGCCAGGCTTTCCATGAGGCCGAAAAGCTGAGGTTCGCCGCCAAGCCGCTCAGCGGATGAGCGGGGCGCAGCCGACCCGGTGGCGGCCGGGCTCACGTCACCATCACCAGCACCGCGAAGGAGGAGCCGGCATGCAGCCGCACCACATTCACCGATGGCTGCGCTGGCCGTCGGATCCGTCCCGGAGCCGTCTCGCGTTCGGCTGCGACTACAACCCCGAGCAGTGGCCACGCCACATCTGGGACGCGGACGTTCGGGCCATGCAGGTGGCCGGCGTGAACATCGTCTCCTTGGCGATCTTCTCCTGGGCCCGGATCCAGCCGCAGGCGGACGTGTGGGACTTCGCGTGGCTCGACGAGGTCATGGACCTGCTGCACGCGCACGGCATCGCCGTCGACCTGGCCACGGCGACGGCATCCCCGCCGCCCTGGCTGACCACGATGCACCCGGAGATCCTGCCGGTCGACCGGGACGGCCGCACCATCTGGCCCGGTGCCCGGCAGCACTGGCGGCCGACTTCGCCGATCTTCCGATCGCATGCGCTCCGCCTGACCCGCGCACTCGCCGAAAGGTACCGCGACCACCCGGCGCTGACCGCCTGGCATGTCAACAACGAACTGGGCGGCGACAACGCCTACGACTACTCCGACGACGCCGCGACCGCGTTCCGGCACTGGCTGCGCCACCGATACGGCACCCTGGAGGCTCTCAACCGGGCCTGGGCGACCACGTTCTGGTCACAGCAGTACAGCGACTGGGCGCAGATCCTGCCACCACGGCTGGCGACCACGCACCCCAACCCGACGCAGCAACTGGACTTCAAGCGGTTCTCCTCCGATGCGCTCAAGGACCACCTGCGCGCGGAACGATCAGTGCTGTACGAAGTGACCCCGGACATTCCCGTCACCACCAACTTCATGGTCATGGGCTGGTCCAAGGCCATCAACTACGCCGACTGGGCCGCCGAGGTCGACTTCATCGCCAACGACCACTACACGACGCCGGGCCCGCAGGCGCACGACGAACTGTCGTTCTCCGCCAACCTCACCGCGAATCTGGCCGGCGGGCGGCCGTGGTATCTCATGGAGCACTCCACCAGCGCGCTCAACTGGCAGCCGATCAACGTCGCCAAAGCGCCTGGCGAGATGGCCCGCGACTCGCTCACGCACGTCGCGCACGGCGCCGACGCGGTCTGCTTCTTTCAGTGGCGCCAGTCCGCGGCGGGCGCCGAGAAGTACCACTCGGCGATGCTGCCCCACGCGGGCGTCGACAGCGCCATCTTCCGCGCCGTCACCGATCTCGGCGCCACGCTGCGCGATCTCGCCGAGGTGGCCGGCACGACGCGCCGGCCGGCCGGCGCGGCCATCGTCTTCGACTGGGAGTCCTGGTGGACGGCCGAACACGACGCACACCCCAGCGACCGGCTCCGCTACCGGCAGGAGGCCCTCGACTGGTACACCGCCTTTCTCGAACTCGGTATCCGCGCCGACGTGGTCCCCGTCGACGCGCCGCTGCATCGCTACGGTCTGCTCGTCGCCCCGATCCTGCATGTCGTGCCCGGCGCGCTCGCCGACCGGCTACGCGGCCACGTCGCCGGCGGCGGCCACCTCGTCACCACCTACTTCTCCGGCATCGTCGACGAGCACGACCATGTCTGGCTCGACGGCTACCCGGGAGCCCTGCGCGATCTGCTCGGCATCCGGATCGAAGAGTTCGCCCCTCTGCCCGACGAGCAGAGCGTCGAGCTCGACAACGGCACGGTGGGCACCCTGTGGACCGACCGCATCGACCTCACGGATTCCGCGACCGAGGTCCTGGCCCGGTACAGCAATGGCGGCCAGACCGGCCGCCCGGCCATCACCCGCCGGGCCGTCGGGTCCGGATCCGCCGCCTACGTCTCCACCCGCCTGCGGCCCGCCGGGCTCACCGTCGTCCTGGCCGACCTGGCGGAACGAGCCGGCATCCACAGCGAACTCCCGCCGGGCCTGCGCGGTCGCGTCGAACTGGCCGTACGCGGACCGTACTGGTTCCTGATCAACCGTACTGGGCAGCCCCTCGACATCTCCGCCGTCGGCGGAGAACGGCTCGGCGCCGGGACCGGGACCGCCATCCTGGCACCGCGCGCCGTAGCGGTCCTGCGTCGCGCCGCGGTCCTGGACTCGGCCGGTAAGTCATGATCACTTGGCCCTCGGCGCCCGCTACGGCGCTGCCTGGACCGAACCGTGCCGCCCGAATTCGCAGCGACGATCCGAGGCTCCGGATATCGCGGTACGGGTCGGCTCCGCTGTGGACGGCTACCGACCGGGAGTTCGTCGTTCCGGCGGCGCCGGTCACCGTGCCGTCCGGCGCCTGCTTCCGCCGGCCGCTAAGCCAACCGGTCGGCCGCGCCACGCTCGTCTCCGCGACGGCCCAGTCGCTGCGCCCGCACCTGCTGCAGCCGGCCAAGGACGCGCCCCAGTACCTCTGGCCGCAGGCTTGCCCGGTGGAGCATCCAGAGGGCGGGCCGCTTCAGATGCGGTCGGTCGCGTTCGTGTCGGTACCGCGCACGGTGGCGTCGTGAGCGCGCTCGCCGATGCGCTGGCCCGGTGTCCGGCGATCGCGATCGTCCGCGCGCGGTCGGTCCGCTACGTCCCGGCGGTGCTCGATGTCCTGGCCGGGGCCGGGGTCACGGCGGTCGAGGTGGCCCTGACGACGCCGGGCGGGCTGCGCGCCATCGAGGGTGCCGCCACGACGCCGGGGCTCGTCGTCGGGGCCGGCACCGTGCTGCATGCCGCGCAGGCCCGAGCGGCCGTGGATGCCGGCGCCCGGTACCTGGTCACGCCGGCTGTGGTGCCCGATGTGATCGCGGCCGGCGTCGACGCCGGTGTTCCGGTCGTGTGCGGCGCACTGAGCCCGACGGAGATCCTCGCCGCCGCCCGGGCCGGCGCGGCGCTGGTGAAGGTCTTTCCGATCGGGACGGTCGGCGGCGTCGGCTATCTGCGGGCGGTGCGTGCGCCGCTGCCGGACATCCCGCTCGTGCCGACCGGGGGCATTTCCGTCGCCGAGGGCGTCGGCTATCTGCGGGCGGGGGCCCGGGCGGTCGGTATGGGCGGGCCGCTCGTCGGCGACGCGGTCGACGGTGGTGACCTCGCCGCGCTCGCCGGCCGAGTCGAGACTCTGGTCCGGACGCTGCGCCCGGAGCCGGCCGATGCCTGATCTGGTCACGCTGGGCGAGACCATGGCGGTCGTGCGCGCCACGGCCGTCGGCCCGCCGCGGCCCGGCGCCGCGGCGCAGTTGTCGTTCGCCGGGGCGGAGTCGACGGTCGCGATCGGGGTCCGGCGGCTCGGCCACTCGGCGCGGTGGATCGGGCGTCTGGGCTCGGACGCCTTCGGTGACATGATCCTGGCCGCGCTGCGCGCCGAAGGCGTTGGTGTCGACGCGGTCGGTCGCGACGCGGACCGGCCCACCGGTCTGCTGGTCCGTCATCGGCGTACCGCGGACCGGGCGACTGTGGCCTATTACCGCACGGGCGGTGCCGGGGCGGCGGTGGGGCCGCACGACGTTCCCGCCGACGCGCTGCCGGCGGCGCGCGTGCTGCACCTGACCGGAATCACCCCGG
The DNA here is from genome assembly GCF_053602655.1 of Sphaerisporangium sp. NPDC004334. Classification (NCBI taxonomy): domain Bacteria; kingdom Bacillati; phylum Actinomycetota; class Actinomycetes; order Streptosporangiales; family Streptosporangiaceae; genus Sphaerisporangium; species Sphaerisporangium sp. NPDC004334. The sequence continues at coordinate 166,876 of NZ_JBSGDZ010000007.1, forward strand.
CGCTCGGGGAACAACCACGCGCCGCGGTCGAGGCCATGGTGGCGGCGGCCGGCCAGGCCCGCACCCGGATCACCTTCGACGTCAACTACCGGGGTCGCCTGTGGTCCGAGGTCGAGGCCCGGCCGGTGCTGCGTCGACTGGTCGCGGGGTCCGCGACCGTGTTCGCCGGGGCCGAGGAGGCCGCTCTCGTGCTCGATCGGCCGGGGCCGGTGGACGCGGTCCAGCTGGCCCGCGGCCTGGCGGAGCTCGGCCCTGAGGAGGTCGTGCTGAAGCTCGGGGCGGCGGGCGCCCTCGTGCTGGCCGGCGGCGACATCGCGCGGGTGCCGGCCCTAGCGGTGACGGCCGTGGACGTCGTCGGGGCGGGCGACGCATTCGTCGCGGGCTACCTGTCGGGCCTGCTGGACGAGCTGCCCCCGGCGGGCAGGTTGGCCCGCGGCGCTATCTGCGGGGCGTTCGCGGTGTCCACCACGGGTGACTGGGAGGGTCTGCCGACGCGCGCGGAGCTCGGCCTGCTCACCGGCGCGGATGTGGTGCGGTGATGCTGGTGCGAACTGGTCCCGCAACCGCAGACCGACCTCGAGGACGTTCGGCATCTTCGGCTGTGCGCCGTCGCCGCTGCCGACGACGCCGCCGTCATGGGCGGTGCGCTCCCTGTCCCGCGCCGGGTCGCCCCGGTCCCTGGCCGAATCCACGTCCGGACCCGGGCAACACGACCCGCCACCTCCGACACGACCACACGAGCTGGAGAGACATGCCGCCCGACCAACCCTCGCCGCAGTACGCCGGCTGGACCGTCCTGCGCCACGACGGCGTCGCCGTCGTGGTCGCCCACCCCGTGACCGGCCTGCCCGCGGTCCTGCACTGGGGCGCCGACCTCGGCGTCCTGGACGCCGCGGACCTCAAGGCCGTGGACCTGGCCACCAGCCGGCAGACGCCGCCCGGGACGCTGGACGCCGCCTGGCGCCTGCCGCTCGTGCCTCTCGAGGGTGACGGCTGGTCCGGCCGCCCGGGCCTGCTCGCCAGCCGTGACGGCCGGCTGCTGTTCCCACGGTGGACCTCGCGGGTGCAGCAACAGGGCCCGCGGTCGATGTACACCGTGGCGAGCGACGCTGAGACCGGCCTCCACCTGCGATCCTGCCTGGAGATCGGCGCGGGCGGGCTGGTGCTGCTGCACCACGAGCTGACCAACCAGGGCGCCACCCCCGTCGATCTGGCCTGGCTGGAAGCCACCCTGCCGGTGCCGAAGACCGCCGGCCACGTCACCACCTTCGCGGGCCGCTGGACACGGGAGAAGTCGCCGCTGACCATGCCGATGCCGCGGGGAACGACCACACGCGAGTCCCGCCGCGGCCGCGGCGGGCACGACGGCCCCTGGGTGACGCTCGCGTCGGACGGGCAACCACGCAACCGGGACGGCGAGGTCTGGGCGGTCCACCTCGGGTGGAGCGCCGACGTCCGCCATCGTCTCGACCGGGTCACCGAACATGTCACCCTGCTCGGCGCCGGTGAGCTGCTGCGCCCGTGCGAGGTGCGCCTGGAGCCCGGGCAGTCCTACCGCAGCCCGACGGCGTACTTCGCGTGGTCGCCGGCCGGGCTCGACGGGATCGCCGACCGCTTCCACACCTGGATGCGCGCCCGGCCCCACCATCCCCGCACGGTCCGGCCACTCGTGCTCAACACGTGGGAGGCGGTCTACTTCCAACACGAACCGCTGCGCCTGGAGCAGCTCGCCCGGCACGCCGCCACCGTGGGCGTGGAACGGTTCGTCCTCGACGACGGCTGGTTCCGCGGCCGCCGGGACGACACCGCGGGGCTCGGCGACTGGGTGGCCGACCCGGACGTGTGGCCCGATGGCCTCGAACCGCTCGCGAACCTTGTCCACTCGCTCGGTATGCAGTTCGGGTTGTGGTTCGAACCGGAGATGGTCAACCTGGACTCCGACCTGGCCCGCACCGCCCCGCACTGGCTGCTGGCCGATCCCCGATCGGTCCCGTCGCCCGCCGACGTGTCCTTCCGTTCCCAGTACGTTCTCAACCTCGCCCTCCCCGAAGCCTGGGAACATGTGCGCGCCCGAATGTCCACGCTCGTCCGGACGTTGGGCATCGACTTCATCAAATGGGACCACAATCGGGATCTCGTCGAACCGGTGCACGAACACCTGCCGGGCACGCACGCGCAGACCCTCGCGGTGTATCGGCTGATCGAGCGCCTCAAGACCGACCATCCAGGCCTGGAAGTCGAGTCGTGCTCCTCCGGCGGGGCCCGCACCGACCTCGGCATCCTGGAGTTCGCCGACCGGGTGTGGGCGTCGGACTCCAACGACCCGGTCGAGCGGCAGGACATTCAGCGCTGGACGGAGCTCGTCCTGCCACCCGAACTCGTAGGCGCCCATGTCGGTCCCTCACCGTCACATTCGTCCGGTCGCCGCACGGCGTTGTCCTACCGTATGGCCACCGCGCTTCAGGGCTCGGCCGGCTTCGAGTGGGACATCACGCGCTGCACCGAGGAGGAGCTCGACGCCGTCACCGCGTTCGCCGGCCTCTACAAGGAGTTGCGCCACCTGCTGCACACCGGCACCGTGGTGCACCCGGACGTGCTCGACGCGGCGCTGCGCGTGCGTGGGGTGATCGCCGCGAACCGCGAGGAGGCTGTGTTCACCATCGTCACCGTCGCCTCGATCGAGGAGGCCCTGACCGAGCGGCTGCGTCTGGACGGCCTGGACCCCGAGCGTCGATACACGCTGCGCCTGCGGGACGAGATCGGCCCGGCCGAATGGGGCTGGGTCACCCCGGCGTGGATGAGCAAGCCGCCGGTCGTCGTATCGGGCCGGGTGCTGACCGAGGTGGGGCTGCAGCTGCCGACCCTGTGGCCGGTGCAGGCGCTTGTGCTGCACCTCAGCTCCGTCTAGTCCGTAACGCGATCGCGCACGGCCTCGGACGATTCACCGCCGAGCAGATCGAGACAGGCGTCCCCCGCAAGATCCGCGTCCTGGGTGTCCCGGTGCGCGACGGCATGGTCGTGATCACCGCCGCGTCACTGGACCGGTGCTCGCAGATGTGCCGGCAGTTCGTCGCAGACCTGGACGGTCACCCGCGCGTAGTCGACCACTCCCATCGACGAGCGGGCCGGACAGTGCCTTTCTCGTGCCGTCGAGGATCTTCGCGTTGATGCCGGCGATGATCTCGCGCACCTCGGCCTCCGAGCGGGCCCGCGCGGCGGCGGCCAGGGCGTCCTCGGCCTCCCGGCGCAAGGCGAGCGAACCGGGCAGCGGGAACCTGAGGTTCTCCTCCTCCAGCTTGCGCTTGATCCACCACATCTCGTCCTGCGGCTCGCCCTGGCCGGGCAGGGGCTTGCCCGCGCCCGGCAGGTCGTCGAACAGGCCGCGTTCGGAGGCCTCACGGATCTGGCGGTCGACCCACGTCTCGAACGGAACTCCCCGCGGCGTGCGCTCCGTCACAGGCTCGCCCCCCACGTCCTCCGGCCGGCTTGCGCTTCCCTGTCACGATAATCAGCGCCGGGGCCGGGCGCCGCGGTGGGTGCGCGGGGGAGGCGACGTGGAGGCGTGTCCGAGCGCGGCGCACCTCAGGCGACCGCGGGCTCGTCGATGAGGGCGACGCGGACGGCGGCCGGGTCCTGCCCGCCCAGGGGGACCGCGAAGACCGCTGTGCGCCCGCGGGCGGCGTACACCACGAAGCGCAGGCCCTCCTCGTCCCAGGTCTCCCGCACGTCCGAGCTCAGCCGCGCCGAGGCCGAGCAGTACGCGGGACTGCGGTAGAGCAGGCGCAGGGTGACCTCCAGCGGCACCTCCGCAGGTGAGGGGACGGCGAGCGGCCTGCGCAGCCGCACCAAGAGCCGGCGCAGCGGCATCAGCCAGGCGTGGTCCAGCTCCGGCGACAGCGCCAGCAGCGCGGCGGCCTCGGCGACGCCGAGGGCGGCCAGAGGCGCGTCGACCGGGTGCGGGCCGGCCCAGACCGCCGCGACGCTCGCGGCCAGCAGCAGGCCCGCGCGGGCGAATCCGCGCAGGTCGACCGGCGCGGAGTGCGCGCCGAGACACCCGCAGGACGACGTCGGGGCGGCGCGGCGCGCGTAGGCGAGATAGGCGAGGAACCCGGCCGACATCGCCGCGGCGGCCGCGCCCTCCGCGGGCATGGCCGGCGGCAGCAGCAGCGCCGCCGCCGTCGCCAGCTCCAGCACCCCGACCAGGCGCAGTGCCGGGACCGCACGCGCCGCGCCGACCAGGCGTGCCAGGGCGGTGCGCCCGGCCTGCGCCCGCGTCCGGCGGCCGAAGAGCTTCAGCACGGCCGCCCAGGCGAGGAGCGGGCCGATCACGTACGGCTGCAGCGCGGCGATCCCGTTCATCGAAGACCTCCGAGGAGACCCCCGCGTTCAGGCGGGGGAGGAATCGGACCCCTGCGGAGCAGGGCAGGGGTAGGCGGTTCGCCGTCAGGTGAACTGCCGTATCGAACAAACGCACGATTATTAGCTGGTCGCGCGGTAGGGTGTGCGGCGTGGTGCAGATCGTGAAGCGGGCCTACAAGTACCGCTTCTACCCGACCCCCGAGCAGGCCGAACAGCTCGCACGGACGTTCGGGTGCGTGCGCCTGGTCTTGGTCGAACAGGCGCTCCTAGTGGGGGGAGAAGACGGTGGCGATGTCGACCTGGTTGGTGTCGGGACGCCAGGCGCCCAGCACCTGGACGTGCTGGCCGACACGCAGCAGCGAGAGATCGGCCGACGGCGGGGCGTCGGAGTAGACGGCGACCGACTTGCCCGGCACCTGGTGGCAGACGATCTCCTGCCCGTTGTGGTCCAGGTGCAGCCGCTCGCTGGTGATGTTGCGGACGTGGCCCTTGATGTTGACGATGTTCAGCCACACCGACTCCGCGGCGAGCACGCCGTCGGGCATGCGCACGCCCCGCGCGTACAGGCCGTCGCCGGGACGGGCCTGGTCGAAGGCGACCGGCCCGAGCTTCCATAGGCTGGTCCCGTCGACGACGCGGATGCGGTGGAACACCATGTTCGAGCCCAGCACGAACAGGGTGTTGTCCTTGACCGAGCGGATGCGGCCCTCGGCGAAGTTCGGGTCGGGCGCGCCGGGCACGATGTCGGGCGCGGCGGCGCCGAAGGCGGCCTCCGGGCCGAGCGAGCCCATCGCGGTCGCGGCGAGCACTCCGGCGCCGCCGCCGAGCACGGCGGACTTGAGCAGTTGCCTTCTGCTGGTCATCGGCGGACTCCTAGGGAACCGAGATCTCGGCCGGCCGCAGGCCCGCCGAGAGGCTGGCGATCTTGCTGAAGGCGGCCGGGGTGAGGTCGAGCAGCCGGTTGCTGGCGCAGGTCGCGCCGCAGCAACTGCGCTCGCCGCAGAACAGGTCCGTCTGCGGGCCGCAGTCGGCGATCGAGGTGACGACGCTGGTGCCGGTGCACAGCGCCGTCGTCCGGTGCGTGAAACCGCAGGTCCGGCGGGACAGGCTGACGCCGCAGCTGTCCGGCCGGGTGATCGACAGGCAGGCGTCTGAGGTGTTGGGCCAGGCGTGTTGCATGCTGCCGGAGTTGCAGGTGCCACAGGCGCCGTGCCCGGCGCTGCTGCACGGCCCCCAGGCCGAGCCGCAGCAGAACCAGGACACCTCGCCCTGGACGGGGCCGAGCAGGTCACGGGGTGGGTCGGCGGACTGGCTGCGCGCCATGCGCGTCCTCCTAGGGGTTGGGATGCGGATCCCCCGTGTCAGGCGGTACGGCTGGGTGGAAACTTCCTGACAAATCCCATGAATAACAGGTAATAAATCTCCGTCAACGACCAACTTTCGATCACTCGAAAGCTATGGAACCGCGCGCGGCGTCCCGGCTCGGGCGCGGATGGGGCGGCCCGGTGGCCGGAACGGGCGGCGACCAGGGCGAACGGCCGGGGCGCGCGGCGGCCGGCGGGCAGGGTGGACGGCGACCGGGGCGGGTGTGACCGGGTCGGGGTGTCGAGCGGGACGGTGGAGGGGCGGAGGTGGTCAGCCGCCGGGGGCGGGGTCGCGGGCCAGGGAGGTGAGGAGGCGGGCGGCCTCGCCGGCGACGACGGGCAGGGCACGTTCCGGGTCGCCCGTGCGGGCGAGGAGCATGCCGGCCTCGCACAGCGCGCCGAACATCAGCTGGGCGCGGACGGGCAGGTCGCCGTCGGCCATGCGCCCCTCGGCGATCGCGGCGCGCATGCCCTCGGTCAGCACGCGCAGCGTGTGCTCGTACTCGATCTCGCGCACCGTCTCCCAGCCCAGGACGGCCGGCCCGTCCAGCAGCACGATGCGCCGGAACGCCGGGTCCAGGCAGTGCCGGAGGAAGGTCAGGCAGCCGCGCGTGAGGGCCGACCAGGAGTCGGGCTCGGCGGCGGCGGAGCGCTCGAGCAGGCCCGAGACCTGCCGCTGCTGCTGGACGAACACGTCGCGGAACAGCGCCGCCTTGGTGGCGAAGTGATGGTAGGCGGCGCCCTTGGTGACTCCGGCCGCCGCGGCGACCGCCTCGATCGTGGTGGCGGCGTAGCCGTCGCGCCCGAACAGATCCTGCGCGGCGGCGACGAGCCTGGAGGTGGTCTCCTCCGAGCGCTCCGCCTGGGTACGGCGGGCCATGGCACCCCCTTGACACGGTTTTCGCTCGAACGTAGGTTCGATGCTAGTTACATACCCACGGTATGGAAGTGAGCCGTCATGACTCAACCGCTCATCGCAATCTACGGTGCCACCGGCCATACCGGCCGCCTGGTCGCCGCCGAACTGCACGCGCGCGGCCAGGGCATGGTGCTGGCCGGGCGGGACGCCGCGGCGCTGGAGACGATGGCCGGCGAGCTCGACGCCCGCGCCGTGCACGCCCCGCTGGACGACCCGGCGGCCCTGCGCGGGCTCGCCGAGAGCGCGGCGGTGCTGATCCACTGCGCCGGCCCGTTCTCGGTGACCGGCGAGCCGGTGGCCGCGGCCGCCGCCGAGGCGGGCTGCCACTACATCGACCACGCCGTCGAGCCGCACCACGTCAAGCACCTGTTCGACACCCTCCAGGCGCCGGCCCAGCGCACCGGGGCCACCATGGTGCCCTCGCTCAGCTTCTACGGCGGCCTCGGGGACCTGCTCGCCGCCGCCGTGGCCGGCGGCATGAGCGACATCGACCGCGTGACCGTCGCCTACGCGGTGAGCGGCTGGCGGCTCACCACCGGAGCGCTCGCCACGGCCCGGCAGCTCTTCGCCGAGACCCAGCGCATCGGCTTCACCGACGGCGCGCTGCGTGTCGGCTGGGTCGAGCCGCGCAACGCCGTCTTCGCCTTCCCCCCGCCGATCGGCCCGCGCGCCATGATCGCCCCCGTGCCGTTCCCCGAGGCGCTGACGGTCCCGCGGCACCTCCCCGCCCGTAACGTCGAGGCCATGCTGACGGCCAGGACGTTCGAGGAGGAGGGCGTGTTCGAGAGCGAGCACGTCCCGCTCGGCACGCGGGCGGGCACCGAGTTCACCGTCGCCGTCCAGGCGATCACCGGCGACGGGGGCCGCGCCGGACGGCTCGCCGGGCGCGACCTGTGGCGGGCGGGCGCGCTGGCCTCGGTGCAGGGCGCGCTGCTGCTGGCGGGCGGCGACGTCCCCGCCAAGGGCGGAGTCCTCAGCCCCGCCGAGGTCTTCCCCGCCGAGCCGTTCCTGCGCGCGCTCGAAGGGCTCGGCGCGTTCACCCTCACCCTGTGACCGCCCGCATGCGACCCGATGGAGGAGACTCGATGGAACCGGTGCTGGTCACGGGGGCGGCCGGGGGACGGCAGGGCTCGACCGGGCTGCACGTCGCCCGCATGCTGCTCCAGCGCGGGCAGGCCGTGCGGGCGGTGGTCCGCCGCGAGGACGCCAGGGCCGAGCGCCTGCGCGGGTGGGGGGCGGAGGTCGTGGTCGCCGACCTGCGCGAGATCACTTCGGTGATCCCCGCCCTCGGCGGGGTGCGCAGGGCGTTCTTCACCTACCCGGTGACCGAGGGCATGCTCGACGCCGCGGCCGTGTTCGCCGCGGCCGCCCGGCGCGAGGGCGTGGAGCGCGTGGTCGAGGTGTCGCAGCTCGCCGCCGACCCCTACGCCGGTACGCCGCACATGCGCCGCCACTGGGTCGCGGAAGAGCTGTTCGACCGGGCCGACGTCGGCGCGGTCCACCTGCGCGCCGGGGTGTTCTTCGAGAACCTCGCCGTCCTGGTGCGGGCCGGCGGCGGGCGCGAGCTGGCGCTGCCGCTTGGACCGCCCGAGACGGTGCTCCCGCTGGTCGCGGCGACCGACGTGGCTCGGGTGGCGGCGGGCCTGCTCACCGCGCCTGACGGCCCCGCCGACCCGGTGTGCCGGCTCACCGGCGAGGTCATGACCATCGGACAGGCCGTGCGGACCTTCGGCGCGGGGCTGGTGTACGTCGACCAGGACGCCGAGGAGTGGCGGCGCAAGGCGATGGCCCTGTACGAGGACGCGGTCGCCGTCGAGCACCTGTCCCACCTCTGGGAGCTGTTCCGCCTCATCGGCGACCACCACGAGCTGTACGAGGTGACCGAGGCGATCGAGCGCCTCGGCGGGCGGCCGCCCGAGACGCTGCGCGCCTTCGTCGCCGCCGAGGGCCCCTTCTGCTGACCGCGCGAGGTTTCCCCGGGCACGGCGGCGACGCCGTGCCCGGCCTCGCGCCCGGGTGGTGCGCGACCGTCAGCTCAGGTGGGACTCGATGACCTCGATGATGCGCGGGCGCAGTTCCGCGGCGCGGATGACGGCGTCGACCGAGCCGACCTCGACCGCGCGACGGATGTCGTGCACGCGGTCGAACTCCGCGGCCACCTCGCCCAGCTTCTCCGTCCGGACCGACGAGCGCAGCTCGTCGAGCTCCGCCGTCAGCGTGGCGCGGTCGGCGCCGGAGGCGGCCGCGGCGCGGGCCTCCAGATCGCGCACGCGCGGATCGGCCGCGGCCCGGGAGTTGACCTCGCCGGCGAACACCACCGCGGCGGCGGGGGCGCCGCCGAGCACCGAGGCGTACGAGCCCTCCAGCGCGAGCACCGTCATGTTCGGGTTCAGCGCCTTGGAGAACACCACGAACGCGCCGCCGTGGTATCGCGAGATGACGCAGAACACGATGGGCCCGCGGAAGTTCACGATCGCGCGGCCGATCTCCGCGCCGTACTCCAGCTGCAGCTTGCGCATCGACTCCGGCGAGCCGTCGAAGCCCGACAGGTTCGCCAGCACCACGAGCGGGCGGTTGCCGCTGGCCGCGTTGATCGCCCGCGCGGCCTTCTTCGACGACCGCGGGAACAGCGTGCCGGCGGTGTAGGCGTCCGGGCCGTTGGTGGGCGGGAAGCCCCGCCGCTGCACCGACCGCGACTCGATGCCGAGCAGGCACACCGGGATGCCGCCGAGATGCACGTCCTGCACCACCGCGGTCTCCGCGTCGGCCATGCCCGCCCAGCGCTCCAGCACCGGGTGGTCCTGGTCGGACAGGGCTCGCATCACCGTCCGGATGTCGAACGGCTTCTTGCGGTCGGGGTTGACCTCGGCGGAGAAGATCTCGCCGACGGTGGTGAAGTCGCTGCCCGCCACGGCGTGCGGGAAGCCCGAGATGTCACGGTCGACGGGGTCGGTGGTCGTCGCCCGCCGCGGCCCCCGCTCGCCGGGCGCGACGTAGGTGTGGTCGTAGTGCGACATCAGCACCCCGCGCGCCCCGGCGAGGTCGGGCGCCCAGTACTGCGCCTGCCCGTTCGGGCCCATCACCCGGTCGTAACCGCCGATGCCGAAGTTGTCCTCGGCCGACACCCCGCCGGAGAAGTCCAGCGCCTGCTTGCCGGTGAGCACCATCGCCGAGTCCGGCGTCATCACCAGGATGCCCTTGGTGTGCATGAGCATCGTCGCCTCGGCGTTCCAGTATGGCTGCGCGCCGACGTTGATGCCCGTGACCACGATGTTGATCTCGCCGCCGTCCTGGGTGAACTCGACGATGCGCTTGAGCGCCGCGGCCACCCAGTCCATGTTCTCCGTGCCCGAGGTCATGGAGATGCGGGCCCCCGACGACAGCGCGTACCACTCCAGCGGCACCCGCATGCGCTCGGCGAGGTCCAGCGCGGCGATCACCCTGCGGCACTCGGGCTCCGACAGCGCGCCGAGCGACTTGGTCGGGTCGCCGAGCAGCACGACCCTGGTGACGCCCTGCGGGTGCCGCGGGGTCGGCGTGGTCACCACGCCCGCGACGATCGCCGCGGTGTTGCGCCCCTTCGGCCGCTCGACCGGCACCAGCGCGTGGTCCTCGTCCAGGTCGTGCTCGACGAAGTCGCCGAGCAGGCCGGTCAGCTCGTACGGGTACACCGTGTTGCGGCTGCTGGCGACCAGCACCTTCTGCCGGTAGTCGTCGATCGGCTCGACCGGCTCGTCCGACGGCTCGCCGATGGTCAGCTCGGCGCCGCCGACGGCGTCGAAGGAGATCCGCACGGCGATCTTCGTCAGCTCGCCGGTCTCGCGGTCGCGCTGCCGGCCGATGATCAGGATCTCCTCCAGCCCGGCGCCGGCGGTCGTCGGCAGCACGCGTCCGGCGAGCATCTCCAGCTCGGCGCGGGTGAGGTCGCTCGGCGGCCAGACGTAGACCACGATGCGGTTGGTGGTGAAGCGCTTCTTGGACGGGCGCCGCGCCTGCGCGCGGCGGATGGAGTCCAGGCAGGTGGCGATGGTGTCCTCGGCCGTCGGCAGCGCGAGCAGCCTGCCCTCGTGCTCGCGCAGCTCGGTCAGGTCGCGCACCTGCGCGAAGGCCACGAGCCGGTCGTCCGCGGGGTTCTCCCGCGCCACGCAGCGGAACAGATAGACCTCCTCGTCCGACGACGGCAGCCGTGTGAGGTCGAACTTGCTCAGCCGCTCGAGCTGCATCCGCTGGGCGATGTAGGGGTGCAGGCCGCGGATCAGCCGCTCCTCGGTCATCCCCGCGGCCGACGGGCGGAAGGTGAAGTGGTGGTGCATCACCGCGCCGCCGCTGCCGGCGACGGTGGCGGTGATCCTGCGGACCTGCCCCGGCAGCGGGTGCGCGCTGATCACCTCGTGCAGCGCGGCGGCCATCGCCTCGGAGTCCTCCGGCTGCATCTCCCAGGCCAGGTAGATGTCGGCGTCGACGGCGTCCTCGCCGCTCGCCAGCTCGGCGAGCCCGCGCAGCGCGTCGCCCAGCGCCTGGAACCTCACCCCGGAGGAGACCAGGCACGAGCCCGCGCGCTCGGCGACCACGAACGTGCAGCCCGCGACCTCGCTGGTGCGGACGGCGGTCAGCCCCTTGTTGCCGTAGTACCGCCGGGTCAGCACCTCCAGCATGACCGCGTTGTCCAGGTCGTCGCGGACCAGTCGCCGGCCGAGCAGCCGCACCAGCGGCTCGGTGCTGCGCACCATCTCGGCGACGCGCTCGGCGCGGTCGGGCGCGTCCGGGTGCTCGTCCAGGTGACGCAGGTGCCTGCGGACGTCGGCGTAGACGCGGGCGCGGTTGCGGCGCAGCAGCGGCTGGCCGAACCAGGCGAACACCACGCCGCGCGCCAGATCGCTGACCACGGGGAAGCGGACCTGCGTCGCGGCCACCAGCCGCTCCAGCGCCAGACCGGCGGGCTCGCGCAGCGTCTCGTCCGGCGGCGGCTCGCGCAACCAGGCGCGCAGCAACGCCGTCACCGCCGCGACGTCGGCGGAGGCGCGCTGCTGGGCGAGGAAGATGCGGAACACCGCGGACTCGAGTTCGGGGGAGCGGTCGAGCCCGCTGACGCCGTAGTGCCCGAGGGCCTTGGCGAGCTTGGCCTGGAAGGCCTCCGGCAGCCCGGCACGCTCGACGTCCAGGCTCTGCAGGTAGGTGTGGAAGTACTCGCGGGCGCTGTGCACGTGGCCCTCGCCGCCGACGTCCTCGCCCGCCGGCCGGTTGCGGCTCAGCTCGGCCAGGTCGGCGAACACCCCGAGCAGTTCGAATTCCCCGGCCAGCGGCCGGTGGTCGTCATCGATGGCCGCGCGGCGCGCGGCGAGGTACTCCTCCAGCACCCGGCCCTCGTCGTGCGGGTCGACGTCGAAGCCCAGCAGCAGGCTGCGCAGGTCCTCAAGGCCCCGCCCGGCGCGTGAGCGCGCCGGGATCTGGCCGGAAGCGGCGGGCAGGTCCAGCTCGACGGACCCGGCGGCCGAGCCGGCCTCGGCCACGGCGCCGCCGTCGGCGAGCGGCTCCAGCCGCAGCAGCGGCGCCCCGGTCTCCACCTGGCTGCCCACCGAGACGGCGCATTCCTTCAGCCGTGCCCTGAACGGCGCCCGCAGCACCGTCTCCATCTTCATGCTCTCCAGCACCAGCACCGGCGCGCCCGCCTCGACCTCGGCGCCGACCGCGAGCGGCGTGGCCACGACCAGAGCGGGCGCGGGCGAACGGACGACGCCGCCCTCGTCCCGGCTGACGCGGTGTGCCACCCCGTCCACCTCGACCAGGTGGATCGGCCCGTGCGTGCCGGTGAGCAGGCGGTAGCGGGCGCCGTTGACGATGATCTGCGCGGTGTGCCGGTCGAAGCGGTCGAGCTCGACGTCGGCCGTGCGCACGTCCTCACCGGCCTCCACGCCGACGCGGAAGCGATGCGGGCCGACCCGCGCGACGCGCACGCGGTAGCCGGCGCCGCGCAGCTTGAGGTCCAGTGGCCGTCCGCTCATGTGCTGCACCTGCGGGCGTCCGCCGAAGGCCGTCGACAGCAGCCGTTGCCGCTCGGCGCGCTCCTCCTCCTCGTAGGCCTCGATGGCGGCGGCGGCCAGAGCGACGGCGGAGTGCCGGTGCGAGACCAGCCCGCCCTCGGCCCGGACGCGGTCGATCCAGCCGGTGTCCGCGGTGGCCTCGATCACCTCGGGCCGGTCGAGCAGGTCGAGCACGAAGCTCTTGTTCGTCGCGCCCCCCTCGATGATCACCGTGGTCTGCGCCATCGCCCGGCGCAACCGGCCGAGCGCCTCGTCGCGGTCGCGGCCGTAGGCGATGATCTTGGCGATCATCGAGTCGAAGTCGGCGGGGATGGTGTCGCCCTCGCTCACCCCGGTGTCCACGCGGATGCCCGGCCCGGCGGGCAGGTCCAGCCGCGCGATGCGGCCGGGGGAGGGCGCGAAGTCGCGGTCGGGGTCCTCGGCGTTCAGCCGGGCCTCGACGGCGTGCCCGCGCTCCACCGGCGGCGCGCCTTCGAGCCGGCCGCCGGCCGCCACGTGGAGCTGTGCCTTGACCAGGTCGAACCCGGTGGTGGACTCGGTGATCGGGTGCTCGACCTGCAGGCGGGTGTTCACCTCCAGGAAGGCGAAGCGCCGGTCGCCGGGGTGGTAGAGGAACTCGACGGTCGCCGCGCCCCGGTAGCCGACCGCGAGGGCCAGCCGTTCGGCCGACGCCTTGAGCTCGGCGGCCTGCTCGGGGGCGAGCACCGGGGACGCGGACTCCTCGATGATCTTCTGGTTGCGGCGCTGCACCGAGCAGTCGCGGACGCCGAGCGCCCACGCGGTGCCCTCGCCGTCGGCGATCACCTGCACCTCGACGTGCCGGGCCCCGGTCACCAGGCGCTCCAGGAACACCACGCCGCTGCCGAACGCCCGCGCGGCCTCCTGGCTGGTGCGCTCGTAGGCGTCGGCGAGCTCGGCCTCGTTCGCGATCACGCGGATGCCCCGCCCGCCGCCGCCCGCGGTGGCCTTCAGCATCAGCGGGTAGCCGATCTCGGCCGCCGCGGCCAGGGCGGCGTCCAGGCTCTCGACCGCGCCGCGGCTCCACGGGGCGACCGGCACGCCGACCTCCTCGGCGATCAGCTTCGCGCCGATCTTGTCGCCGAGCCTGCGCATCGCCTCCGGGCCCGGCCCGACGAAGGTGACCCCGATCTGCTCGCACAGCTCCGCGAACGCGGGGTCCTCCGCGACGAAGCCCCAGCCGACCCACGCGGCGTCGGCTCCGGTCTTCACCAGGGCGCGCTCCAGCGCCTTCAGGTCGAGGTACGGGCGCGCGGACGCGGGGCCCAGATCGTAGGCGACGTCGGCCTCGCGCACGAACGTGGCGTCGCGGTCGACGTCGGTGTGCAGGGCGACGGTCTCGATCGGTGCACCGGTCTCCGCGGCGATCTCCCGTACGGCGTGGATGAGGCGCATGGCGGCCTCACCACGGTTGACGATGGCGACACGTCTGAACACCCGACCGAGCCCTCCTGTAGACAACGATGTGCGCGCCGTCACGACGGCGGCCCCCCTGTAGTCTTCACCCTTCCCCCTGGCGGCCCGCGGCGCCATGTCGCTGACGACGAAGGCTGGGCCGCTCCAGTTGTGGGAGAGGACCAAAAGCCCCTGCCGCCCGCGCTCGGCCGGACCACGGGCGAACGGAGCGACGGCCGCCTCCCGCCAGGTCGCGCCGCCCGGAGGCGACGCGGCCCCGGCGGGGACGTCCAGGACACTTTAAGCCGTGATCTTCGAGTCCGGGTCATGGCGGGCCCGAGCGCGGTCATGGCGGGCCCATGCGCGGACGGCGCGATTGGCTTGCCCGTCAACCGAGCGTGACGGCCCGCTTGACGAAGACGACGCCGTCGATCAGGCCGAGCCGGGCGGGGTCCAGCGGGAAATAGGCGAAATCGGGGGAGACCCGAGGGGCGGGCTCGGTGATGGCATCGGCGAGGCGGCGGGCGTCGATGAGACAGTGGTCCCACGGCAGCTCCGACAGCATCCCCTCGACGGTGTCCGGGGGCGGGGCGTCGTCGCCGACCGTGCCGAGGGCCGAGGCCAGGAAGGCGTACCGGTCGCCGAGGTGCGTCGCGGTGATCGCCCCCGCGCCCCACCACTCCAGAGGCAGGTCGCCGAAGGACATGAGGCTGCTGTCGCGCTGCAGGTGGAGGTTGTGGGCGAAGACCAGCGCCGGCCCGTGCTCGGCGACGGCGCGCAGGTTGGCGGCCATCATCGCGTCCCGCAGGGCCGACAGCCGCGCTATCCGCGCCGGAGAGGTGTCGGCCATCCAGTGGTGGTAACGGAGCAGGCCGACGGCGGTGCGCCCGTACAGCGCCGCCCGTTCTCTGTCCCTCGCGTCCAGCCGCGGCAGCTGGGTGTCCAGCAGCGCCACCAGGTCGTCGGCGAGCAGCCGCAGCCGCTGGGCGTCGGCGGACCGGCCGATCGACCGGGACGGGTCCATGACCGTGGCCTCGTTCGTCCACGGGTCGTCCGGGCCGAGCAGCGCGTCGAGGGTCTCCCTGGTGCAGGGGAGCGGGCCGTCGAGGAGGGCATGGAGGGCGGTGAGGGCCTCGCGCGGGCTCGCCGCCCAGTACTCCAGAGGGCCGTCCATCCCGAAGAAACGCAGCTTCTCGTCATGCTCCTCGTTGTAGGCCCGCATCCAGCGCACGAGCTCGCGGTTGGCCGGGAAGGCGCCGAAGCCGTGGCTGAAGCCGCGTTCCATGACCTCGTCGAGCGTGCCCGCGCCCGTCATGAGGTGGTCGTCCACGACCAGGCCCATGAGGCAGTCGCTCTCGATGGCGAACGAGCGGTAGCCCTCGTGCTCGACCAGGTGCCGGAAGATCTCGTTGCGCAGCCCACCCAGCTCTCCCACGAAGTGCCTGGCCTCGCCCAGGCCGAGCAGCAGCGGCTCGGCCGGAAGCGACCGCAGGAACGCCGAGACGCCCGCGCCGTCGAGGGGCCGGGCCGTGTCCTTGATGTCCATTCCTTCAACGGTATCGTTGAACCCTCGGTGTAAACTTCGCCGCCGAAAACCCCGATCCCATCGCGATGGACCTTCAAACGGTGATGCACCCATGAGGCCGGTGGACCTGGCGCGCGAGCACGGCCTGTCGACCCAGGCGGTCAGGAACTACGAGGAGGCCGGCATCCTGCCCGCCGCCGGACGCACCGTCCACGGCCACCGCACCTACACGCCGCTGCACGCGCACGCCCTGCGCGCGTTCCGCGCCCTGGTGGCCGGGCACGGTCACCAGGCGGCCACCGCGATCATGCGGGCGGTCGGCCGGGGCGCCATCGAGGAGGCGCTGCGGATCGTCGACGACGGCCACGGCCTGCTCCTCGACGACCGCCGCACCCTCCAGGCCGTCGAGGCCGCGCTCGGCGACCTGGCGCCCGTGCCGCAGGAGCGCGGCGGCACCTTCATCGGCCCCCTGGCCAGGAGGCTCGGCGTCCGCCCCGCCACCCTGCGCAAATGGGAGCACGCCGGGCTGGTCCGGCCGCGCCGCGACCCGCGGACGGGCTACCGGGTCTACAGCGCGGCCGACGTCCGGGACGTCCGGCTGGTCCACCAGCTCAGGCGGGGCGGCTACCTGCTGGAGCAGATCGCCCCGCTGATCGACCAGGTGCGCTCCGCCGGAGGCGTCGCTCCGCTGGAGGCGACCCTGCGCGACTGGCGCGCCCGCCTGTCGGCCCGGGGCCGCGCCATGCTCAAGGGCGCAGCCGCCCTGGACGCCTACCTCGGCGCCCGCGAGCAACGTGGTGATGACCCGCCGCCCTAGCGGGCCGGGGCCGTGCCGCCGGAGCGCCGCGACGCGGCGGAGGCGATCGCCGCCCGCGGCCGCCACCCGGGCAGACGCCTCTGCGGGCGGGGTCAGGGGGTGAAGGGCAGGGCTCCTGTGGCGGCGTGGGCCGAAAGGAGGGGCTGGGGGGCGGTCAGGCACCACGCTTCGGTGACCAGCTCGAACAGCTCGTCGGCGTCGATCTTGTCGAGGTGCACCACGACCCAGCCGAACCGGCCGGCGGTGAACTGGACCTCGAACACCTCGGGCCGCTCGGCCACCAGGGCGATCTGCTCCTCGATCGTCGCCTTCAGCCCGACGGTGCGGGTGCGTTCCCACAGGTAGCCGAAGCCCCGCCCGCGCACCTTCAGCGCCGTCCAGTCGCCGCCGTCCGCCTGCTTCACCTCGGGCAGACGGGTCAGCATCAGCAGGAACTCCTCAATGCTCACGCCCATGACCAACCTCTACCAGACCTCACCGACATTTCCTCAGGGGGCGCCTCCTCGTCCGGTGCGCGCGCACGAGTGAACGTCTAGCCGAGGGTGGCGGCCGGTTCGTCCCAGGCGATGACGTGGCGCTGTTCGACGCCGAAGGCCCGCTCGGGGTGCATGACCGTCTTCAGCATGATCGGCATCAGCAGCGGCATCAGGGCCCTGGCCAGCGGCCCGGCCGCCTTGCTGCCGTTGATCCTGGCCGCGCGCGCCGCGACCCGCTCCACCCTCGGCCGGCGCAGGCGCTCGTAGGCGGCGAAGGCGGAGGGCGCGTCGGGCAGGTCCCGCACGCAACGGGCGAGCTCGACGGCGCTCTCGACGGCCAGTGACGCGCCCTGGCCGGAGCTGTTGGACGGGGCGTGCACGGCGTCGCCGACCAGGACCATGCGGTCGCTGTGCCAGCGCGGCACGCGCGGCATCATGTACATCGACCCCAGCACCTGGAGCCGCCCGGGGTCGGTGTGCCGGATCAGCTCGGCGCCGGGGTGGTCCTCGGCGTGGTGCTCCAGCAGCCTGCGCAGCCACTCCTCGTTCGGGATCCGCCGGGCCTCGGTCAGGGTCATGGGCGGGTGGGGCAGGTTGGCGCCCCACTCGGCCCCGCCGCCGGGATGCGGGCGGAACAGGTAGAAGCCGCGCCTGCCGAAGGCGTAGGTGATCGTCCCCTCGCGCTGCCGCAGGTCGAAGTCGGCGATGGCCTCGAAGCCGAGCAGCCCGGTGGGGGTGGGGCCCGGCGCGTCCGGGTCGATCAGCGTGCGGACCGTGGAGCGGATGCCGTCCGCGCCGACCAGGATGTCGGCCGTGGCCGTGGTCCCGTCGGCGAACCGCGCCGTGACCCCCGAGCCGGTCTCCTCGGCTCCCACCAGGCGCTTGCCGTGCTCGACCCGGACGCCGAGCGCGACCGCGCGGTCGTACAGCGCGCGGTGCAGGTCGGCACGCCAGATGAGCTGCAACGGCGCGAGGCCGGGCAGCGTGGGCAGGGTGTCGAGCCGTCTGCGCCCGACGGCCATGACCGAGCGGGGCATCGGCCGGGCGCGCGCCCGCACCGCGTCGGCGGCACCGACGATCTCCAGCGCCGCCAGGCCGTTGGGCGCCAGGCCGAGCGAGCCGCCGGCGCCGTCGGCCGTGGTCGGGTAGGCCTCGTAGAGGGTGACCTCCACCCCGGCCCTGCGCAGCGCCATTCCCGCCACCGGGCCCGCGACGCCGCCGCCGATGACCAGTGCCGTCCTCACCTTGCTCATGTCATGTCCTCCCGCATCCGTTGCCAGGCCCGCTCGTAGGCGGGGTCCTTCAGGGACTCGGCGAGATCGGCGGCGAAGCGGATCTCGGCCTCCACCAGGGCGAGCCGGTAGCGCTCCTCGGCCAGGAACACCCAGTGCACCTGGTCCTCGCCGGCCTGCCGCAGCACGCCCCGCACCTCCTCGGCCTGCTCGGTCAGGGCCGCGAGACGGCGGCCGAGCAGGCCGGCCCCCTCCGCAGGGGCGAGCACGGCCAGCAGCGACAGGGCGACCCCGAAGGAGGGGTACTCCTCGCGGGGGACGGCGACCAGTTCGCGCATCCAGTCGTAGAGCTCGGCGCGTCCCGCCTCGGTGATGCCGTAGATGGTGCGTTCTGGACGCTGGGTGTCGCGCACGGTCTCCCGCTCGGCGACGAACCCCGCCTTGCGCAGCTGCTCGACGACCATGTACAGCGACCCGCGGTTGTACTTGATGCTGCGGTCCTTGCCCTGCTCCTGGAGTCGTCGTCCGAGCTCGTAGGCGTGCATCGGCTCGGCCATCAGGTAGACGAGCACGGCCAGAGCCAGCGGATTGGACACCTTGCGTCGCTTCTCCACGAGTTCCCACCTTGTTGGTTGATGCTGACTATCAATCATCGACTAGTTGATGTCAACTATGACTTCCACGACGAGGCACCCTCGGTGTCTCCTGAGCCGCTCCCGGGACGTCTCGCAGGATCGAAAGGCCGAAGCCGGGCGCCTACGCGGCGGAGGAGGCGCTGCGGCGCCGGTCGCCCTGCGGGGCCCGGCGGGCGAGGCGGTGGCCCAGGCGCTGGGCGGGCCGCTCGACCAGGCGGTAGGTCACCCAGGACACGGGCAGGACCAGTGCCAGGAACAGCGCGGCCATCAGCACCTGGACGTGCCAGGCCGACCAGCGCAGGTCGCCGGTCACCGAGACGTACAGCCGCAGCAGCGGATGGTGCAGCAGGTAGAGCGAGTAGCTGACCAGCCCGAGCCAGGTGAGCACCCGCGGGACGCGGCGGCGGCGCAGGGCGAAGGCGCCCGCGAAGGTCGCGCAGGCCAGCGCGACGGTGGTGATCCACACATCCGGCGCCGACCACCACCAGCCGGCCTGGAGGGCGGGCAGCGGGGTGAGGGCCACCAGCGCCATGGTCAGGGCGACCGGCCAGAACGGGCCGGTGCCGCTCTCCCAGCGGTACACGGCGGTGCCGGCGAACATCACCGCCAGGATGAGCACGCCCAGCCAGGGCACCCGGCTGCCCAGGAACAGCAGGACCAGCGCCATCACGCCGAGCAGGCAGGCGCCGGTCCTGCGCAGGCGGCCCGACACCACGCACGCGAGCCCGATGGCGAGGACCGCGCCGGACGCCCATACGACCCAGGCGCCGCGCAGCGCGGCGGCCGGGACGAGCGCGGCCACGGCGACCGCCCCCAGGCCGAGCACCACCGCGGGCACGGCGCTGCGCCGGTGCGCGCCGGTGACGAACAGCGCGGTGACCAGCAGATAGAAGACCATCTCGTAGGACAGGGTCCACATGGTGTCGGCGACGCCGCCGACGCCGACCACGTCCAGCAGCATGGTGGCGTGCGCGACCGCCGCGACAGGGTCGCGTGGCACCGCCTCGCGCACCGGCAGACGCCACGCCATCGCCAGCACCAGCCCGATGACCAGCAGGTATAGCGGGTACAGCCGGAAGGCGCGGCTGATCCAGAACGCCCGCACGTCCCCGTGCCGCTCCAGCGAGGCGGGGATGATGTAGCCGCTGACCAGGAAGAACACCAGGATGCCGTAGATGCCGATGTTGAACCAGTACGGGCGCAGCCACGGGACCACCCAGGGCAGCAGGTGCTCGGCCACCACCGCGACGGCGCCGATGCCCCGCAACGCGTCCAGCCACGCCAGGCGGGAGGAGGGGCTCACCGCGGACACGGACGGCGTACCGGGCACGACAGACACCCGACACAACTTACCGAACCCCTTCCCGCCTCCGCGCCGGCCGTGGGTGAGGCGCCGGCGGGGGAGCCGGAGGGGTGATCAGAGGAGTTTGTCGGGGGTGATGGGCAGGTCGCGGACGCGGCGGCCGGTGGCGTGGTGGACGGCGTTGGCGACGGCGGCGGCGACGCCGGTGATGCCGACCTCGCCGACGCCGATCAGGCCGAGGGGCATGGTCGGGTCGGGCTCGTCCAGGTAGCAGACGTCGATCGGCGGGATGTCGGCGTGCACCGGGACGTGGTACCCGCCGAGGCCGGGGTTCATGATGCGCCCGGTGCGCGGGTCGGCCAGCGTCTCCTCCGACAGGGCCATGCCGATGCCCATGACGATGCCGCCCCGCAGCTGGGCGGCGGCGGTCTTGGCGTTGATGACCGTCCCGACGTCGAACGCCCCCACCCACCGCGACACCCGCACCTCGCCGGTGTCGGGGTCGACGCGCACCTCGCAGAACTGCGCCCCGCACGCCGCCTTCGTCCAGCGCCGCCGGTCGAGCAGGAACTTGGCCATGAACCGGGCCTGTCCGACCGCCGTCCCGACGCGCGTGTCGGATCCGACGGCCACCTCGACGTGCGGGCGGCCCGCCCGGGCGAGGATCGCCGCGTAGGTCTCGCCTGCGACGGTCCCGGCGGTGGAGGCCCACAGCCCGCCGTCGCGGGCGCGGACCTCGGCCCGGCGGCTTCCCCGAAGCGGGGAGTCCTTCGACCGCCGGGCCAGCGCGAGCATCGTGCCGCGCAGCCTCGCGCAGGCGGTGCCGAGGCTCGCCGCCACGCTGGCGGTCTGGCCCGAGCCTCCCGCCCCGGGCCCGGTGGGCAGGTCGGAGTCGCCGTACTCGACCCGCACGGCCTCGAACGGCACGCCGAGGGCGTCGGCGGCGATCTGCGCCTGGGCGGTCGCCCCGCCCATGCCCATCTCGTGGAACCCGCAGCGCACCAGCACCGTGCCGTCGGCCGACAGGCGCACCGTGAGGTTGGCGGCGAACTGCCACGCCGGGTGGTAGGCCGAGGCGACGCCCATGCCGACCAGCCACCTGCCGTCGCGCATCGAGCCGGGCTCCGGCGTGCGCTCCGCCCAGCCGAACCGCCGCGCGCCCATCGCGTACGCCTCGCGCAGCATCCGGTGGGAGAAGCGCTTGCCGTCGATGGGGTTGCGCTCGGGCTCGTTGCGCATGCGCAGCTCGATCGGGTCCATGCCGAGCTCACAGGCCAGCTCGTCGATCGCCGCCTCCAGCGCGAAGGTGCCGATCGACTCCCCGGGCGCGCGCATGTAGGTGTTGGAGACCGTGTCCAGCGCGACCTGGCTCTGCTGGAGCAGGATGTTCTCGGCGTCGTAGAGGTGCCGCGACTGGGAGGTGACCTGCTCGGGCCCGCCCCCGACCCGGCCGACCTGGGTGACGCCGGTGTGGACCAGCGCGGTGAGCCGCCCGTCGGGCCGGGCGCCGAGCGCGACGCGCTGCGCCGAGGGGGTGCGCCCGCCGACCGTGCGGTAGACGCCCTCGCGGGTGAGCGTCATCCGCACCGGCCGGCCGGTCACCCGTGCCGCCATCACGGTGAGGATCGTCCCGGCCCACACCACGGTCTTGCCGCCGAACGCGCCGCCGACGTACGGCGCGACGACGCGTACCCCGGCGGCCGGCACGCCGAAGCGCAGGGCGAGATGGTCGCGCATCCAGGCCACGTTCTGCGCGCCGTCGTGGACGGTCAGCCGGTCGCCGTCCCAGACGGCCGTGGTGGCGTGCGGCTCGATCGCGTTGTGGGCGTGCGCCGGCGTGGTGTACCGCAGGTCCACCGACACCGGCGCCGCCGCGAGCGCGGCCTCGGCGTCGCCCTTCTTCGCCGAGCCCTCCGAGACCATGTCGTTCTTCTGCGGCGTGGCGTTCGGCTCCTCGGCGGCGAAGTCGACGGCCGCGGGCGACTCGCGGTAGGCGGCCTTCACCAGCCGGGCGGCGTGCTGGGCGGCGTGCAGGGTCTCGGCGACGACGACCGCGACCGGCTGGCCGTTCCAGTGGACCTCGTCGGTGTTGAGGTAGGCGACCGACGTGCCGGAGGCCATCGTGCTGAGGTTCATGACGCTGACCGGCGGCGGCGGTTTCAGCGCGGGCGCGTTGTGGTGGGTGATGACGGTGAGCACGCCCGGCACGGCCGACGCCTCGGCGGTGTCGATGGCGGTGAGGTGGCCGCGCGTGATGGTCGCGTGCACCAGGACGGCGTGGGCGAGGCCGGGGTAGGGGTGCTCGGCCGAGTACCGGGCCGCGCCGGTGGTCTTCGGCACCCCGTCCACCCGGTCGATCGGCCTGCCGACCAGCGGCCCGGAGCCCTCCACGCGCGCGGGGCCTCGCTCCCCGGCCGGCGAAGGTGCCCGCGGGCCCTCCGCCGCGGTCGTGCCGTGCGCATCGGTGCGGGTCATGCCGCGCTCCCGTCGGTGAGCAGCCGCAGCAGCGTCGCGGTGACGGTGCGCCGGGCCAGCTCGATCTTGAAGGTGTTGTGGGACAGGGCGGTGGCGGCGGCGAGCTCGGCCTCGGCGGCCCGCCGGAAGGACTCCTCGACGGCCGGCGCGCCGAGCAGGATCCGCTCGGCCTCCCGGGCCCGCCACGGCTTGGCCGCGACGCCGCCGAGGGCCAGGCGCACCTCCGCCACCGCGCCGTCGCGGACCTCCATCGCCGCGGCGACCGAGACCAGCGCGAAGGCGTAGGACGCCCGGTCGCGGACCTTGCGGTAGCGGGAGGTCACCGCGACCGGGCAGGGGGGCAGCTCCACCGCCGTGACCAGCTCGTCGGCCTCGATCGCGCTCTCGATGTGCGGGGTGCCGCCGGGCAGCCGGTGGAAGTCCTCCATCGGGACGCGCCGCTCGCCGCGCAGGCTCTCGACGACGACCACGGCGTCCAGCGCGGCCAGGGCGACGCACATGTCGGAGGGATGGGTGGCGACGCACGCCTCGCTGGCGCCGAGCACGGCGTGGTCGCGGTTGAGCCCGCCGATCGCGTCGCACCCGCTGCCGGGCTCGCGCTTGTTGCAGGCGGCGGCGCCGTCGTAGAAGTAGGGGCAGCGGGTGCGCTGGAGCAGGTTGCCGCCGACCGTCGCCATGTTCCGCAGCTGCGCCGAGGCGCCACTGAGGACGGCCTGCGCCAGCACGGGGTACCGGCCGCGGATGACCGGGTGGGCGGCCAGGTGGCTGTTGCGCACCAGGGCGCCGACGCGCACCCCGCCGTCCGGGGCCTGCTCCACCCGGTCCAGGGGGAGGCCGGTGATGTCGACGACCGTGGCGGGGCGTTCGACGTCCTGCCGCATCAGGTCGACCAGGTTGGTGCCGCCGCCGAGGAACCTCGCGCCCGGCTCGGCGGTGATGGCGCGCAGGGCGGCCGGGACGTCGCCGGGGCGCACGTAGGCGAGCGGCCTCATCGGGCGGCCTCCGCCGCGGCGGCGGGCCGTCCGGCGCGCGCGGCGGTGTGCTCGCGGTCCGCCCGCCCGTCCCCGTCTCCGGCGAGTTCCCGCCGGGCCTTCGCGGTGGCGACCTCGCGGATGGCGTCGACGATGCCGTTGTAGGCGCCGCAGCGGCACAGGTTGCCGCTCATGCGCTCTCTGATCTCGGCGTCCGTCAGTTCGGCGCCGGTCGCGGCCAGGTGCTCGGTGACCAGGCTCGGCGCGCCGGAGGCGTGCTCGGCGAGCATGCCGATCGCCGAGCAGATCTGCCCGGAGGTGCAGTAGCCGCACTGGAAGCCGTCGTTGCGGATGAACGCCGCCTGAAGCGGGTGCGGGCCCTGCTCGCCCGCGATGCCCTCGATGGTGGTGACCTCGCGGCCGGCGTACTGCACGGCGAGCGTCAGGCAGGAGTTGATGCGCTCGCCGTCGACGAGCACCGTGCACGCGCCGCACGCCCCCTGGTCGCAGCCCTTCTTGGTGCCGGTGAGCCCGAGGTGCTCGCGCAGGACGTCCAGCAGGCTGACCTGTGGCGGGATCTCGCAGGTGTGGACGGTCCCGTTGATCCTCAGTTGTACCTCGACCACGCGCTGCCTCCCGCCGGTGGACGTGATGCGTCCAGATGTGCACCGACGTTAACAGAACGATGTCATCTTAACAAGAGAACGGCGTTCTTTTATCGTCGCCGTATGCTTGCTGCGACATGACGCAGGGATTCCTCCGGGCCAGACGGCCCGAGCACAAGCGGCAGCGGCGCGAGGCCATTCTGGAGGCCGCCCGCGAACTGGCCCTGCGATCCGGCGTGCGCGCGGTCAGCCTCGGCGGGGTCGCCGCCGCCGCGGGCCTGGCCAAGTCCAACGTCGGACGCTACTTCGGCACCCGCGAGGAGATCTACCTCGTCCTGGCCGCCGAGGAGTGGCGAGAGTGGGGGGGCGAGGTCGCCGAACGGCTCGGCCGGGCCACCGGCCTCGAGGCCGTCGTCGCCGCGCTCACCGAGACGCTCGAGGCGCGGCCGCTCATGTGCGACCTGCTCGGCAACACGGCCACCAGCCTCGAGCACAACGTCTCGGTGGAGGCGGCGCGCGCGTGCAAGCGCGCCGTGCTGGACGTCATCGGCGACCTGGCCGCCCGCGTCGCCGCGGCGCCCTCCGGCCTGACCGAGAGCGAGGCCTACGAGCTGGTCGGGCTGGCGACCGCGGGCGCCGGAATGCTCTACCCCGTCTCCAACCCTCCCGCGGTGCTGCGCGAGATCTACGCCGAGGACCCCGTCATGGCGGCCGCCTGCCCCGCGTTCCTGCCGGCGCTCAAGCGCATCGTGATGGCCGCCGCCGTCGGCCTGCCCGCGCTGCGCTGACCCTTCCGCACCCGCGCCTCAGGGGACCGGCGGCCCGGCCGCGCCCATCGCCGCGTGCTCCCCGGGGTAGTCCTCGCCGAGCCCGGTGGTGGTGGTGGTGGGGGCTTGGGCGGTGAGGTGGAACCAGCCGTCGGTGTCGATGCCGGCGGTGAGGTGGCCGTTGATGGTGCGTAGGCGGGTGGTGAGGTTTCCGAGGCCGTTGCCGCCGTTGACGGTGGGGGTGGTTTCGGTGGGGTCGACGCCGTCGTTGGCGATGTGCAGGCGGATGGTGTCGTTGTGGCCGTTGGTGTGGAGGGTGGCGTGGATGGTGGCGTGCTGGGCTTTGCTGTGGCGCAGGATGTTGGTGACGGCTTCGCGCAGGACGGTGGCCAGGACGGTTTCGATGTGGGGGGGTAGGTCGGGGGTGGTGATGGTGGTGGTGACGTCGATGTCGGCGGCGGTGAGGACGCTGGTGGCGGAGTCGGCTTCGGTGGTGAGGGACATGGTGCGGTAGCCGTTGGCGACGGTGCGGACGTCGGAGAGGGCTTGGCGGGCGACGGTGAGGATGTCGGTGATCTCGTCGCGGGCGCGGTGGGGGTGTGCGGGCAGCAGGCGGTGGGTGAGTTCGCTTTTGAGGGTGATGGCCGAGAGGCTGTAGCCGAGCAGGTCGTGCAGGTCGCGGGCGACGCGCAGGCGTTCGCGGGTGACGGCCATGCGGGCGAGTTTGCCGCGTGCGGCGTACAGTTCGGCCACCAGCGTCGACAACGAGCTCATCCCGTACACGATCATGCCGGTCAGCAGGCTGGACACCGGGAGGTACACCAGGTAGCGGGGCTCGGCGCCGAGGGCCATCGCCAGCGGCACCACGCTGCCCACCACGGCCGCGTACAGCGCCCACCCGGCGCCGCCGGGCACCACCAGCAGCACCGATCCGGCCAGGAAGCCCACCATGGAGCCCCACGGACGGCCGACCCACAGCAGGGGCAGATAGCAGACGAGCGCCTGGGCGCACAGAGAGAACACGCGGGCCCCTCGCGACCAGGTTCGGGGACCGCGGAACGAGTGGACGAGCTGCAGCCCGAGGTCGGCGGCCAGGCACGCCGCGAAACCGAGCAGGCCGGCGGTGCCGGGGGCGGCGTCGATCACGTTGATCAGCATGATCGCCGCGTATCCCGCCAGCACCACCAAGGTCACCGGGATCGGCTGGCGCGGCCCCCACAGGTCGGTGTCGACGTCGTCGGGCACCATGCGCGCGCGGGGGAACGGCAGCATCTGTTTCAGCCGGTGCCGCGCCGACCTCAGCCGCCACAGCGGTGAGACGCGCGGCGCGGCGCCGTCGGCGGGCTCGGCGCGCGGGGCCGGGCCCCGGGAGAGCGCCCGCTGCGCGAGCCGGGGGACCAGCCGGGGGACGATCGCGTCCGGCGGCAGCGCCCGTTCCGGGACGGGCCGGTGCCCGGTGGTGGTGGTGGGGGCTTGGGCGGTGAGGTGGAACCAGCCGTCGGTGTCGATGCCGGCGGTGAGGTGGCCGTTGATGGTGCGTAGGCGGGTGGTGAGGTTTCCGAGGCCGTTGCCGCCGTTGACGGTGGGGGTGGTTTCGGTGGGGTCGACGCCGTCGTTGGCGATGTGCAGGCGGATGGTGTCGTTGTGGCCGTTGGTGTGGAGGGTGGCGTGGATGGTGGCGTGCTGGGCTTTGCTGTGGCGCAGGATGTTGGTGACGGCTTCGCGCAGGACGGTGGCCAGGACGGTTTCGATGTGGGGGGGTAGGTCGGGGGTGGTGATGGTGGTGGTGACGTCGATGTCGGCGGCGGTGAGGACGCTGGTGGCGGAGTCGGCTTCGGTGGTGAGGGACATGGTGCGGTAGCCGTTGGCGACGGTGCGGACGTCGGAGAGGGCTTGGCGGGCGACGGTGAGGATGTCGGTGATCTCGTCGCGGGCGCGGTAGGGGTGTGCGGGCAGCAGGCGGTGGGTGAGTTCGCTTTTGAGGGTGATGGCCGAGAGGCTGTAGCCGAGCAGGTCGTGCAGGTCGCGGGCGACGCGCAGGCGTTCGCGGGTGACGGCCATGCGGGCGAGTTTGCCGCGTGCGGCGTACAGTTCGGCCACCAGCGTCGACAACGAGCTCATCCCGTAGACCACCAGGCCGGTCAGCAGGGCGAAGCCGGTGCCGTACGCCAGGCCCACGGGGGGCACGCCCTCGGAGGCGAGCACCGGCAGGATGCCCGCGCCTCCGGCCACGTACAGCGGCCAGCGCGCGGGTCCGGTCACCGACAGCAGCGCCGACCCGGCGAGGAAGCCGATCATGCCGCCCCACGCGCTGCCGAGCCACCAGAACGGCAGATAGGTGGCCAGCGCCTGGAGCGTCAGGGTGGTGGCCCTGGTGCCGGCCCGCCAGTGCCGCGGTCCGGCGAGGGAGTGGGCGAGCTGCAGGGTGAACACGAGCGTCAGGCAGACCGCGAAGCCGGCGAGACGGGCCGCGTCCGGGCCGGTCATGAGCACGTTCATGATCGTGGTCAGCGCGAACCCGGCCAGCATCACCACGGTGATGGGCAGCACCACCCGGGGGGTCCACGGCGGGCCCTCCGACTCGCCGGAGGGCTGCAGGGGCGCCGCTCGCGCGCCCCTGGTACGCAACGGTGAAAGCCCGCTTGTCACTTCGCTGTCCATTGACTCCCGCTCCGAAGCGCGAGGACTGGGAGCGCTCCCATGTGTCCGCCGCTCTCTACGGATGTCCATGGATGGTGCGCGCCGTGATCAGGGTCTCAGGGGATTCTACGGAAGAACAGGGGTTGACGCTCATCGCGGTCGAGCGCGGGCTTGGCGTGCGAAGGGTCTCGGTCGTGCGCCGGCGCGGGGCGCAGGCGCGGGGGGGGGGGCGGGCGGCGCCGCCGGTGGTTCACCCGCAGTAGGTGGGCACCGCGAACGCCGGGGTGGAGCCGTCCAGCTGCTCGATGATCAGGTCCTGCCCCAGGTCGAAATGTGACTCGAACTCGTATCCGGCGTCGGCGGGGCGAATGCCGAATGCACCGAGAAGGTGGTTTTCCCCCGGTCCCGTGGACTTCGGGTCCTGCCAGGCCTGGGCGACGAACTCGGTGAAGTGCCGGTCGGTGTCGATGGTGCAGTTCGGCATGGCCTTCCCCTTCTTTTCGCGGTGGCGTTCCCAGCTGTCCTAATTGTGCGATGAGAACCCGGGTAAGAGGAAGGCCGCACTTCACGAACCGGTCGTGAATTCCTCATGGCCGGTATTCCCCATGGTTTGACCGAGCATTTTATATCGGACCGAAATCAGCGCTTGATATGGCGCGGCGGGCGTCAGGAGGCGACCGGAGGGCGCGGCGCGAGGCGGGAGGAAGCCCGCCCGAAGGCGCCGCAGGACGGCCAGGGAGCGCGGCGGCGGGGTCAGCCGGCGGTCTTGTGCAGCAGCTCCGCGGCGAGGTCTCCCCAGGCGGGGTCGTTGGCCGGGCGGCGGCCGGGCGGCAGGGCCTGCGGCTCCTCGTCCCGGTTGCCGAGCGCGAACCCGCTCACGCACGACTCGGTGCGCCAGTCGGTGCCGAGGGCCCGGGCCGTCGCCTCGATGTCGGCGGCGCCGAGCGCGCACCCGGCCAGCCCCATGGCCGTGCTGACCAGGTAGAGCGTCTGGGTGAGCGCGCCGGCGTTCTTCAGGATGAGCGCGTACCCGGGGCCGGTGTACTTCCAGGAGACGCGCCTGAACCGCGCGGTGACCAGGATCAGCACCGGCGGGACGGACGCCAGCCCCGCCGACAGCCGCCCCCGGTCCAGCAGCTCCCGCAGGTCCACCGCGTCCACGTCGATCGGCTCCAGCCGGTGCCCCAGCGGGTCGTAGTGGTACATCCCATCGCGGATGCCGGCGCACCCGCTGACGGCCGTGTACAGCTCCAGCTCGTAGGCCGACCCCGCGCTCGCGTACGGGCGGTCGCTGGCCAGGCCGCTGCCCGCCCCGCCGTGGGCGGCCGAGGTGAGCGAGCGCACCCGGGCCGTCCGGTACAGCACCTCGCCGAGCTGCCGGTCGCTCAGCGGCTCGTCGCCGAAGCGGAACGCGGGGCGGTGGCCCTCGATGGCGGCGGT
Source organism: Sphaerisporangium sp. NPDC004334 (assembly GCF_053602655.1). Lineage (NCBI taxonomy): Bacteria > Bacillati > Actinomycetota > Actinomycetes > Streptosporangiales > Streptosporangiaceae > Sphaerisporangium > Sphaerisporangium sp. NPDC004334. The sequence continues at coordinate 195,858 of NZ_JBSGDZ010000007.1, forward strand.
CAGCGGCGGGTCGCCCTCGATGAGCCGGTCCCAGCACGGCCGGGGCAGCGGGACGTACCCGCCCTCGGTGGCGGGTTTGGTGACCGGCTCGACGGCCCAGCGTTCGCCCATCGGGTAGGTGGCGCCGAAGTCGCGGTCGTGCCGGCCGAGCGTCGAGCGGGTGTGGAACATCAGGTCCTGCGGCAGCCAGGTGACCAGCGCGGGGTCGGTGTCCTCGGCGAAGGTGGGCGGGCCGGGCGACTCGCCCGGCTCGGCCTGGACCACCATGCCGGCGGCCACCAGGTAGGCCAGGGCCGCCGCGCCCGGCACGGACGCGGGCAGTCCCGCCAGCGCGGCGTCCGGGGTCAAGCCCCGGCTCAGCGCGCCGACGAGCCACATCGCCTCCGCCCGGTGGAACACCACGCGGTGCAGCGACAGCGGGGACTCCAGCCAGTACGCGCCCTCCTCGGCGCGTAGCACCGCGAACCGGGACATGCGCACCGCCCGCACCGGCGACAGCCGCGCCGGCCGGAAGCGGGCCTGCCTGCTCAGCGGCACGACCGACAGCAGGGCCCGCTCCTGGTCCAGGCCGAGCGAACGGACCACCAGGTGCTGCAGCCGGACCAGCAACCGGTCCAGCTCGGCCCGCTCGGCGGGGTCGCTGATCGCGTTCTCCAGCGAGACCGGGCCAAGGCTCATCCGGCGCAGCGCCTCCACCACCCGGGGCGCGGGATGCGGCACGCTCTCGTCGCCCCAGCGGCTGTGCAGCGTGACCACGTCCTCGCGCGCGTCGGGCTCCACGTGCACGTCCTCGCGCAGCGACCAGAGCAGGAAGCCGCCTGAGGCGGCTTCCTCGTCCAGAGGTGGGGACACGTGGCTTCTCCTGGTTCGTGTTACGGCGCGGCGCGGATCACAAGAAGAACGGGATCGGGTTGAGGTCCTGGTAGGCCGTCGGCGCGTCAAGGCGGCCGAGCGCCACCGGGACGTCGTACAGGCGGCCGGGCGCGAACCTGGCCCAGAAGTGGCGCAGACCCGGGACCACGACCTTGACCACGGGCAGCCCGACGTCGGGCCGGGTCTGGTCGAGCACGAGCACCTCCAGGCCCTTGGCGCGGGCCAGCTCGGTGATGTGGGCGACGTCGTCGCGCAGGTCCGCGAACGGGGTGTACGGGCGGCAGGCCGCCGTCGTCCGCGCCAGGCCGGGATCGGGCAGCAGGTACGGGTTCCGGGCCACCGTCTCGCGCGTCCACCAGGCCAGCAGTCCCGGGTCGGTGGTCGCGTACCCCGCGCCGTCCCCGGCCGGCGTGATGGGGAGCAACTGGCCGAGCTCGGCCAGCGCGCGGCGCAGCGCCACCTTGGGGTCGAAGTGCGCGCCGAAGCCGAACATGATGTCCTCGGCCCGCCCGCCGGTGCGCCGCGAGATCGCCGCCATCACCGGGATGCCCAGGTCGGAGGTGAGGTCCAGCACCCAGACCTCGCGGCCCATCGAGGCCAGGCCCCGCCGCACGGTGGCGATCCACGGGTCGTCGAAGGAGTCCAGCGCGACCCCGGGCTGGCGGGTGCGGTTGTACCACCACAGCGCCACCGCGTCCCGTTCCACCAGTTCGAGGAACCCCTGCAGGATCGCGTCCTCGACGCTGGCGCCGGCCGCGGCGCCGTTGGAGTCCGCGCGCACCGGCGAGGAGCCGCGCGGGGTGAACGGCCGGTAGTACAGCAGGTCGGACGGCAGGTAGCGGTGCCGCTCACCGGTGAGCGACCACACCGGGGTCCACTCCAGCGGCGCCCGCTCGTCGAACGGGGCGGGGACGTGCTGGAACGGCGGCTGCGCGGCGTTCCACCGGTCGCGGTCGCGGAACTGGCGCGGGTGGAACAGCTGGCAGGCGTCGGGGTGGACGGCGGCCTCGCCGAGCCCCCGGTAGGTGTCGGTGATCGCCGGCTCGTCGCCGAAGCGGGAGCCGCAGTAGCGTTCCACGGCCTCGCACAGCGCGCTGACCCTGGAATCGAGGTCGGTGACGCCCTTGCCGCCGGCCTGCGCGCGCAGGCCCGCCCGCGCCGTCGACAGGCTGCTCACCGGCAGCGCCAGGTTCGGGCCCGCAAGGTGGCAGTGCAGGAACGAGGGGCTGCGCGGGTCGCGCCGGACCCCGCCGATGATCCCGGTGACCGGGTCGACCAGGCCGCCGAACCGCTCCCAGACCTGGCGGGCGGACACGGCCCGCTCGCCGGTGCCGCCGAGCGCCTCCTTGGGCCGGGAGACCGGGACGACGGGCCGGCGCACGCGGCGGGCGACCAGGCCGGGGTCCCCGCACGACGGGCACTGCGGGCGGCGGGTCAGCCGGTGGTGCCGCCCGGCCATGGTGAGGGTGTCCAGCGTCCACACCGCGTCCTGGCCGTCGTGGCGGTGCCCGGCCAGCCACTTGGCGGCCTCCAGCGCCACCGCCAGCAGTCCCATGCCGCGGGTCAGCGCGGTCGACGCCTCGGGCGGGAGCGCGGGGGCACCGGAGGCCGTCAGCAGGCAGCTCTCGGCGCGGCGGTGGCCGCGCAGCCGCCGCTCCAGGCACGCCCAGCACGGGCCCGAGCCGGGGCGGAACACCGGGCCGACCCACACGTCGGCGCCGTTCGGCTTGGCCAGCAGCCAGGGCCGCCCGTCGGCCAGCCGGCGGGCGTTGACCTCCGCCAGCGCCGGGTCGAGGTAGTCGTCGCAGACCACCAGCGAGAGCTCGCCGCACGGCTCGCCCGCGCCGGTGTCGGGCACGGCGGACAGGCCCGCCGCCCGGCAGGCGGCCAGGACGGCCCCGGTCTCGACGTGGCCGAGCGCGAGGACGCCGACGACCGCGCCGGCGAGCGCGGCCGGGGCGCGGGAGCCGTCCAGCCCGGCCAGGTCCCAGTACGCCTCGGCGGCCGGGTCGGCCGGGCAGGTGGAGGCGCGGTGCCCGACGAGGTTGGCCTTGGCCATGCGGCCGAGCACCTGGCCGACCTGTGCGGCGGGCAGCTCCCGGGAGGCCTGCTCGTGGATCTCGGTGAGGGTGCGGGTGCCGTCCAGCAGCGGGGCCAGCACCTCGGCGGGTCGGCCGGACAGCGCGGTCGTGCCGCGCGCGGAGACCAGGTACACCGCCTCGCCGGGGACGATCTCGGGGCGCAGGTGGCTCTTGAAACCGATGCGCGGGGCCGCGGCGGCGCCGGGGGTGGCCGGGTCGGCCACGGGCGCCGGCGCGGGCGCCGGGAGGGGCGTGCCGGCGACGCGGGCGCCGGGAGTCGTCGTGCCGGGGCGGCGATGGGCGACGGTGACGCCGGTGCCGGTTTCCGTTTCCACCATGAGAGCCTCTTCCGGGCCGTCGGGGGGCACAGGGGGATGCAGGCGGACCTCGCCGCCTCGGTCGGCGCATTACCCGCGGGCGCGGGGCGCAACCGCCGCCCCGGTGGAGCGACCCCGCGCACCGCATCTTGCACCGCCGCCCCGCCACGGGGCCAGTTCGCCGCTCACCTTCGCGGCATGAATCCTTCACATCGCACCGATGAGCCGGTCAGTGGCCCTTTCGCCCCATTCCCGAGCACACTTGTCGAACGTCGGACCGATCGGAGGGAGCCGGGCATGCGTCGCATCCGGTGCACAAGACCCGCCACCCCGAAATCAGCGGGAAAACGGCTCACGGACCATTTGGACCTGCGAACTCCCGCCGGTCGCCCGATGTCCTACTAGCAAGTTCTCCTCAAGCGATCGGCCGCCGCATTTTCGATGACCGGACATGCCGGCGGCGAAATACCAGACAGCCGAAAATCTGCCTCCAGGAAGGGAGCGGAAACATGGCTCCGGTGCTGGAAATCACCGGCGACCGTTTCAGGGCCGAGGGGGTGTGGCGCGACCGCACCGCCATGGACGACCTGCGCGGCGCGGTCGAGCGCTTCCCCGGCCGCACGGCGGTGGTCGTCTGGCACGCGGACGGCCGCGAGCCCGACCGGCTCACCTACGCGGAACTGGCCGCGCGCGTCGAACGGCTGGCCGCCGCCCTGCACGGGCTCGGCGTGCGCCGGGGCGACGTGGTGACCCTCCAGTTGCCGAACTCCTGGCAACTCGTCGCGCTGAGCCTGGCCTGCGCCCGCGTCGGCGCGATCGCCGGCCCCGTCGCGACCATCATGCGCCGCCGCGAGGTGGAGTTCATGACCCGGCTCACCCGCAGCCCGCTCTACGTGGCCGCCGCCGAGGTGCGCGGGTTCTCCTTCGCCGACATGAGCGCGGAGGTCGCCGCCGCGGTGCCCACGCTGCGGCACCGGGTGCTGCTCGGCGGCGGCGGGGCCGGCGGCACGCTGGACCTCGACCGCGACCTGCTCGGACGGGAGTGGGAGCGGGAGGTCGAGCCGGGCGTGCTGGACGCCCGCGAGGCGCGGCCGGACGACCTGGCGCAGGTGATGTTCACCTCCGGCACGACCGGCGAGCCCAAGGGCGTCATGCACAGCCACAACACCTTGGGCGCGCTGAACCGCGCGCAGATCGAGGTGCTGGGCCTGACCTCCGACGAGGTCACCGCCATGGGCTCGCCCACCACCCTGCAGGCCGGCTACACCTGGAACTTCCTGATGCCGCTGATCCTCGGCGCCACGGCCGTCCAGATCGACGCCTGGGACCCCGGCCTGATGCTGCGCGTCATGGAGCAGGAGGGGGTCACCTTCTTCTACGGCCCGCCGCCGTTCCTGATGGACCTCATCCGGGCCCAGCAGGAGGATCCGCGCGACCTGTCGGCGCTGCGCTCCTTCGCCACCGGCAGCGCCCCCATTCCGCCGGTGCTCGTCGAGCAGGCCCGCGACGTGCTGGGCTGCCGGCTGTACGCGCTGTGGGGGATGACCGAGAACGGCGCGGTCACCGTCACCCGTCCCGAGGACCCGCCGATGCGGGCCGCCGAGAGCGACGGGACGCCGGTGCCGGGCATGGAGGTCCGCATCGTCGATGAGCGGACCGGCCGGCCCGTGGCGCCCGGCGCGACCGGCCTGCTCCAGGTGCGCGGCGCGAGCCAGTGTCTCGGCTACTACCGCCGCGAGGAGCTCTACGCCGAGTCGCTCACCCCCGACGGGTGGTTCGACACCGGCGACCTCGCCAGGGACGACGGGCACGGCGGCATCCGCATCGCCGGCCGGGTCAAGGACGTCATCTCCCGCGGCGGGGTGAAGATACCGGCGGTGGAGGTGGAGGCGGCGCTGCTGCGCCACCCGGCCATCCGCGACATCGCCGTCGTGGGCCTGCCCGACGAGCGGATGGGGGAGCGCGCCTGCGCGGTCATCGTCCCGGACGGGACCCCGCCCACCATTTCGGACCTGCGCGCTCACCTGGCGGAGCTGGAGATGGCCAAGCAGTACTGGCCCGAGCGCGTCGAGATCGTGGACGCGCTGCCCAGGACTCCCTCGGGCAAGGTGCAGAAGTTCGTTCTACGCGACCGGCTGACCGGCTGAACGGCTGAGTGAGGGCATCCCATGGACTTTCTCCTGACTCCTGAGCAGAACGCGCTGGCCGAGAAGGTCCGCGCCTACGTCGCGGACCGGCTCGCCCCGGCCGCCGCCGAGAGCGACCGCGAGGGCCGGTTCGCGCCGGGCCTGTTCGCCGAGCTGGCCGCCGAAGGCCTGTTCGGGCTGCGCATCCCCGTCGAGTACGGCGGCATGGGCCTGGACGCGGTCAGCACCGGCGTCGCCATCGAGGAACTGGCGCGCGGCGACATCACCGCCTGCTACCCGGTGCTCAACGCCGCCCTGGTGGGCGGGGTGCTCAACCTGCACGGCGGCGAGGAGCTCAAGGCGCGCTGGCTGCCGTCCATCGCCCAGGGCGACGCCGTCGTCGCGGTGTGCATGACCGAGCCGGCCCACGGCACCGACGCCGCGGCGCTGGAGCTGCGCGCGGAGCCGGACGGCGACGGCTGGCGGCTGTCGGGCGAGAAGACCTCCATCATGCTCGGCGCGTACGCCACCCACGGGCTGGTGTTCGCCCGCACCGGCGAGAAGCGCGAGCGCTCGCGCGGCGTGACCGCCTTCTACACCCGGCTCGACGACGCCCACGTGACCCGCACGACGCTGCCCAGCCTCGGCAGCCGGACCGGCGGGCGGGCGACCATGGTCTTCGACGGGCTGCGCGTCGGCCAGGAGAACGTGGTCGGCGGCACCGGGCTCGGGTTCGTGCAGGGCATGCGCGGCTTCGACTACTCCCGCGCGCTCATCGCGCTCATGGCCGTGAGCGCCGCCAGCGTGACGCTGGAGGCGGCCTTCGAGCACGCCAGCGAGCGCGAGGCCTTCGGCCAGCCGCTCAGCCGCTTCCAGGGGCTGACGTTCCCCCTGGTCGAGCACGCCACCTATCTGCACGCCGCCCGGCTGCTGGCCTACGAGGCGCTGTGGCGCAACGACGCCGGCCTCAACCACCGGGTCGAGGCGAACATGGCCAAGTGGTGGGCGCCCAAGACCTCGGCCGAGGCCGCCCACCAGGCGCTGCTCACCCTCGGGCACTTCGGCTGGTCGGAGGACGGCCCGGTGGCGCGGCGCCTGCGCGACGTGATCGGCACGCAGCTCGCCGACGGCACCGCCGCCGCGACCAAGCTGGTCATCGCCCGCGAGTTCCTCGGCCGCGAGAACGCCCCCTGACCGTCCACCCGACGAGCGGAGACCGCCTGATGCGCGAACCCCACGCACCCTTGCCGACCTACGCCTCCTATGTTGGAGGGCGCGACATCGACGCGGCCGAGCACATCTACGCCGTCTCGTCCCGCGCGATCCTGGAGGACGCCCCGCGCGCCCTGCGCCTGAAGCGCATGCTGGAGCGCGGCGAGATCGACCCCGCCTCGGCCGGCCCCGAGGTGATCGGCCGGTGCGCGCTGGCCGACGCCGCCACCGCCCGGGCGTCCCTGGAGGCGGCCGCCACCGCGGCCCGCGAGTGGTCCAGGAGCCCCCTGGACGTACGACTGCGGGCCGGTGAGCTGATCCGCAAGCGCCTGGCCGAGACGCGGTCCGCCTTCGTCGAGATCATGGTCGCCGAAGGGCGGACGCGGACGCTGGCGGAGTGGGAGGTCGACGGGCTGCTGCACATCGTCAGCCCCGAGACGCTGAGCTGGTGCGCCGAGCTGCTGCGGCGTGACTTCCACTACGGCGGCAAGCGCATCTCGATGCGGCGCAAGCCCGACGGGGTGGTGTGCGTCGCCCCGCCGCAGAACGCCCCCCACTCCAACGCCATCTACGGCGCCGCCGCCGTGCTGTCGGGCAACGCGGTCGTCGTGCGCGCGCCGCGCAGCATCCCGTTCGGCGTCATGTACGCCCTGCGGGAGATCGTCGCCCCCGCCCTGGAGGAGGCCGGCGCCCCGCCAGGCACCCTCAACGTGGTGTGCGGCCCGCCCATGATGCAGGAGTGGCTCGCCAGCGAGCACGTCGACGACATCATCTACTTCGGCGGCACCGAGAAGGGGCTGGTCTTCCAGAACGACTGCGTCGCCGCCGGCAAGAAGCCCATCCTCGAACTGGCGGGCAACGACTGCGCGGTCGTCTGGCGCGACGCCGACCTCGACCTCGCCGCCGGCGCGCTGGCCGAGGCGTTCCACGCCTCCGGCCAGATCTGCAACATCCCCAACCAGGTGATCGCCCACCCGGCCATAGCCGAGGAGCTGATCGCCCGCCTGGCGGACGCCGCCGCGCGGATCAGGCCCGGCTACCCCGAGCAGGAGGGCGTCGTCCTCACCCCGGTGCTGGCCGCCGATGGGTTCTTCGCCTTCCTCGCCGACGCGCTCGGCAAGGGGGCCGAGCTGGTGTGCGGCGGGCGGCGCCTGGAGGTGGACGGCACGCCGTCCGACACGGGATTCTTCATCGAGCCCACGGTGATCCGCGTGAACGGCCTGGCCGGGGCGCGGGAGGTCGAGGCCGTGCGCAGCGAGACCTTCTTCCCGTTGCTGCCCGTGGTCGTCCCCGAGGCGGGCGGCTCCGACGAGCGCCTGCTGGACGAGGTGCTGGCGTTCGTCGACGGCAACGCCTACGGCCTGCGCAACTCGCTGTGGACCGCCGACGAGCGAATCGCCGGGCGGTTCGCCGACGAGGTGCGCAACGGCGGCGTGCTCAAGGTCAACGACGACTCGCACTGCGGCTTCTATCCCTACATGCCCTCCCATGGCGGCACCGGCTTCACCGGAGGCGTCTTCGGCGAGGCCAGTTACATGATGATCCGCACCACCCACCTCCAGGGCGTCGCCCTGACCCCCGCGAGACCGGCCGCGGCCGGCGGGATGTGAAAGGGGACCATGACATGCGAGAGGTAAGGGTGCGTGCCCGCGTCGCCCTCGACGCCCGCACCGCGCTGGCCCGCCTGACCACGAGCGCCTGGCACGGCCGCCTGGACGGCGACGCCCTGACGGTGACCACAGGGAAGCGACCTCCCGCCCCGGGGGCGCCTTCCGAGCCTGCGACCCCCCTCGACATCGAGTCGCCCCCCGGCATCGAGGCGGTCCCCGGCCGCCCGGTGAGCCCGGCAGGACCGGCCGGAGTGGGAAGCGACGACGACCGCCTCAGCGAATGGGCCCTGCCCTTCCGCGGCGGCACGGTGCGCTGGCGCCAGCGCGAGTGGACGCCCGCCGCACCGGCGGACGTCTCCTCCGCGGCGCCGGGCATCGCCTTCGAGCAGGTGGACGGCGACTTCGCCGCCCTGTCCGGCGCCTGGAACCTTCTCCCCGGCGCCGGTGACGCCTCCTGCGAGGTGGTCTTCGAGGCCCGGTTCGACCTCGGCGTGCCGATGTACGACCGCGTGGTCGAGCCGCTGCTGGCGCGGGTGCTCGCGCGAGCCGTACGGGCGGTCCTGGCCGCCGCTTACGGCCACGTGGAGACCGAGGAGGACCCGCCGACGATCCCCGCCCCCGAACGCCAGGTGGCCGCCGCCCTGTCGGCCGCCCGCTGAAGCGTGGGCCGCAGGAGCGGCCCTCACCACCGGCGCCGCGACCGTCAACCACCGCAGGGGCCGAGCCCGGCGGGCACGGCCACTGAGGGAACGACGGCCGGGCGGGAATGTCCTTCGGCCCTTCCGGCACGGGGCGCGAGGCCGCATCCTGAGCACCATGGCTCCGATCTCGGCGAATGAGTCGATGAGCGAGGAGATGAGGATGATGTACTGGAACGGGCCCGGCATGGGCTGGGGCTACGGCCTGATGATCCTGAACATGGTGCTCTTCTGGGGCCTGGTGATCGCCGTGGTCGTGCTGCTCTTCCGCTACCTGGCCCGCAGGCCGGGCGCCCGGGGCGGCTCAGGCCCCGCGGTGCCCGCGGCGGAGGACGTGCTGGCGCAGCGTTACGCCCGGGGAGAGATCGACGCGGAGGAGTACCACGCCCGCCTGCAGACCCTGCGCGGCGCCCGCCCTCCCGGCGACTGAGGCCGGGCGCGGCTCCCGTCGCGGGGCCGCCCTCCGTCACGGCGGCCCTGCGACGATGCCCGGCCTGGCCGGGGACGTCGACGCCGGCAGGGAAGCGGCCGGAGCAGGCCGCGTCGCCCACCGGCCGGGTGTTCGCCGCGCGAGCGGTGGCCGTGCGGGCGCGGCCGGGTTAGGTTGTCGGTCATGGCGGATGTTCACGGCGCGTGTGACGAGCGGTTCGGCGCGGTGCGCGAGACGCTGGCGGCGTCCCTGGACGACCGGGACGTCGGCGCCTCGGTGGCGGTGTACCTCGACGGCGAGCCGGTGGTGGACCTCTGGGGCGGGTACGCGGACGCGGAACGCACCGTCCCCTGGGAGCGCGACACCATCGTCAACGTCTGGTCCACCACCAAGACCATGACCGCGCTGTGCGCGCTGATCCTCGCCGACCGCGGCGACCTCGACCTGACGGCCCCGGTGGCCAAGTACTGGCCCGAGTTCGCGGCCGCGGGCAAGGAACGCGTGGAGGTGCGGCACCTGCTCTCCCACACCGCGGGCCTGCCCGCCTTCGACGAGCCCATCACCGTCGAGCAGGTCTGCGATTGGGAGGAGTCCACACGGCGGCTCGCCGGGCAGTTCCCGCGCTGGGAGCCGGGCACCCGGGCCGGCTACCACGCCGTCACCCAGGGGCACCTGGTCGGCGAGGTCGTCCGCCGGGTCACCGGCCGCACCCTGGGCGCCTTCTTCACCGAGGAGGTGGCCGGGCCGCTCGGCGCCGACTTCCACATCGGGACGCCGGCCGAGCACGACCACCGCGTCGCCCCCGTCATCGCGCCCCCGCCGTCGCCGGAGGACTCCGGCGAGCCCGGCAACCCCCCGCTCCGGGCCGAGGACGCCAACACCGTCGCCTGGCGGCGCGCCGAGATCCCGGCCGGGAACGGGCACGGCAACGCCCGGGCGGTCGGCGCCGTCCAGTCCGTGCTGTCCAACGGCGGGACGGCGCGGGGGGTGCGGCTGCTGTCACCGGCCGGCTGTGAGCGCGCCCTGGAGGAGCAGTACCACGGCCCGGACCGCGTCCTCGGTGTGCCGATGCGCTACGGCATCGGGTACGGGCTGGGGGGCGGCATGTTCCCCGGCCGGCGCACCTGTTACTGGGGAGGGTGGGGCGGTTCGCTGGTCGTCAACGACCTCGACGCCCGCATGACCGTCGCCTACGCGATGAACCGCATGCTCAGCGGCAGCCTGGGCGACGACCGCGGCCTCCTGCTCGTCACGGCCGCCTACGAGAGCCTTCCGGCGTAGGCGCCGGCTCCTTTCCTCGTCGGCGCCATCACCCGCGAAGGACCGGCCAGGCCCGCTACGTCTGAGGCTGGGCGTCCGGCGTCCGGCGCGCGGCCTCGGTCGTGGCCAGGCGGTCGTGGAGCGGCCGGCCGCCGGGGTCGAGCAGGCCCCACAATCCGTCCACGACGAGCAGGAGCGGACCGGCGACCGGCACGACGGGACACACACCTCAACGCTCGGCCCGCCGCGAGACGATCTTGCCTGCGTCGGATTCCGCACCACCGACGAAGACCCGCTGGTGGCTCAGGGAATGAGCAGGGTCTTGCCGGTCGTCATCCTGGATTCGATGGCCCGGTGAGCTTCGGCCGCCTCGGCGAGGGGGTAGGTCTGGCCGATGACGGGGCGCAGGCGGCCGGACGCGGCGAGCGCGAGGGCCTCCTCGATGAGGGCGCGCGTCCGCGCGGCGTCGGGCGGAGGGGCGGAGATCACCTTCACGTGCTCGCCGGCCTGCGGCCACGACCCGCCGGCCATGCCGTAGATGCGCGCGCGCCCGCCGGGCCGCACGGCCGACATGCCCTGACTGCCCACCGGCCCGCCCACCCCGTCGAAGACCACGTCGACACCGGCGCCGCCGGTCAACTCGACCACCTCGCGCTCCCATCCGGCACGGGTGTAGTCCAGGCAGGCGACCGCGCCCAGAGACCTGACCAGCTCCGCCTTGCCGGGGCCGGCCGCGCCCACCACCTTGGCGCCCGACGCCGCCGCCAGTTGCACCAGCAGGGTGCCGACGCTGCCTCCGGCCGCCTGGACCAGCACCCACTCGCCCGGCTCGATCTTCGCCTGCCGGTGCAGCATGACCGCCGTGCGCCCGCCGGCCAGCAGGGCCACCGCGTCGGGCAGGCCCACGCCCGGCGGGACCGCGATCGCGTCCTGCGCCCGGCCGAGGGCCAGCTCCGCGTACCCCCCCTCGCCGCCGGTCGTCGTGACCACGGTCCGCCCGGCCAGCCCGGGATCGACGTCCGCTCCCACGGCGCGCACCCGGCCGCCGACACCGTTGCCCGGGATGCGCGGCAGGGTGGGCGTCTGGAAGACCGGCGGAGCGTTTCCGCTCCGCACCTGCGTCTCCACGAACGTGATGCCCGCGTACGCGACCTCCACCAGCACCTGCCCTGGTCCTGGGACCGGGTCCTCGACCTGCCGGAGGCGCAGGACCTCCGGTCCGCCGAACCGCTCCATCACCACAGCACGCACGCCCGCCGTCCCTTCCCGAACCTTCGTCGAAGCGCCGTCGCCGGCGCGTCCCGGACGATCGGCACGCCGGTCGCCGGGTGGCCGCTTCGTCTCGCAGGGGCCAGCATGCGAGTTGAACCCAGGTTGAGGTCAACCCCGCGCGGGTGGCCTGGCCTGATCGTCTCTGTGGCGCAGGCGCGGCCGGCCGCGGGAGTGGCGATGACGGCCCGGGAGGCGATGACGGCCACCCGGGGGTGAGCCGAGCGTTCGCTCGTGATCCACCTTTCGGCCGTCGCCGCTCCATGCCGGTGTCATCCGGCGCGGGGACCTTGATCATGTGCCTGCCACGTGGTGTCGTGACACTGCGAGGCATGTTCCACATCGGCGCCGTAACGCCGCCGGTGCCCCTGCCACCCCCCACCATGCCGGCGCGATGTCGCGGCATGGCCCGTGCGTCGAGAGAGCGGAAGCATGCGAAAACTGCCGTCATTCACGTCGTCCCCCAGGGCATCGAAGTCAGCGACCGTGCCGGACAGGAGCGCGTCCCCCACGAGGCGCTCCAAGCGCGGCCGTTCCCGGCTCGGGGTCGTGCTCGGCCTCACCGCCATGGCGGTCGTGGTTCCCGCGTCGGCGGCCTTCGCCGACCCGCCGCACAACCTGCCGCAGAACGCCGGCGGTTACGAGCAGTCGTTCTCGCCGGCCTTCGACTACGACGGCGACGGCTGCTACGCCACCCCCGCCATCGGGCCGGACGGCACCCTGGCTCCCGGGCTGAACCCGACCGGCGCGGTCAACGGCAACTGCCGCGACCAGTCGGACCTGGACAACTCGCAGACCTACGCCCGCTCCACCTGCAACAACGGCTGGTGCGCCGTCGTCTACGCCGGGTACTTCGAAAAGGACCAGGCGCTGCCCGGCAGCAGCCTCGGCGGGCACCGCCACGACTGGGAGCACGTCATCTCCTGGATCGACCAGGCGTCCAACCGGGTGGAGTACGTGTCGACCACGCAGCACAGCGGCGTGGTCACCTACGCGCGCTCGCAGGTGCGCTTCGACGGCTCCCACCCCAAGATCGTCTACCACAAGGACGGACTGTCCACGCACTTCTTCCGGCTCGCCAACGGCAACGACGAGCCGCCGGAGAACCACTACCACAACTGGCGCTACCCCCCGCTGGTGGACTGGAACGGCTGGCCCAGCACCGCGCTGCGCGACAGGCTGATGAACGCCGACTTCGGGGCGGCGACCATCAAGATCAACGACGGGCGCTTCCAGGACCTCCTGTCGCGCTCCAAGCCGGCCGGCATCCCCTTCGACCCCTTCGCCTGACCGGCCGCCGGCCGCCTCCGCCCGCCCGGCCGGCGGTGGCGACCGGCCCTCACCGGTCGCTCGGCCCCCACCCTGCTCCCGCTGTGACGCCGCCGCTACCGCCGTCCTCGGGGGCGGCGGGTCCGGCCCGCTCAGGCCTCGTCTGCTCGCGTGGTGATGCCCTCAAGAGCGAACTGGAGGAAGCGCCGGGTGCCATCGCGGTCCGGCAGCGACTGCTCGCGCACCCAGGCGGCGCCGCTGAGCAGGTCGAACAGTTCCTGGGGGGTCAGGTCGGCGCGCACCATCCCGGCGGCCTGCGCGGCGCGGAGCAGGTCGGCGCCGCCGTTGTGCATGGCGTTGCACATGGCGTGCGAGGGCGTCCCCTCGTCGTACATGCTCTGCGCCAGGATGCCGACCAGCCCGCGGAAGGTGCTGAAGTGCCGTACGGCGCGCTCCATCCACTCCGTCAGGGCCGCCAGCGGGTCGGACGATGCGGCCAGGCGTTCCGCGCCGGTGACCAGGTCGGCCAGTCCGTCCCTGGTGGCGGCCTCCACGAGGGAGGCGCGGGTGGGGAAGTGCCGGTAGAGCGTTCCGATCGCGACGCCGGCCTGGGCGGCGATGTTCTCCAGCGACGCCTCCGAGCCGTCGGCCTCGAACGCCTTGCGGGCCGCGGCCAGGATGGCGTCGTAGTTGCGCCGGCCGTCCGCCCGCTTGGGGCGTACCGCGATGTGGGGCGTGCCGCTCGTCATCGATCCTCCCGCTTGACATCCTGAGGCAGCCTCAGCTTGACTTCGTCCATCCAAGCTGAGACTCCCTCAGTATAGTTCCGGCCGCTAACCTGAGGGTGCCTCAGAATAGTGCCCGGCGGATCGCCCCCTGGAGGTTCCATGAGTACTGAAAGCGTCTCCGACGGCGTACCGGTCAGGGCGGCCCCGGCCCGGCCATGGGGCCTGGCGCTCACCGCCATCGTCGGCGCCGAGTTCATGCTTCAGCTCGACGGCACCATCGTGAACGTCGCGCTGCCCACCCTGCAGTCCGACCTCGGGCTCACGGTCGCCGGCGGCTCGTGGGTGCCGAACGGCTTCCTGCTCGCCTTCGGCGGGCTGCTGCTTCTCGCGGGCCGGCTCGGCGACGTCCTCGGCCACCGCCGGGTCTTCCTGACCGGCATCGCGCTGGTCGTCGTCGCGTCCCTGGTGGCCGGGCTTGCGCCGAATCCGCAGATCCTGCTGTTCGGCCGGGTGCTGCAGGGCGCCGGCGCGGCGATCGCCGGCCCGACCGGCCTGGCGCTGCTCGCGATCGTCTTCGAGGGGGAGCGCCGGCAGCGCGCCTTCGGCCTGTACTCCACCGTCACCGCACTCGGGGCCTCCGCCGGCATGGTGCTCGGCGGGGTGCTCACGTGGGCGGGGGACTGGAGGTGGAGCCTGCTGGTCAACGTGCCCATCGGCCTGCTGGTCATCGCCGTCGCCGCCAAGGCCCTGGGCCTGCGCGACGAGGCCACCCGGCCGCGCCCGCTCGGCCTGCCGAGCGCGCTGCTGGGCGCCGCGGCCGTGACCGCCGCCGTCTACGGGCTGGTGCACGCCGCCGAGAAGGGGTGGGGGGACACCTGGACCCTGGCCGCCCTCGGAGCGGCCGTGGTGCTGGCCGCCGCGCTCCTGGTGACCGACCGGCGCGCCCAGGAGCCGCTCCTGCCGACGTCGGTCTTCACCGGCAGGGAACGCGCCGGCGCCTTCCTCAGCCTGGTGCTCCTCGCGGCGGTGCTCACCAGCTTCCTGATCTATCTCGTCCAGTACCTGCAGGGCGTGCTCGGGCTGGACGCGCTGCGAAGCGGTCTGGCCATCCTGCCCTTCGGCCTGGCGCTGCTCGTCGTCACCCAGCAGCTCACCAAGCACATCGCGAGCGTGGGCATGCGAACCCGCGCGCTGCTCGGCCTGGTCGTGGTGCTGGCCGGGGTCGCATGGCTGACCCGCCTCGACGCCGGCAGCACCTACCTGACCGGCGTGTTCCCCGCGCTCCTGGTGATGGGCGTCGGCGTCGGGGTGGCCATCATCCCGCTGAACATGATCATCTTGACCACCGCCCCGGCCGAGCACGCGGGCGTCACAGCGGGACTGCTGCAGACGGCGCTCACGGTCGGCGGCTCTCTCGGCTTGGCCGCGATGCTGGTCCCCTTCACCGAGAGCGGCCGGGATGTCGGCGGGACCATCTCGTCGGTGTTCGTCTGGGCCTGCGCGGCCATGGTGCTGGCTCTGGCGGTGGCGCTGGTGTTCTGGTTCGGCCCGGGGGCGCGCAGGACCACCCCCGCGGACCAGGGCTGAACAGTGAGATCGGCGCCGTCTCGTGAGGGGGACGGCGCCGGTCCCCTCATCCCGCGATCACGTAGTCGGCGTCGGCCTCCAGACCGTCGCCACCCGCGGCCGGCGGGGCGGGTCTAGGGGACCCAGCCGGCCTCGGTGGCGATGCGGATGGCGTCGACGCGGTTGCGGGCGTTGAGCTTCATGACGATGGTCGTCAGGTAGTTGCGCACCGTGCCGGCGGACAGGTGGAGGCCGGCGGCGATCTCGGGGGCCTCGGCGCCCTTGGCGGCCATGCGCAGCACCTGCAGCTCGCGTTCCGACAGTGGGTTGTCCCCCACGTCCCAGGCGCTCAGGGCGAGCTGGGGGTCGATGACGCGCTTGCCGGCGGCCACGTTGCGCACCGCCTCCGCGAGCTGGTCGGCGGGGGCGTCCTTGAGCAGGAACCCCGACACCTGGGCGGCGAGCGCGCGGCGCACGGTGCCCGGCCGGCCGAGGCTGGTGAGGATGAGCGTGCGGCACGACGGCAGCTGCTGCCGCAGCAGCTCGGCCGCGGTCAGGCCGTCGACGGCCGGCAGGTCGATGTCGATGATCGCCACGTCGGGCCGATGCTCCATGGCGGCCGACACGATCGCGTCACCCCGGTCGAGCTGTGCCACGACGGTCAGATCGGGCTCGAGTTCGAGCAGGGCCACGAGCGCTCCACGCACCATGTGGACGTCCTCCGCCAGGAGGATCTTCAGGGTGCGCACCAACAGATCCCGCTTTCCGTAGGCACCCGCCGCTTCCCTTCGTTGATCTCCCCGACAACCCTATGTGCCCGGCCCCGGAAACGTAAGCGACGGTCCCATTTGACTTCCCCTTCGCACAAAGGTGAACGGCGGGAGTTCGGGAACTCCCGCCGTTCAGGTCAAGCGGCTGGTCAAAGCGGTCGAGTGACCGGAAATCGGTCAATCGGTCAGCCAGCGCACCTCGCCGATCGAAAGGACCGTCCGGCCCTCGGTGTAGAGCATGAAGGGCACGTCCACGTGGCGCAGGTCCACGCCGGCGCGTTCGAGGTCGGCCAGGGGCACCTCCAAGGTGGTCCAGGTCCCCGCCGGCAGCGCGCGCAGGGACGGGGCGAGGTCCAGCCCGGGCTGGGCCGGGTAGTCGTCGTGACAGCCGAGGTACACCGGCAGGTCCGGGGCCTCGACGACCTGCACGTCGAAGGCGATGCGCCCGCCGGCCTCGCGGTAGCCGCGCAGGTCCCGCGGCCGCTGCTCGGGGTCCTGCGCGTAGACGAAGGCCACGTACCCCATGAACCGCAGCGACACCGCGGACGTGCCGCCCGGCCCGGGGACGGGCTCGGCCCGCACCACCAGCGTCTCGGTGGGCCGGTCGAAGGAGATGTCCTCCCGCGACCAGGTGTTGTGCCCGCCGATGCGCAGCCGGTACGCCCCGCCCGCGCGGGCTCCGGCCACCTCCAGCGGCCCGGTGACCGGGGGAGCGGGCGGCGGCGGGGGCTCCTGGTCCAGCGGCAGCTCACCGGGGTCGGCGGCCGTGCCCGTGTCGCGCAGGGACAGTCCGAAGCCGTAGGGGAACAGCGGCTCGTGCTCGCCCTCGGGGGACAGCTCCTCCGCCGGCACCCGGTAGCCGGGGATGTGCGGCGGGACGCGGTTGACGCTCATCGACCGCTTCCTGCGCGGCCAGCTGAAGGTGAGCCGCCCCTGGAAGTCGTGGGCCGGCGCGCCGTCGGGCCCGGCGAACAGCACGTCGGTGATCCCCACACCCTCGGTGCCGGGCAGCCAGGCCACCACGAACGCGTCGGAAAGGTTGATCTCCTCGGTGACGTACAGCGGGCGCCCGGTGAACATGACCGTCACCACGCGCACCCCGGCCTCGCGGAGCCGGCGCAGCGTCGCGAGGTCACGGGCGTAGGACTGCTTGAGCCTGGCGTACTCCAGCGTCCCCCACGGCTTGATCGTGCCGCGCATCTCGGCGTAGGCGTCCTCGCCGATCGCCACCACGGCCACGTCGAACGCGGCCGGGTCGGCGTGCTCCAGGTAGGGGTCCACCTGGCAGCGGTCCTCGCCGGTGACCGAGGCCACGGCCGCGGCGAGCGTCGTCGCGCCGGGCAGGTCCGACAGGGTCACCTCGTTGCCCTGCCAGCTCAGGGTCCAGCCGCCGGCCTGCTTCCTGATGTCGTCGGCGGCGCTGCCGGCGACCAGCACCCGCGACGCCGGGGACAGCGGCAGCGTGCCGCCCGCGTTCTTCAGCAGCACCAGCGACTTGCGCACCGCCTCGCGGGCGAGCGCGCGGTGGTCCTGGTGGCCGAGCACCGACGCCTCGCCGGCCAGCGACCGCTCGCGCGGGCGCGGCTTGTCCCACAGCCCGGCCCGCATCTTGACGCGCAGCACCCGCCGCACCGCGTCGTCGACGCGCTCCATGGGGATGACGCCGGACAGGACCTGCTCGCGGGCGTTGCGCCACACCGACCGCCAGGCTTCCCGCCCGGCCACCATGAGCACGTCCAGCCCGGCGTTGATCGCGTACCCGGCGTCGCCGACGGTGCAGCCGGCCACCTCGGCGTGCGCGTCCCAGTCGCTGATCACGATGCCGTCGAAACCCATCGCGCCCTTGAGGACGTCGGTCAGCAGGTACCGGCTGCCGCAGATCTTGTGGTTGTAGGCGACCGGGCGCCCGGGGGTGTGGTCGTAGTTGGCCGGTCCCGACCAGCCGCTGAACGACGCCATGACCGCCTGCGCGCCGGCTTCGATGGCGGAGATGAACCCCATCGCGTGGATGTTGCGCAGCACGTCCTCCTCGCAGCGGGCCGTGCCCCGGTCGACGCCCTCGAAGGTGGCGCCGTCGGCGACCCAGTGCTTGATGGTGGAGATGACGTGCGCGTCGGTGGCCAGCCCGTCCGTGCCGCCCTGCAACCCGCTCACCATCTCGCGCGCGTAGGCGTACACGACCTCCGGGTCCTCGGAGTAGCCCTCGTAGTAGCGCCCCCAGCGGCGGTCCCTGGGAGTGGCGACGGTCGGGGCGAAGGTCCAGTCCATCCCGGTCGCGGCGATCTCGCGGGCGGTGGCCTCGCCGATCCTGCGCACCAGGCCGGGGTCGCGCGCGGCGCCCAGGCCGATGTTGTGCGGGAAGATCGTCGCCCCGTACACGTTGTTGTGGCCGTGCACCGCGTCGGTGGCCCACATGAACGGGACGCGGAAGGGGCGGTCGGCGTAGCCCTCCTCGACGGCCTCCCAGAACGCGTCGACGGTCTCGACCCACTCCTTGACGTCGGCGTGCCGGTTCCCGCCCGGCCAGATGCCGGCGCCGTTCAGCGCCGAGCCGATCTTGTACTCGCGGGCGTCCTCCAGGGTCAGCTCGGCCAGCTCGGGCTGGATCATCTGGCCGAGCTTCTCCTCCAGCGTCATCTGCGCCAGGATGCCCTCGACGCGCTCCTCGACCCGCGGGTCGGCCGCGAACGCCGAGGCCACGCGCGGCCACTCGGGGAAGTAGGGCAGCCCGGCCGCGGGCGTCCCGGCGCCGTCCCGCGCCGTCCCGCCGGCGGCGGCGGCGTCCTCGGTGGTCCGGGTCTCCGGCCGGCCGGTCACGCGTCCTCCTCGGGCTCGTCGATCCAGAAGTCCTCGGTGCGCTTGGCGCGCAGGCGCGCGAGGAACGGCTCGGGCACCACGGTGCGGGTCTGCGCCGGGGAGAACAGCGTCACCTGGGTGCGGTGCTCCTCCAGCGCGTCCAGCTTGCGGGCCACCCACGGCGCGATGTCAACGCTCACCAGCCGCTCGGTGGGGGACGGCTCGCGCCCGGGCTCGGCGCGGTTGGCGAACGCGAACGCGGCCTCGGTGTCCTCGTCCCACACCACGTACTTGCGCAGCCGCGGCGACAGGCCGAGCCCGGCCAGGCAGCCGGCCACGCCCTCGCCGGTCAGCCGGTGGTCGGCGTTCAGCTCGCGCACGTCGTGCGGCAGGTACACCTCGGCCACGTCCCTGTGCCCGGCCAGCAGGCGCGTCACCTGGGCGCGGAAGGCGTCCATCGACGCGGCGAGCCGGGTGTCGGTGTGGCCCAGCCAGACCACGTTCTCGGCCGGCACGCCGAGCGCCTTGGCGGCCGACTCGGCCTCCTTGCGCCGGATGACCGCCAGCTCGGCGGGCGTGGGGTCGGAGTCGATGCCGAGGACGGCGCTGTGCGAGCGCGACCCGTCGGTGGAGAACACGATGAGGACGCGGGCGCCCGCGGCGGCCCTGGCCGCGATGACGCCGCCGCAGGCGATGACCTCGTCGTCGGGGTGCGGGGCGAAGACGATGACCTTCTCGCCCGCCGCCGGCTCAGCGCGCATGCTCCACCACCTTGGCCAGCGCCCGCTCGCGCGCGGCCCGCGCCCGCGCGCTGACGATCTCCGCCTGCTCCAGCAGGGGCAGCTTCGGATAGACGGTCCCCGCCGGCTCCGGCGCCGCCGCGCCGGCCAGGTACTCCTCGCAGGAGGGCAGGCCGCGCTCACGGACCAGGTCGTTGATCAGGAAGAAGTGGTTGCCGACGACCAGGCGCGTGATCGGGGTGTCGTGCTTCTGGGCGATGTACTCGTAGTTGCCGAGCGCGCCGCCGACGTTGGCGTCGTAGTCCTTCTCGTGCGGGTGGTGGATGGCCGCGGCCTCGCGGTTGAGCACGAACCTGGCGCCGCCGCGGTGCAGCCGGTAGCCGATCTCGACGTCCTCCCCGCCCCAGCGGCTGAACCACTCGTCGAACCCGCCGATCTCGCGCAGCAGATCGGTGGACGCCGAGACGTCGCAGGTCCAGTAGACGACCCAGGGGACCGGCTCGTCGGCGAAGTCGTCGCCGTAGATGGCGTAGAAGTCCTCGCGGATGTCCAGCCACTGCCCCTTGTCGCGCAGCATGGCGATGGTGGCGTCGGGGTCGTCGACGTCGATGACGCGCAGCATCTGCGCGCCGTCCTCGTTGCCCTCGTTGAAGCAGTAGACGTAGCCGACCACGGCCACCGGGCCCGGCCAGGCCGCGTGGCTGGCCAGGTGGGCCACAAGGCAGCCGGAGGCGAGCAGGACGCCGGAGTCGACGAAGACGCAGACCTCGCCCCGGGCGTTCGCGATGCCCACGTTGCGGGCCTTGGCCACCCGGTAGCCGCGGTCCTCCTGGTAGAAGTAGCGCACGTCGAGACGATTCTTGAACGACTCCACCACGGCGGCGGTGTCGTCGCTCGACCCGTCGTCGACCACCAGCACCTCGAAGTCCGCGGGGGAGAGGGTCTGCCGTACGAGGGAGTTGAGGGTGTGGGCGAGCAGCTCGGCCCGGTTGTACGTCGGGATGATCACACTGCACGTGGGCGTGCTTTTCATGCTTTTCTCCTAAGGATGACGGAGAGGAGCGCTCCGGCGGACAGGACGGCGCAGGCCCAGAAGACGTTGGTGAAGCCCACGTACTGGGCGACGATCCCGGCGACGACCCCGCCGAGGAAGATGCCCGCCTTGAACGCGCTGGAGTACAGGGAGGAGGCGACGCCGGGACGGTCGGGCATCGAGTCCTGCAGGATGGTCACCGGGATGCTGAGCGCGATGGCCGTCCAGATGGCGTTGGGCACCTGCAGCAGCAGCAGCGCCGGCTTGGAGGTCGCGAACGGCATGGCGGCGAAGAACAGGGTGGCGCAGATGGCGGCTCCCATGACCACCCGCCAGTGGCCGATGCGGTCCGCCTTCGCGCCGATGTACATGATCGCGGGAACCTCCAGTGCCGAGCCGAGCCCGAGGACCAGCCCGGTGAACCCCTCGTCCATGCCGAGGTCCTTGGTGATGTAGAGCGCGATGTCGAACTGGTACATGGCGTTGACGGCCAGCAGCAGCACGATCGTGACCAGCAGCGCCTTCACCTTCGGGGTCAGCCCCGCGAACGGGTTGCGCGTCCTGCGCTCCGGTTCCGCGGTCACGGCCGCGCCGCCGGAGCCGCCGGTCCCGGCGTCGGCGTCGGCGATGAGGGAGGCGGTGCTGTCCGCGTCCGGGGCCGGCCGCCGGTCGGTGTTGGGCAGCCCCACGAAGCAGATCACCCCGCCGATGGCGTAGAGCACGGCGGCGACCCCGTACAGCGTCTCGAACCCGCGGGTGGCGATCAGCGCGAACGCCAGCGGCGGGCCGGCGATCCAGGCCAGCGAGGTCACCGCCCGCAGCGCCGAGTTGAAGAACGTCACGCCGTGGCCGCGGGTCTCGGCCAGCTCGCGGGTGTAGGCGAACATCTGCGGGAAGGTGGCGCCGCCGAGCCCGAACATCACCGCGGAGGAGGCCAGCAGCAGCCAGTACTCGCGCATGAACAGGTAGCACAGCGCGCCCCCGGCCGCGAACATGGCGCACACGCCCAGCACGATCCTGCGGTTGCCGATGCGGTCCGACAGAACACCGACCGACAGGTCGGTGGCGATCTCGGCGATCGCCCGCCCGGCGACGAACGCCCCGATCATCAGCGGCGTGGCGCGCACGGCGTCGGCCAGGAAGAGGCTGACGGTGGGGACCACCATCGCGCCCCCCACCCCGATGGCGGCGGTGGCGGCCGCGAGGCGGGTGACCGCGCCGTCCCTGAAGATGCGCAGGCCGCTGCTCTTCGTCGAATACACATCGTCTCCTTGGGGGTGAGGGCGGGACTAGCCGGCGTCCGGCCCGGGACGCGCCCGCAGGGACGCCGTCCCCGCGGTGGGCGGTGGGGGATCGCCCTGGAGCCGCTGGCGGTAGGGCAGCCACGGGGCGACGCGGCGCGCCGGCGGCACCTCCAGCGCCCCGGCATGCTCGGCCGCGCCGATCTGGCCGGACGCCAGCAGAGCGTCCAGCGCCGGCCGGGGCAGCCAGGCGAGGACCCGCAGTTTGAGGCCGGGAAGGTCGAACAGCTCGTCGCAGGGCGCCGGACGGTCGGCCTGCGCGCCCGGCCGCAGGTTCGCCGGGTCGACGACCCCCGACACCAGCCGCCAGTAGTCGGCGAACTGGGTGGCGGGGTCGGGCAGCGCGCCGCTGTCCAGGCCGATGCGGACGGTCTCCAGCCAGCAGTCGTAGTAGCGGCGCTCGTGCAGCGCGCCCATGTGGCGCTCGCACCAGGCGGCCATCTCCTCCCGGCCGGGCAGCTCGGCCTTGCCCGACAGCACGGCGAGCGCCCATCCGGCGATGGCTTCGAAGTACGGGCAGGCCGTGCCGAACGCGTCGGTGTCCACCGGGGTGTTGACCACCACCAGGGACGGGTCCCGGTACCAGAAGAAGTGCTCGTACAGCTCCCGGCGGTCGAAGCCCTCGACGAACCCGTAGTCGGGCATCTGGTACCCCAGGCACAGGATCACCGCGTCGTACCGGCCCCACGTCCCGTCGGCGAAGACGACGCGGCCGTCGGCGGCGAAGCGGTCGAACGCCGCGCGGGCCCCCACCTCGCCGCGGTGCACGTGCGGCACGATCTTCTCGTTGACGTGCACGGCGCCGTGGAATCCGGTCTCCGGCAGCAGACCCGTCTCCCGGTACATGGCCATGTACTCCGGCATCAGCCGCGACAGCCACGCCAGGTAGCCGTCGTAGGGCATCTCCTCCAGGGCGACCCGGCCGATGTAGGAGAACAGCATGTCGTTGGCCAGGCCGCCGCAGTCGCGGGGCAGGAACAGCGCCTTGCGGCGCACCGCCCAGTCGACCGCCGCCGCCTCGCCGACCAGCTCCGAGGCGATGTCGGCGCCGCTAACCCCGCCGCCGGCCACCAGCACGCGAAGGCCGCGGAAGGCGTCCGGGCGGCGGTAGTCCTTGGCGGTCAGCACGCGCACGCCGTGCGGCGCCTCGCCGGCGGCGGGCGGCACCCTGGGCCGCCACAGCTCGCCGTTGGCGACCATGACCGCGTCGAACCGGGCGGTGACCGGCACGCCACGGCACTCGGCCGTGACGTGCCAGTCGCCCTCGCCGCCGGCCACCCGGGTCACCTCGTGCCCGAACCGGATGACCGGCCACACCCCGAACCGCTCGGCGTATCCGCGCAGGTACGCGTGCACTTCGGGGACGGTCAGGAAGTCGCCGCCCTGCCGCGGGGCGAAGTCGGAGAACGGGAAGCCGGACCGCGAGGTCTGCATCCTGACGCCCTCGTAGGCGCCGAGCGACGCCGGATTCCAGATGCCTCCCACGTCGTCGTGCTTCTCGAACACCACGACGTCATGTCCCGCCTCCAGCGCCTGCTTGGCGCTGGTGAGGCCCGCGGGCCCCGCTCCGATCACCGCGATGCGCATTCCCGCCGCCTAGATGAAGGGGTCGAAGTCGTCGAGGAGCTCCACCGGCCGGCCACGGCCCGGCATCGCGGCGATCTCCAGGTTGGTCTGGTGCCGCGCGCAGTGGAACCGGCAGTCGGTGCTCGGGTCGACGACGGTGGTGTCCGCCTTGGCCCACAGCTCGGCGAAGGACGACTCGTTGATGTCGCCGAGCCTGGCCTTGTCGTTGCCCCGGTGGTAGGGGCAGACGAACACGCCGTTCGGCGTCACGGTCGTGCGCAGCTCGGCCACGTGGCAGGTGCGGTAGTCCTTGGGCTGCACCGGGTCCAGGTCGTGGCGCACCGTCTCCCAGTTGGAGGAGCCGAGCAGGTGGAACGAGCCGTCCTCCAGCTCGCGCAGCCGGGCGAGCTGCTCCTCGACAAGGGCGACGTCGGCGGGCGTCTGGTTGACCGTGAAGTGGTCGTCGTCGAGCATCGCCTTCAGCTCGAAGTAGTCGCAGCCGAGGTCCTTGGCGAGCTTCCCGGCCGTGTACACCTCGTGGTAGTTGGTGTCGACCACGGCGCCCGCGGCGTCGCGGCGCTGCATCAGCAGGAAGGAGTACCCGAGCGCGCCGCGCTTGCGCTCGGCCAGCGCCCGCAGGTTGTCCACGATCAGCGGGAAGACGCTGGTCTTGCGGCGGCTCGGCCGGAACTTGTCGTAGGTCTCCTGGGTGCCGGCGTCCATCGACACCCGCACCCAGGACACCATCTCGGCGAGCTGGTCGATGTAGCGGGCGATGAGCGTGCCGTTGGTCACCAGACCGACCTGGATGCCGGCCTCGTACAGGATCGTGATGATCGTCCCGATCGACCGGTGCATCAGCGGCTCGCCGCCGCCGATGAGGATCACCGCCTTGACGCTGGAGGCGGCCAGTTCGTGCGCCAGCTCGACGATGCGGTCGCGCGAGAGCTGGCCCTTGTGCAGCACCCCGGCGCTGATGCACTCGGGGCAGGCCAGGTCGCACAGGGTGGTCGGGTCCAGGTCGACCACCAGGGGGGAGCCGAGCCTGCGCCCGTGCGCGACCTCCGCGGCGCTCGGGTACACCGACCGCTGGTACAGCTTGCCGGCCAGGTCGAGGTTGCGGTCGATCCGGTCGGTGCCCAGGGTCCGTTCGGACCTGCCGGCGGCCGACAGGTCGTGGATGAGGGTCATGCCGCCTCCACCGCCGCGGCGCGCTCCGCCGAGTCGCCGCGCTCGGCGCGCTCGGTGAACTCGTGGGCGAAGCGGTCGATGCGCCCGATGGGCTCCTCGGGCTTCCAGCTCAGCGGCGGGATGTGCGCGTTGGTCAGCTCGCCGTCCTCGCGCAGCGCCGACGCCGGGGGGTGGCGCAGGTGCAGCAGCGGGTCGTCGTAGCTGTCGTAGGCGTTGGCGAAGTCGAAGCGGTAGTTGAAGTCGATGTCCTCGCCGCCCCAGCCCTCGTACCGCTCGTCCATGCCGTCGATGCGGTGGAAGGCGCTGGTGCGCACCCACAGCGAGCAGCCCGGCCCGCGGCGCAGCGTGTAGCCGCGCAGCCGGTCCAGATCAGGCTGGCCGGCGCGGTCCCACAGCCGCTCCTTGATCGCCCTCTGGCTGGAGGGGGTGTCCAGGCACAGCATGTTGCGGTAGGTGAGGTGGCCCATCGTGCCGGGCCGCTCGAAGCGGGTCGCGTTGCGCTCGACGAACTCGCGGTCGGCGAGCACGTCGGCGTCCAGGATGGAGATGACCTCCGAGTGGCCGGGGGAGTGCACCACGCCGACGTTGACCACCCACGACTTGTTGAAGGTGCTCGCCTTGGGGGCGAACAGGTAGTTGTCGGCGTAGGGCTCGATGACGTCGCGCCAGCGCGGGAAGGAGTCGGACTCCACCACCGTGACCTGGTAGCGCTCGCGGGGGAAGGACTGGTCGCGCAGCGACTGCAGGCAGGCCAGCAGGTTGCGCAGGCGGGCGCCGCCGGTGTCGCGGTCGCGGAAGGGCACGACGATGAGCACCTCGGGGTCGGCGCCGGCCGGCAGCCCGGGCCCCGGCGGCAGGGTGCGCAGGTCTTCGACGGTGACCACGCTCTCCTTGGCCGTGTAGGCGGCTCCCACATGGTGGCCCAGGCGGTTGTTGCACTCCGACCGCCACGCCAGGTCGAAGATGCGGTCCAGTCCCGGCCCCTGCGCCTCGGGCGCCTTCAGGGCCTCGCGCAGGGCGGCGTACCGGCCGGCGTCGGACGGGTCGGCGATCAGGGCGCGTCCGAGCTCCCGGACGGCGGGGTCCTCGGCGTCGCGCACGGCCTCCACCACCGCTCCGGTGAACGGGCGCGCGCACTCCCAGTAGTAAAGGCCCGACTGGGGCGCGTCCGGGTCGAGGGCAACCGCGATGGAGTCCACGACGGCGGTGGCGAGAGTATCGAGATCCGACGGTCGCAAGGTGGGCATCGGAGCTCCTTCCGGTTAAGGGGGACATACGGGGGCGGCGCCGTTTGCCAAGACGAAGGTACGAAAGGCGGCGGTGCCGGGTTAATGGCCGGCGCTACTCCATTGGCGCCCGGCGTTACTCAATTCGCGGACCGGCCCCCCGGAACCCCCGGGCGGGTCCGTCCCGGGGGTGGCGCCGCGTCCGCGTGACGGTAGGCGGGACCTTCAGTCGAGGCCGCCCGACCCGGTGATCATTCCGGCGCCCACCGTGGCGTTGGTGGCCTCGTCGATGAGGATGACCCCGCCGGTGAGCCGGTTGCGCGAGTAGGGGTCGCAGAACAGCGGGCGGGTGACCCGCAGGCTCACCCTGCCGATCTCGTTGCGGCGCAGGACGCCGGCGTCCTGGTCGCGGTGCAGCGTGTGCACGTCGAGCCGGTAGTGCAGGTCGCGGACCTGCGCCCGCGCGGTGCGGGTGGTGTGCTTGACGGTCAGCGTGGACTGCGGCCGCATCGGCTGGTCGCCCATCCAGCACACCATCAGGTCGACGTCCTGGGTGACCGACGGCGCGTTGCGGGGACGGCAGAGCATGTCGCCGCGGGAGATGTCGATGTCGTCGGCCAGCCGCAGCGTCACCGACATCGGCGGGAACGCCTCCGCCACCGGCCCGTCGAGGGTGTCGATGGCGGTGACCCGGGTGGTCAGCCCGGACGGCAGGTGCAGCACCTCGTCGCCGGGCCGCAGCGTGCCGCCCGCGAGCTGGCCCGCGTAGCCCCGGTAGTCGCGGTGGTCGCCGGTCTGCGGCCTGATCACGTACTGCACGGGGAAGCGCAGGTCGACCAGGTTGCGGTCGGAGGCGATGTGCACGGTCTCCAGCAGGTGCAGCAGCGAGCCCCCCTCGTGCCAGGGCATCTCCGGCGATCGGGCGACCACGTTGTCGCCGTTCAGCGCCGAGATGGGCACGAAGGTCACGTCGGAGGCGGTGAGCTTGGCGGCGAACGCCGTGAACTCGTCCTTGATGCGCTCGAAGACCTCCTGGCTGTAGCCGACCAGGTCCATCTTGTTGACGCACACCACGATGTGCGGCACGCCGAGCAGGCTGAGCAGGACGGCGTGCCTGCGGCTCTGCTCCAGTACGCCCTTGGTCGCGTCGACCAGGACGATGGCCAGGTCGGCGGTGGAGGCCCCGGTCACCATGTTGCGGGTGTACTGCACGTGGCCGGGGGTGTCGGCGATGATGAACTTGCGCTTGGGCGTGGCGAAGTAGCGGTAGGCCACGTCGATGGTGATGCCCTGCTCCCGCTCGGCCCGCAGGCCGTCGGTGAGCAGCGCCAGGTCGATGCGGTCGTTCCCGCGGGCCAGGCTGACGCGTTCGACCGCGTCGAGCTGGTCCTCGAAGATCGATTTGGAGTCGTACAGCAGGCGGCCGACGAGCGTGCTCTTGCCGTCGTCGACCGAGCCGGCCGTCGCGAACCGGAGGATGTCCATGGTCATGGCTGCTCGTTTCGCCGAGTCGGAAGTGGCCCGTGTCATTGCGGGGGTCATTGCGGAGGGCTGGGCGGAAGCGGGACGGGGGCCCGGAGGCGGTCGACGGCGCGGGCTCCCCGCCGGCGCCTGAGGGTCAGAAGTAGCCCTCGCGTTTGCGGTCCTCCATCGCCGCCTCGCTCGCGCGGTCGTCGGCCCGGGTGGCCCCGCGCTCGGTGGTCCTGGCGACCGCGATCTCCTTGATGATCGAGTCCACGTCGGAGGCGGCGGAGGAGACCGCCCCCGTGCACGTCATGTCGCCCACCGTGCGGAAGCGCACCGTCGTCCGGTACACCGGCTCGTCCGGGCCGGGCGACAGGTACGGGTTCTCGGCGAGCAGCATGCCGTCGCGCTCGAAGACCCGCCGGGCGTGGGCGAAGTAGATGGAGGGCACCTCCAGCCGTTCGCGTTCGATGTACTGCCACACGTCCAGCTCGGTCCAGTTGGACAGCGGGAACACCCGGATGTGCTCGCCCTTGCGGATGCGGGTGTTGAACAGGTTCCACAGCTCGGGCCGCTGGTTCTTGGGGTCCCACTGGCCGAACTCGTCGCGGAAGGAGAAGACGCGCTCCTTGGCCCGCGCCTTGTCCTCGTCCCTGCGGGCGCCGCCGAACACCGCGTCGAACCGGTGCTCGGCGATGGTGTCCAGCAGCGTCGTGGTCTGCAGCCGGTTGCGGCTGGGCCACCGCCCGCCCGGCTCGGCCACCCGGCCGGCGTCGATGGAGGCCTGCACCGAGCCCACCACCAGCCGCATGCCGAGCTCGTCCACCCGCCGGTCGCGGAAGTCCAGCACCTCGGGGAAGTTGTGTCCGGTGTCGACGTGCACCGCGGGGAAGGGGATCGGCGCCGGCCAGAACGCCTTCTCCGCCAGGCGCAGCAGGACGATGGAGTCCTTGCCGCCGGAGAACAGCACGGCGGGGCGCTCGAACTCGGCGGCGACCTCGCGGAAGACGTGGATCGCCTCCGACTCCAGCGCGTCGAGCTGCCCGAGCTGGTAGTCCATCACCGCCGCCCTCATCCCAGCCCCCGCGTGTTGCCGCCGTCGGCGACCAGCACCGTGCCGGTGACGAACCGCGCCTGCTCACTGGCGAGGAACGCCGCCAGAGCCCCGAAATCGTCCGGATCGCCGACCGTGCCGAGCGGGATCTCCGCGGTGATCTCCTTGAGCGCGGTCTCCTTGTCGTGGGCCAGCCGAGCGTCCAGGAAGGTCTCGAACGCGGGCGTGCGGTGGCACCCGGGCGCCAGCACGTTCACCGTGACGCCGCTCGCGCCCAGGGTGTGCACCAGGCCCTTGGCGAAGCCCAGCAGTCCGAGGCGGGCGGTCGCCGACAGGGCGGTGCCCGGCAGCGGCTGGCGCACCGCCTCTGAGGTGATCAGCAGGACGCGGCCCCAGCCGGCGGTCTTCAGGTGCGGCAGCGCGGCCAGCGCCAGCGCCACGTGCGGGAGCATGGAGGAGTCCATCGCCTCCCGGTACTGGTCAGGGGTGAAGGCGTCGGCCCGGCCGTGCGGCACCCCGCCGGAGTTGGTCACCACCACGTGCAGCGCGCCGAACGCGGCGACGGTGCGCTCCACCCAGCCGGCCACCGCGCCGTCGTGGCGCAGGTCCACCGCGGTGCTCAGCACCCGCCCGGGACCGGCGGCGTCGACCTCGGCGTGCGCGGCGGCCAGGCGCTCGGGGTCGCGGGCGGCGATGGACACGTGCGCGCCCTCGGCGGCGAGCGCGCGCGCAACGCCGAGGCCGAGCCCGCTGCTCGCCGCCGCGACCAGGGCGACCCGCCCGGTCAGTCCGAGGTCCATCTCAGGCTCTCCTTTCCGATCGGGGTGCGGCGACCCGGCACCTGCACGGGGTAGCCGTAACGGGGCAGCAGCGGCAGGGCCAGAGCGGTCGCCGTCACCGTGTGGCGGGCCGGCAGGTCGGTGCGCCACCGCTCGTCCGGGCGGATCGCCACCGCGCCCTGACGCAGCCGGTCGGGGTTGCCGGTGACGGTGTGGTTGCCGCCCAGGTGGACGGTCCCGCCGGCGTCGACCGGCGTCGCGTCGTCCAGCCCGGCGAACCGGATGACCCGCTCGACCACCTCGGCCGGGGCCGCGCACAGGTCCTCGTGGCGCACCCGCAGGTAGCGGTCGCCGGCGGCGGAGCCGACCAGCTCGGAGGCCACGTTGAACCCCGTCCAGTAGGCGGTGCTGGCCGCCGGGCTCATGGGGGAGATGTACTGCTTGCTCTTGTGGTACGAAAGGGCGGTGGCGCGCGGGTCGCGTACGACGTGCAGCACCCGTACGTCCAGGTCGTCGCGCCCCAGCAGCGCCGCGGCCTCGGCCGGGTACTTGGAGCCGTCGACCACCAGCCGCTCGCCGCCCCGGGCGGCCAGCTCGCGGTAGAGCCCGGCCATCCGGTCGAGCACGGCCGCCACCGGGGCCGGGGCGGTCCGGCCGGGCCGCGTCTCGGCCAGCCGGGCCCGCGTGTGCCGGGTGCGCAGCAGCCGCCGCTGGGCGGCCGTCATGCCGCGCGCCGCGGCCGCGAGGTCCTCCTCGCCGGTGGAGGCGAGGACCGCCGACCACAGGGAGCAGGCCCGAACCTGCTCCCCGCAGCCGCAGACCGAGTTCGTACCCGCCCGCAGCACCCCGTTCTGCCACAGATAGTGCAGCTCGCCCGCGTGAAGCACCCCCGGAAGCTCGTTGAGCACGTTCCCCAGGAGGGTGCTGCCGCTGCGCAGCCAGCCGGTGATGTACAGGACTCTGGGTCGGTCTGTCATCGTGGGTGAACCTCCGGTCGCATCAGGGGCGGGACAGCAGCAGGAAGTGCTGGGGCAGGTGCACGGCCAGGCCGACCCGGGCGTGCGCCCTGACCACGTCCTCGCCCTCGGGCCCGGCGTTCCTGCGCAGTGACAGGGACGACACGCCCGGGTCGAGCAGCGTGACCGCGGCGCGGAAGTCGCCGAGCAGCGCCTTGCCGCGCGGCATCATGCGGGTGCGGGCCACCTTGATGCCCACCTCGGTGAGCTTGCTCAGGGTGCCGTCCTGCACCAGCCGCCAGTACAGGGACGGGTGGGCGACGATGCCGTCGCAGGAGCCGCCGGTGTCCTCCACGCGTGCGGCGGCGGCGGTCAGGTCCGCGCAGACGTCGTCGCCGAGTTCGCCGGTGCGCACCTCGGGCAGGGTCAGCAGGCCGCTGATCCTTCCGTCGGCGGTGCCGTGCAGCAGCGACTCGTTCTCCACCACGCCCATGCGGACCAGCACGCGGTAGTCGACGAACGCGGCCAGCAGGGCGGGCTCGTCCAGCAGGCCCTTGGGCAGCGGGACGTCGATCACCAGGTCGGTCAGCTCGGCGTGCTGGACGCTCGGCCCGAACGCCGACTCCGGCGTGCTGGCGTAGGTGTTGCCGGGCACGTCGCGGCCCGCCTGGGGGGCCTCGCGGACGTAGGCGGAGGGCCGGTCGCTCACGCTGGCCACCTTCAGCAGGTGGCGGACGGTGTAGCGCGGGCGGGTGGCGAACAGCGGGAACGCCGCCGGCAGGTAGCCGTGGATCGGGACGACGGTGTCGCCGTCCTCCCGGCCGCGCGAGACGGTCCAGGCGAACTCCTCGCCGGGACTGCGCCTGGTCAGCGCCGGGTCGGCGAGGGTCTGGCGGGTCACCTCAAGGGCGGTGGCGCTGCTGTGGGTTGTCGTTGTCATGTCGCTCCCTGGCTCAGATGGTGGGGGAGAGCGTGGCGCCGGGGTTCGCCATGCTGGGGGTGGGACGGCCGGCGGGGGCGCCCGCCGGACGGGTGAGGGGGTCGTGGGGCCGCGTCGGGCGGGACGCGCCGAGGACCGATGCGCCTGCGGGGGTCTCGCCGGCGCCCGCCGCGGCCAGCACGGCGGGCACGGTGAGGCCGAGCGCGGCCAGGGTCTCGTCGTGGGACCCGCCCTGCGAGGGCCAGGAGGGCCCGGCGTTGACGCTGTGCACCTCGTGCCGGGGCAGCAGCAGCGCCAGCGTCGAGGCGACGCTGCCGGCGGCCCGGTGCTCCTCGACCACGACGATCCGCCGGGCGTGGTCGGCGAGCTCGGCGGCGGCCTGTGACAGGCTCTCGAAGTCCACCCAGCACAGGTGGGCGTGCGAGAGGTCCGGGCGCCGCTCGGTGGCGGCCACGCAGAGCTGCGCGGGCTTCTCACCGACCGACACCAGGAGGGTGGGCCCGCCCGTGCCGCTGACCCAGCCGACCTCGCCGCGCCCGGCCGGATCGAACGGCGCTTCGTAGGGCTCGTTGCGCGCCAGCCGCACGTAGCAGGGCCGGTCCTCGTCGGCGGCGGCCTGGATGACCGCCCGGGTCTCGGCCTCGCCGCACGGCACGGCGATGCGCACCCCGGGCAGGCTCTGCACCACGGCCAGGTCCTCCAGGCTGTGGTGGGTGGGCCCGAACCAGCCGCCGGACACCCCGCCGTACGGGCAGACCAGCACGACCGGCGCCTGCTGGTAGCCGAGCCCGAGCTTGACGCTCTCGGCCGCCCGCCAGGTGCCGAACGCGGCGAAGGTGCTGAGGAAGGGCCGCAGGCCGGCCGAGGCCAGCCCGACCGCGATGTCCACCGCGGCGGCCTCGGCGATCCCCAGGTTGAGGAACCGCTCGGGGAAGCGCTCGGCGAACGGGTGCGACGGGCCGCCGAGGTCGGCCTCCAGGCAGACGATGCGCGGGTCGAGGGCCGCGAGCGCGGTCAGCTCGTCCTTGTAGGCCTCGCGTCCGGGGAGCGTCATCGGAGCACCGCCTTCCACTGCCGGGCGCGGGCCGGGCTGATCTTGACGTAGTGGGAGGCGGCCTTGCCCTCGGTGGCGGGCACGCCCTTGCCCTTGACGGTCGCGGCGAGCACCGCCTTGGGCCGGTCCTCGGGGACCAGCACGGCGGCGAGCTTCTCGATGTCGTGCCCGTCCACCTCGGCCACCTCGAACCCGAACGCGGCCAGCCGCGCCGGCAGGTCGGTCATCGGCGAGATGTCGGCCACGTACCCGTCGTTCTGGCCGCCGTTGACGTCGACCACGACGGTCAGGCCGCCGATGCGCTTGGCCTGGACGATCTGGAGGGTCTCCCACACCAGGCCCTCCTGCAGTTCGCCGTCGCCGACCACGGCGATGGCGCCGCCGGGCTCGCCGAGCAGCCGCCGCGACAGCGCCCAGCCGGCCGCGTAGGCGAGCCCGTGGCCGAGGCTGCCGGTGGGGAACCGCACGCCGGGCACCTTGGGGGAGGGGTGACCGGTGTAGGGGCCGCCGGCCCGGCCGTAGCGCGGCGCGGGGTCCTCCTCGATGTCGCCGGTCTGGTGCAGGACCGCGTACAGCGCGGCGGCGGCGTGGCCCTTGCTCAGGACCACCTCGACGCCGGGCCTGGACTCCGCGACGGTGTGCGCGGCGACCAGGATGTCCAGCACCGACAGGCTGCCGCCGAGGTGGCAGCCCACCGGGCTCGCCGCCATGTCCACCACCGACCCGCGAGCGCGCCGGGCGCGCTCACGAGCCAGGTCGATGTCGTTCATCTCCTCTCTCCCGTCGTGACGGCGCCCGCGACGACGGGCACAGGGGACACTGGGGACACTGGGGACACTGCGGGTACGGCGGTGACCGCGGGCGCCGGGGACGCGGCGGGGGTGCCGTCGCTCAGCCAGCGCCGCACCGCCTCGCCGAGCACCTGGACGGCCAGCCGGTACTCGGCCGCCTCCAGGCGCTCGTGCGGGGTGTGGTCCAGCGAGGCGTCGCCCGGCCCGTAGGCCACCATCGGGACCTCCCGCCAGGTGGTGGCGAGGGTGTTCATGTCGCTGCTGCCCTTCTTGGCCAGCAGCCGGGGCGAGGCGCCTGTCGTGGCCCGCAGGGCGCGGGTGAACGACTTGACCAGCGCGCTGGTCCGCGGGGTGGCCACGGCGGGGGTCGCCAGCAGGGTCTCCACGCGCACCGGGTCGGGGGCCGCCCTGCGCAGGGCGTCGATGACCTCGCTCGTCGTGGTGCCGGGCGGGACCCGCACGTCCACGACGGCCTCGGCCGTCTGAGCCTCGCCCTCGCTGCCCGCGCGCAGGCTGAGCACGGCGAACAGCGTGTCGGCGCCCAGGCGGGCGACCTCCGCCTCCGCCGCGGTGACGGCGTCGGCGATCCGGCTGGCCGCGGTCCGCGCCGCCTTGCCCGCGGTGTGCGCGGTCGTCTGGGACACGCTCAGGCGCGCCTTGCACACCCCGTGGTAGCCGACGGTCAGGGCCGCGGCCCCGCTCGGCTCGCCGATGATCACCGCGTCGGCCGGGTAGTGGTCACGGGCGTAGAACGCGCCTTCCGCGGTGCGCTCCTCCTCGACGGTGCCGACGACGCGCACGGTGGCGTCCTCGGGCACCTCCAGGGCGGCCAGCGTGGCCAGGAAGGCGGCCAGGCTGCCCTTGGCGTCGACGCTGCCGCGCCCGGTGATCGCCTCGCCGTCCCAGCGGACCGGCCACCGGTGGGGCACCGTGTCCAGGTGGCCCAGCATCAGCAGCCGCCGCGGCCCGGTGCCGCGGGTGGCCACCAGGTTGCCGGCCGCGTCGACGCGTGCGTCCACGCCGTTCGCGGCGCACCAGTCGACCAGGTAATCGGCCAGCTCCCGCTCGTCGCCCGACACCGAGGACAGCTCGACCATCCGGGTCAGCAGCCCCAGGTCGGGCGCGGGGGCGGGGGCCCGCCAGAAGCGGGTGCCGCCCCGCGCGTCCAGGGTGTGCGGGCCGGTGATGGCGATGTCGGGCGTGCCCGCCAGCGCCAGCTCGGCCGCGCGCACCTTCTGCCGCATCCGGCCCCCGGCGTAGCCCATGCCCTCGCCCGCGGCGGCCTCCGGAAGCGTGCTGCCGGGGTCGGCCGGGTCGGTGAGCAGCCCCGCCGTCCCGGTCACCAGCCGCAGGTGGTCGGCGTCCAGGGCCAGCGCCGCCTCGGCGGCCAGCACGTCGGCGTCGACGTTGAGCGCCGAGCCGCCGTCGGTGGCGGCCACCGGCGGCGACAGGCACACCACGTCGAAGGCTTCCAGCAGCCGCGCCAGGCGGGCGCCGTCCACCTGGGCGACGGTGCCGGCGCGGTGGTCGCGCACGAAGCGCTGCCGGCCGCCGTCCAGCGCCCGGATGGGGCCGTTCGGCGTCGCGGTGACCAGGCTCTCGGCCCGGCCGGTGGTGGCGAACACCGACAGCCCGCGCCGGCCCAGCTCCTCGCGCACCCGGGGCAGGGTGATCTGCTCGTAGGCGTCGATGATGTGCGCCATCTCCTCCGGAGGGCAGTAGCGCACCTCGTCGCCGCCGCGCAGGGTCAGCGTCCTGACCGGCCGGCCGATGAGGGCGTAGTGCAACTTGATGTCGGCCGCGCCGCCGGTGATCACCAGCAGCCGGACGCCGCGCCCGCTCAGCTCGGCCAGCTCGTCGTACACGCCGTCGTGGCGCAGCGTCGAGCTGCCCAGTTTGACCACGTACAGCGCCCGGTGGCCGTTGACGGCCTTCAACGCGGGGGCGCCGTACCCGGCGGCCCTGCTCACGGCCCTGCTCACGGCCACGGTCCCACCTCCGGCAGTCCGAGGGTCTCCTCCAGGCCGAAGATGCGGTTCATGGCCTGGACGGCCTGGCCGGCCCCGCCCTTGATCAGGTTGTCCAGGGCGGACACCGCCACGCAGCGGGAGCCCTCCACCGACACCCCGACCTCGGCGGTGTTGGAGCCGACCACGGTCTTGAGCATGGGGAACGCCATCGGCGAGCGCCCGTTGCTCATGCGCACGAACGGCGCGTCCGCGTAGGCCCTGGCGTAGGCGCGGCGCACCTGGCCGGCGTCCACGCCCTCGCGCAGCCAGGTGTAGGCGGTGGCGAACACCCCGCGGGTCACCGGCAGGCTGAAGGCGGAGAACTGCAGCTCCGGCGCGGCGCCCGTCCAGGTGGACAGGGCCTGGCGGATCTCCGGCGCGTGCCGGTGCCCGTGCAGCTTGTGCACCCGCACGTTGCCGTCGCGCAGCGCCGGATGCTCGGCGCTGTGGTTGCCGCCGCCGCTGGAGCCGGTCTTGGCGTCGACCACCGCCCTGGGCTCCACCAGCCCGTCACGGAACAGCGGGTACAGCGCGTACAACCCGGCCGAGGCCATGCAGCCAGGCAGGTTGACCACCGGCTCGCTCGGCTTGGCGGTGAACTCCGGCACGTAGTAGGGGATCGGCTCGCGCCAGCCCTCCGCCGACTCGGGGTAGTGCTCGGCGATCTCGCCCGGGTCGCGCAGCCGGTAGTCGCCGGCGACGTTCAGCACCAGGTCGGCCTGGCCGCTCACCTCGTCGAGGATGCGCGGGAGCACCCCGTTGGGCAGGCAGGAGAAGGCCACGTCCACCTTGGACAGCTCGTCGGCGGCGCGCAGCCGCCGCCCGGCGAGCCGCGAGTTGCGCAGCCCGGACACCACCTGCCCGAGCGGCTTGCCCGCGTGCTGCTGGGACGACATGAACGACACCTCGGCCTGCGGGTGGTCGCTCAGCAGCCGGATCAGCTCGGCGCCGATGAAGCCGCTCGCCCCGAGCACGGCGACTCTCATCCGCTCGGTCATGCCGCCCTCTCCTTCCGCTCGGCGAACCTGCCGGCCCGGTCCTGGGCGTCGATGACCGAACGGGCGAAGCGGGCCAGGTGGGCGGGGATGTCGACGCCGTGGACGCCCACCGACTTGGCGAACTCGGGATTGGTGTTGACCTCCAGCACGTACAGCTCGCCGGTCTCGGCCGACTCGGCCAGGTCGACGCCGTAGAAGCCGGGGCCGAACAGGTCCACGACGCGCCTGGCCAGCTCCGCCGACCTCGGCGACAGCGGGATCGGCTCGACCGTCCCGCCGAGGTGGGTGTTGGTCCGCAGGTCGGGGCTCACCTGCTTGTAGGCCACGACCGGCGTGTGTCCGACGATGATCACCCGCTCGTTGAAGCCGGGCTTGGGGATGTACTGCTGCACGACCACCGGGAAGGAGCGACCTCCGGGGTCCAGTCCTTCCCAGCCGCCGCTCCAGGCGGCCAGCTCCGCGGGGGTGGTGATGTGCACGATGCCCCGGCCCCAGGAGCCGCTGACCGGCTTGACGACGGCGTGGCCGCCGAGGGCCTCGATCTGCTCGCCCACCTGCTCGGCCGAGAAGGCGATGCGGGTGGTCGGGTGAGGGAGCCCGGCGCGGGCGAAGGCGAGCGCCTGCAGGTCCTTGGACAGGCACAGGCGCACGGCGGCGGGCGAGTTCAGGGTGGGGATGCCGGCATGCTCGAAGCGGTCGGACATCCCCGCCAGCTCGCGGTGGGAGACGTTGCGCAGGATGACCAGCCGCGGCGCGAGCGCCGGGTCGTTGAGAAACGCGGTGGTGTGGCGGGGCGTCACGGACCGCGCGGTCAGACCGGCCGCGCGGAACGCCGAGAGGATGAGCCGTTCCTCCGGGCGCATGATCGTGACGGAGACCAGCACGTCCGCAGGGGCGTCACTCACCCCAGTCCTCCTCGACCTCCGGCGCCAGGTCCAGACGGACGACCGGCGCGGTGTCCAGCACTTCGTGCTCCTGGCCGCAGCCGCGGCAGGCCAGGATGTCGCCCAGTTCGACGTCGGACGGCACGGCGATGTCCGTCTCGCACTGCAGGCAGGCGGGGGCGGCCGTGATGTTTGCCATGACAACTCCTCGGCGTGGTGTGGCGTTTCGGGTGACGGGACGTCCGGCCCGGCCGGTTCGCCCGGGGCCGGCGCGTTCGCGCGCGCCTCGCATGCGGCGCCCTCGAGGTGCAGGGCGCCGATGGCGTGCGGGCGCCGCCCGGGGCGGCGGTCGGTTCAGCCGCCGGGCTGCACGCGGTCGAAATCGATGATCATCATGTCCCGGACGGCGCTGGTGGCGTCGGCCGGCCTGATCGGGGTCACCTCGTGCTCCATCGTGCGGTCGTCGATCACGACGGTCTCCATCGGCTCCAGCAGCGTGTGCTCCAGCGCGGGACGGTCGCCGCCCTTGCGGAACACGCGGCTGAGGCCGCCGGAACAGCGCTCCCGGTTGACCAGGTGCATGATCACGTAGTCGTGACCGTCGCTGTGCCGCCCCTCGGGGGCCGGCGCCGACGCGGCGTCGCCGGTGGCCACGATGCGGATCAGGTGCACGGTGACCAGCCAGGTCTGGTGGTCGCCTTCCAGGCGCCTGACCAGGCCGAGGTCATGTTCGAGGGCCGCACGGAAGCAGAGGTTCTCGTAGGTCTCGGCGGTGATCGGGGCGAAGGTGCGCACCTGCCCGCCGTACACCGAATTGATTTCAGCGCTCTGGTAGAAGGCCCCGTGCGGCGCCCTCTCCATGGTCACGCCCGCGCCCTCGCCGCCGCGGGCCAGCAGGTGCCCGATGCGGCGGAGCCGGGTGGTGCCGTGACTTTCCCTGACGTACTCGTCGGCCGGAAGGTCTTCCCAGTACTTGGCGAACTCGTTCCATTCGCTGGTCGCCGTGATGGGGAGCCTGCCGTGGCTCCACCCTTTCTCGACGACCTCGGCGGGCCATGGGGCGGACGTTTTCGTTATACGCATTGGGCTGCTTTCTCGTGTCGGGTTTCCCTGTTCTGTGCGCGGAGTGCCGGTCCGATCGGAACTTTCAGCCTTGCCTGCGACCAAGGTAGGCAACGGTTTATCGCGAGGTAATACCTCGCGCTGCTCTGTTGGGCGCACGGCGCTACTCAATGGGCGCCGGGCCGTTACTCACCCGCTTTGCCGCCGGTAACGGCGCAGGTGGGAGCCCATTGTGAGCGTGTAAGGGAACGCACATGACGGATTCACATCGGCCGAATGACCGGCGCACTGGTGTCGGAGATGGGCACTAAATGACAATGATCAGGAAACGCGCAACGATGACACGGGAGAGGCGATATGACGCTCGAAGTCCCTGTCGCGCCGGACCAGGTCGGCCTGATCGCAGGCGACGGGCGCTCCCCGCTCTACGTTCCGCGGTCATGGGTCGCGATGGCCGAGCTCGGGCACGTCTTCGTCGGCCGGCGCGACGAGCTGGACCGCATCGCCGTCGCCATGCGCCACCCCGGCCTGTCCGGGGCCGCGCTCATCGGCGACGGCGGCGCCGGCAAGAGCCGGCTGCTCGCCGAGGTGGTCCGGCGGGCGGACGAGGAACGGTTCCACGTCGTCCGTGCCTGCGCCTGCCAGGCCACCTCGGCGGTGCCGTTCGGAGCCTTCGCGCAGTACCTCCCCGCCGCCCTCATGGACACCGCCTTCAACGGCAACGCCCTGCGCATGGCCGCCGACGCCCTGATCGGCCAGTCCGGCGGCCGTGACCTGCTCCTGGTCATCGACGACGCCCACCAGCTCGACGAGGCCTCGGTGGCCCTGGCCTTCCAGATGGCCCGCCACCGCGAGGCGTTCGTCCTGACCGCCTCACGCAGCGGCGAGGGCGTCCCCGACCCCGTCGCCGACCTGTGCACCAGCGGCCTGGCCGAGTGGATCGAGGTGCGCCCCTTCACCCGCGACGAGGTCAGAGAGATCCTCTCGACCACGCTGGGCGGCCCGGCCGAAGGCGTGCTGG
The DNA here is from genome assembly GCF_053602655.1 of Sphaerisporangium sp. NPDC004334. NCBI lineage: Bacteria > Bacillati > Actinomycetota > Actinomycetes > Streptosporangiales > Streptosporangiaceae > Sphaerisporangium > Sphaerisporangium sp. NPDC004334. The sequence continues at coordinate 234,932 of NZ_JBSGDZ010000007.1, forward strand.
TCCAGCGGTGCTGGGACGCCACCCGCGGCAACGCCTTCCTGCTGCGCGAGCTGATCACCGCCATGCTCGAGACCGGCGCGCTCATCCCCGCGGAGGGCGTCTGGCGCGGCGGCGACCCGCTCCCGGTCACCTCCCGGCTGGCCGGGCTGGTCGACAAGCGCCTCGCCGGCCTCACCCCCGAATGCCGCCGCGCCCTGGAGCTGCTCGCCTTCGGCGACTCGGTCAGCCCGGACGTCCTGGCCGCCCTGGTCTCCCGCGCCGCCGTCGAGACCGTCGAGGCGCGCGGCATCGTCAAGGTCGAGCGGCTCGGCGGCCGCGACCGCGCGCGGCTCGCCTACCCTCTGTACGGGGACGTCCTGCGCGCCCGCGCCCCGCGCCTGCGGGCGCGCCGATGCAGGGAAGAGCTCGCCGACGCCGTCGAGGCCGCGGAACCCGGCGCGGACGACCTGCTCAGGGTCGCGGCCTGGCGCCTGGAGAACGGCGTGCAGCCGCCCGCCGGCGCCGTCGCCGCCGCCATGAGGAGCGCCTGGTCGCACCTGGACCTGCCGCTGAGCCGGCAGCTCGCCGCCTGCGCCGTCGCCGCGGGCAAGGGCGTGGAGATCGCCGAGCCGCTCGGCTACGGGCTGATGTTCGCCGGCCGGCCCGGCGACGCCGAGGCGCAGCTCGCCCGTCTCGGCCGCCCCACCCGTGAGCGCGAGCGCGCGCTGCTGACCGGCGTCCGCGCCTTCAACCTGGCCTTCGGCCTCGACAGCGTGTCCGAGGCGTGGCTGCTGCTCCGCGCCGAGCTGCACGACCTGCACGGCGGCGAACCCCGCGCCGAGCTTCGCGCCCTGCAGGCCCTGCTGCACGTCTTCGCCGGACGCTGCCAGACGGCCGTCGTGCTCGCCGAGCAGGTCATGGCCGAGGCGCCCGCCGGCGTGCGCGCCCGCTGCGTCGCCGAGGTCGCCCGCGGCGTGGCGCTGGCCTTCCTGCGGCGGCCCGAGGAGAGCCTCGCCGCCCTGGCCGAGGCCCGCGAGCACAGCCTGCGCTGGCAGGGCGAGCTGCCCTGGCTGGAGATCTTCATCGAGCTCGGACGGGTGCACGCCTGCCTGCTCACCGGCCGCTTCCTTGAGGCCCAGGAGTGCGCCACCGAGGGGTACGACCGGGCGGTGGCGCGGCAGTTCCCCTTCGCGATCGCCTGGTTCTGCCTGCTGCGCGGCCTGGTCGCCCGGGCGCGCGGCGAGGTCCGCGAGGAGCTGCACCGCTGCCGCGAGGGCGTCGCCATCGCCCGCGACCACGGCAACCGCGGCCTGCTCGCCGTCCTGCTCGCCCAGCTCGCCCAGGGCCTCGCGCTCGCGGGGGACGTCAAAGCGGCCCGCAGGGCCCTGGCGGAGGCCGACGGCCTGGACCAGCGGTGCCTGTGGCTGCTCCAGCCGTGGATCGAGCTGGCCCGCTCATGGGTCGCCGCGGCCGGCAACTCTCCCGACGCCCCCGCCATCGCCGAGAAGGGCGCGGCGCTCGCCCGCGAGTTCGGCGCCGTCGGCATGGAGGCCCTCGCCCTGCACGACGTGGCCAGGATGGGCGCCCCCCAGCACGTCCTCAACCGGCTCCGCGAGCTGGCCGGGCAGGCCGGCGGCGGCGCGGTGCCGCTGTACGCGGCGCACGTCGCGGCGGCCGCCGCCGGCGACGGCGACGGGCTCGCCGCCTCCTCGGCCGGTCTCGAGCGGCTCGGCAGCCCGCTGCTGGCCGCCGAGGCGGCGGCCGAGCAGGCCAACTGCCACCGCGCGGCCGGCGACCTCGCCGCCGCCTCGGCCGCGGCGGCCAGGGCGCTGCGCCTGGCGAAGTCGAGCGGCGCCCGCACTCCCGCCCTGTCCGCGCTGGAACGGCCGCGGCTCACCCGCAGGGAGCACCAGATCGCCGAGCTGGCCGCCAAGGGCATGTCCAGCAAGGAGATCAGCGCCCACTTCGTGCTGTCGGTGCGCACCGTCGAGAACCACCTGCAGCGCGCCTACCGCAAGCTCGGCATCGGCGACCGCACCGAGCTGGGCGCCCTTCTCGGTCTCTTCCAGCCCGCCCCCGACGACGACCGTGACCCGGCGACGTGAAACGAGGTGTGCGATGAACTCCGGCATGCAGTCCTACGTGGAATGGATGGTCAGGGCCCGCTGGGGCCAGGTCCCCACCACCCCCGACGCCCTCGCGGGGCCCCCGTCCACGCGGCCCCCACACGGCGACCAGGACCACAGACCCGCCGACCCGGCCCGCGCGAACGACGACCCGGCCTTGGCCCCCGGTCAGCCGCCCCTCGCGAACGGTGACCCGGCCGTCGCGAACGGCGAGCGAGGTCATGGCCGCGAGGGCGGGCGTACCCGTGTTCCGCGACTCGCGAGCCTCCTCGGGCGCCGACGCGGCGGGTTCCCCGTGGACCGCCGGGAGTCGGCGTTCCCTCCGCCTCTTGATTGATCGGCGGCGGTCGGCGTCCCCGGTTCCGCCCCTCGGGTCCCTCTCTCCAGGCGCCGACCCGGGGGGAGGTGGTACGGCGGTCTCGGCGCCTTGGTGTGGCGCCGAGCCGGCGAGACCGGGCGGGGGTCAGCGGCGGGGAGTTCTGTCCTTGCCGGCGGCGATGGCGTGCCGCGACTCGGTGATGTACGAGGCGACGTAGGGGTGGGCGGGGAAGAGCGCGCGCACCCGCTGGAACCGGGGCAGCGCCGCCCGGTAGCGGCCGGCGAAGAAGTCCGCCAAGGCGGCGTCGTACAGCACCGTCGTCCGTGAGGCGGACGGCGCGACCCCGGCGGCGGCCAGCCGCTTGCGCACGATGCTCACCGGCAGGATGAAGCTGTGGTTCTCGGCGGTCTCGCCCGTGGCCGGGTCGACCGAGCCGGCGATCAGCGTCCCGATGACCTTGCCGTCCTCGTCGAAGACCGGTCCGCCGGAGTTGCCGTGGTAGGACGGCGCCTGAGCCTGGATGTACGGCACGCCGAGCACGGTGGTGCGCCGGGCGTTGTAGGCGCCTTCGGTCAGCGCCGGGTACAGCCGCGAGCGCAGGTCGAACACGGCGGTGTTGGTGGTGATGAGCCCCGGGAACCCGTTGATGTACAGCGGGTCGCCGACGCGGACGTCGGAGTCGCGGCCGAGCGGCACCGTGGGCAGGTCATGGGCGCCGGGCATCTTGAGCACGGCGAAGTCCTCACCGGGGTAGTCGCGGCCCTTGGCGATCAACCGGATCGGCGTCACCTTGGCCGTCTTGTCCCTGCCGCCGCCGGGCAGCGGAGTGATGACGGCGATGCTTCGGCGGATCCCGGTCACCCGCATCTGCCGCGCGTTGAACCGCCCGAACATCTCCTTGGCCAGCCGCACCAGCTCGTCGTCCGGCTGGGCGCTCCTGCGGATCGCCGTGAGGAACGACTTCGCGTCCGCCCCGGTCACCGTGGGGAGCACCTTGGCGCCGTAGAAGCGCCGCAGGGCCGCCCGGGTCGCGCTCACGCAGTGCGCGCCGGTCACCATGTACCCGTCCGGCGTCACCCACCAGCCGGTGCACAGGCCGGGACGGACCAGCTTGGCCGTGCGTGCGGGCCCGGCCGGGGCCAGGTAGCGCTCGACGTGCCCGGCGGCGGTGCGCAGCACCCACTTGGCCTGGCTCTGGTGGTCGGCGGGGATGCGCCCCGCCTTGGCGTGCCGGGCGGCCGCGTCGAACAGCGCGGAGAACGCCTTCTTGGCCTTGGGCGACGGCACGGTGACGGTCGCGGCGTAGTCGGTCTCGATCAGCTGCACCGCCGGATCGGTGCGGGCCGCCAGCCGCGTGCCGACCGCCACTCCGCGCTCCGCCTGCGCCGGGGCGGCCCCGGTGACCCCCGGCACCACGGCCATTCCCGCCAAGCTCAGCCCCGCCGCCGCCATCCGTAAGCCCGTTCGCATGGCTCCACCCCCTCAGGCATCTCCTCCGCAGAGTCTGGGCGAACCCCCTGAAAGCTCCCTTGCATCCCACTTACTCCCTGTTCCGAGGCAGCTCGTGCCCAGCGGAGAGGCCGCCGGCCATCTGCGGGGCGACCGGAGCCACGCGGGCTTGCGCCGTCGCTATTCAGCGTTACTATGTACTAGTAGCTAGTGTCACCAAGTAGCTGGAGGAGGGATGCCTCATGGGCAAGCTGGTGACGGAGATGCTCAAGGGGACGCTGGAGGGCATCGTCCTCGCGATCCTGTCCGGCCGGTCCGCGTACGGCTACGAGATCACGGCGTGGCTGCGCGACCAGGGCTTCTCCGACATCGCCGAAGGCACCGTCTACGCGCTGCTCATCAGGATCGAGCAGCGCGGTCTCGTCGACGTGCGGAGGGTTCCGTCCGAGAAAGGGCCGCCGCGCAAGGTGTATTCCCTGAACGCGCAGGGACGGGAGTATCTCGAAGAGTTCTGGAAGACCTGGAGTTTTCTCGCCGAACGGCTCGAACAGCTCCGCGACGGAGGTAATGGAGAATGACCACGGATCCGATCGAGCAGAAGAATCGCTACCTGCGGTACCTGGAGCTGGTCACCGGGCCGTTCGAGCATAAGAAGCGCTACCGGCAGTACAAGGCGCGCACGGAGCGGCTTCCCGCGGATTATCACACGGCGATCGACGCGCTGCAGCGGTACATGTTGTTCTTCGGGCCGGGAAAGGCGGACAGCCTGCTGGCGATGCTGGACGATCTCGCCGACCTGTTCGAGCAGAGCGCGGCGAACGGGACTCCGGTCCGCGAGGTCGTCGGGGAGGACCCGGTCGAGTTCGCCGAGGCGTTCCTCCGCAACTACCCGGAGGGTCAGTGGATCAGCCGCGAGCGGGAACGGCTCACCCACGCCATCGACCGCGCCGCCGATCTGGCCGCGGGCGACAAGTCGTGACGAAACAGAGAACGGATATCGGAATGACAGCCGATCGGATTCAGGGCCCCGCGATCCGGGTGCAGGGCCTGGAGAAATCGTACGAACAACTGCGGGTGCTGCGCGGCGTCGATTTCGACGTGGCGCGGGGCGGCATCTTCGCCCTGCTCGGCTCGAACGGGGCGGGGAAGACCACGGTCGTGAGAATCCTTTCCACGCTGCTGAAGGCCGATGCGGGAAAGGCGCGCGTCAACGGCTTCGACGTCGCCACGCAGGCCGCGGACGTGCGGGAGTCCATCAGCCTCACCGGGCAGTTCGCGGCCGTGGACGAGATCCTCAGCGGGCGGGAGAACCTCGTGCTGGTCGCCCGGTTACGGCACCTGAAGGATCCGGGCCAGATCGCCGATGACCTGCTGGAACGGTTCTCGCTGACCGACGCGGGCGCGCGGAAGGTGTCGACGTATTCGGGTGGCATGCGCCGCCGCCTGGACATCGCGATGAGCCTCGTCGGTGATCCGCCGGTCGTCTTCCTCGACGAGCCGACGACCGGTCTCGACCCCCAGGCGCGCATCGAGGCGTGGCGGGCCGTCAAGGAACTCGCCGCGCGAGGTACGACGGTGCTGCTCACGACGCAGTATCTGGACGAGGCCGAGCAGCTCGCCGACCGGATCGCGATCCTGCACGAGGGCCGGATCATCGTGAACGGCACCCTGGCCGAACTGAAGCGACTGCTCCCGCCGGCCAAGGTGGAATACGTCGAGAAGCAGCCGACCCTGGAGGACGTCTTCCTCACCCTCGTCGGCGGCGGCGGCAAGAACAGCGAGCACGGCGGGCACGGCGAGAGCGGCCCGGACGCCATCTCGGCACGGACGAGTGAGGAGCAACGATGACCAGGCATTTCTTCGGTGACACCGCCGCCCTGCTGGGACGATCGCTGCGTCACATCACGCGCAGCGTGGACACCATCATCACGACCACGATCATGCCGATCGCCATGATGCTGATGTTCGTCTACGTGTTCGGCGGCGCGATCAAGACAGGGGCGGAATCGTATGTGAACTACCTGTTGCCCGGCATTCTGCTCATCACGGTCGCCTCGGGCATCGCCTACACCGCGTTCCGGCTGTTCACGGACATGAAGAGCGGCATCTTCGAGCGCTTCCATTCCATGCCGATCGCCCGGTCGTCGGTGCTTTGGGCGCATGTGCTGACCTCGCTGGTCGCCAATCTGATCTCGCTCGTGGTCGTCGTGCTCGTCGCCCTGCTCATGGGGTTCCGCTCGGCGGCGGGAGTGCCGGCGTGGCTCGCCGTCGCCGGCATCCTGGTGCTGTTCACCCTGGCGCTGACGTGGATCGCCGTCATCCCCGGCCTGTCGGCGAAGTCCGTGGACGGCGCGAGCGCGTTCTCCTACCCGCTGATCTTCCTGCCGTTCCTCAGCTCGGCCTTCGTGCCCACCGCCACCATGCCCGGCCCGGTGCGCGCCTTCGCCGAGCACCAGCCGGTGACCTCCATCGTCAACGCCATCCGCGACCTGTTCACCCAGCGGCCGGTCGGCACCGACATCTGGATCGCCCTGGCCTGGTGTGCCGGCATCCTCGTCGTCGCCTACATCGCCGCCATGGCCACCTACCGCCGCAAGATCGCCTGAACCATGGTGGTCGCGCCCGTCCTGATCCACCTCAGCGTCACGAACAGGCGGAATGCGGTTCACGCGCAGGATTTCCACCTGGACGCAGGCGTGGGGCACCATGGAGGGGTGAACGAGGGCGCGGGCATGCTGGCGAAGTTCCTGGCCGAGGGCGACGTGGTGGTCCTGACCGGGGCCGGCATCTCCACCGAGTCGGGCATCCCCGACTACCGGGGGCCGAGCGGCGCCCTGCGCCGGCACACCCCGATGACCTACCAGGCCTTCACCGGAGACCCGGCCGCCCGGCGCCGCTACTGGGCGCGCAGCCACGCCGGGTGGCGGTCCATGGCGCGGGCCAGGCCGAACGCCGGGCACCACGCGGTCGCCCGCCTCCAGCGGCGCGGCCTGGTGTCCGGCCTGGTGACCCAGAACGTCGACGGCCTGCACCAGGCCGGCGGCGCTCGGAGCGTGATCGAGCTGCACGGCAGCCTGCACCGCGTCGTCTGCCTCGACTGCCGCGACACGACCCCGCGCGAGGAGCTGGACCGCCGCCTGCGGGAGGCGAACCCCCGGTTCGGCGCCCTGGTCACCGCCGTCAACCCCGACGGTGACGTCGAACTGCCCGGCGAGGCCGTCGAGGCGTTCGTCCCCGCCGCCTGCCGGGCGTGCGGCGGCGAGATGCTCAAGCCCGACGTGGTCTTCTTCGGCGAGACCGTTCCGCGGGACCGCGTCGACGCGTGCTTCGCGCTCGTCGAGCGCGCTCGGCTGCTGCTGGTCCTCGGCTCGTCACTCAGCGTCATGTCCGGACGCCGGTTCGTGCTGAGGGCCGCCAAGCTGGGCGTCCCGGTCGCCATCGTCAACCAGGGCCCCACCCGCGGCGACGACTACGCCGACCTCACCGTCGACGCCCCCCTCGGCCCCACCCTCACCCACACCGCCGACCTCCTGGACACCACCGCCGACTCCTGACCGGCCGGGCGCGCCTCTCCTCCAGAAATGGACGTCCTCACGCGGAAGGTCCCCGCCACCCCCGGTGAGGTCCCGCTACCCGGCGGCGGGCGGGGGGATGACGGCGGTGAGTTCCACCTCGACCAGCAGGCCCGGGCGGAACAGGCGGGTGACCTCTACGGTCGTGCTGGCGGGGGGCTCGCCGGTGATGTGGCGTGCGCGCACGGCGGCGTGCTCCTGCAGGCGTGACATGTCGGTGAGGAACGTCCTGATATGGGTCACGTCGTCGAACGTGCAGCCCTGGTCGGCGAGGATGCGGGACAGGTACTCCATCACCTGCTCCGTCTGCGCGGTCATGTCGTCCCCGCCGATCACGTTGCCCTCGGCGTCCAGTGCCACCTGTCCGGACACGAACAGCAGGTCGCCGGCCCGCGTGGCGTGGGAGTAGCGCCCGTTGGTGGCGGGCACCGAGGCGGGGTTGAGCCTGTCCACCCCGGCACGCACGCGCGGCGCCGGGCCGCCGGCGATGTGGGGGAACACGGCGGTCAGGTCCTCGCCGCCGAGGCCGGCGGCGACCGCCGCGTCCAGCCGGCTCCCCGCCGCCCCCGCGAGCGTCTGGACGGGGTGCGTGGCGAGCGCGAGGTCCTTGGCCGCGAGGCCGAGCCCGTAGCGGCGTTCGGCGCGCGTGCCCTCCACCGCGGGGCGCACCCGTTCGGCCAGGGCGGCGAGCGGGCTGGCGCCGAGCACGTCCAGCAGCGCCCCGGTGTCCACCCCCGCCGCGCGGGCGTAGGCGACCGTCTCGGCCAGCAGCACCTGGGCGGGCACCACCGCGCTCATCACGGCCAGCTTCATCGCGGCCCCGGCGCCGGGGCCGCCGATCTCCCGCACGTGCCCGAAGACCTCCAGCACCTTGCGGCACCGCGCCAGGTCGCCGGGGGACCCGCCGGCGAGGACGGTGAGCGTGCCCTCGCGCGCCGGGTCCACGCTGCCCAGCACCGGTGCGTCCACCAGGCCGACGCTCGCGGGAAGCAGGTCGCGCAGGGCGGCCACCGCGCCGGGCCCGATGGTGGACATCTCGACCACGAGCGTCCCCTCCCGCAGTCCAGGCGCCGCCAGGCCGAGCACGTGCGTCACCGCGGGCGGGTCGCTGAGCATCGTGATGACCAGTTCCGCCTCCGCCACGGCCTCGGCCGGCGAGGCGGCGGTTCGCGCGCCCGGCACCGTCCGCGGAGTGCGGTTCCACGTCGTCACGTCGTGCCCGGCCTCCACGAGTCGCCGGGCCATGGGGACGCCCATGCGTCCCAGTCCGAGAAGGGCAATCACGGGCTCGACCGTAGAGAAGCGCTACGCATTCCACCAGCGACTAGATTGCATGTATCCCATGCGTTGGAGGAATGTGTTCGACATCGACGCGCTGCGCCTGCTCGACGCCGTCGCACGCAGAGGCTCGTTCACGGCCGCGGCCGGCGAGCTCGCCTACACCCAGTCCGCGGTCTCGCGCCGCATCGCGTCCCTGGAACGGCAGGCGGGCGGGCCGCTGTTCGAAAGGCTCCCGCGGGGCGTGCGGCCGACCCCGGCCGGGGAGCTGCTGTGGCAGCACGCGCGGGCCGTGCTCAACCGCCTGGCCAGGGCCGCGGACGACCTGGCGGGCATCCACGGCGGCTACCGGGGGCGCGTCCGCCTCGGGGCGTTCGCCACCGCCAACGTCGCGCTGGTCCCGGCCGCGCTGAGCGCCTTCCGCCGGGAGTTCCCGCACGTCGAGATGGTCCCCGCCGAGGGACAGAGCGGCGCGCTGCTGCGCCGCATGCGTGAGGGGAGCCTGGACGTCGCGGTGGTCAGCGACTATCCCTCAGGGCTCCCCTACGACGAGGACCTGGAGTTCGTCGAGCTGGTGCGGGACGAGCTGCTCGTCGCGCTGCCCGGCGACCATCCGCTCGCGGCGGCCGGCCACGTCGACCTGCGCGACCTGCGCGAGGAGACCTGGCTGGAGGCGCCGCCTCCCGGGCAGCGCACCATGCTCGCGGACGCCTGCGCCCGCGCCGGCTTCACCCCGCGCACGCTCAAGATCGCCGAGTGGACGGGGAAGTTCGGGTTCATCGCGGCCGGGCTCGGCGTCACGCTGGTTCCCTCCATCGCCGCGTGGGCCGTGCCGGACGGCCTCGCGCTGCGCCCGCTCGGTGAGCCGGCGCCGTGCCGGACCGTGTCGGCGGTGCTCCCGCCCGCGCCGCTGCCCGCCGCCCGCACGGTGGTCGGCTTCCTGCGGCGCGCGGCCGGTCGGGAACCGCCGGTTAGAGCAGAGTGAGCTGGCCGGAGGCGGCGAGCGGGTCACGGTGCCGGCGCAGGTGCCGCCACTTGGGCAGGTCGTCCAGGTAGGACCAGCTCAGGCGGTGGTGCGGCGTCGGGCCGTGCTCGGCCAGCGCCGCCTGGTGGACGGGGGAGGGGTAGCCGGCGTTGCCCGCGAAGTCGTAGGCCGGATGCCCGGGAGACAGATCGGCCATCAGCCGGTCGCGGTGCACCTTGGCCAGCACCGACGCCGCCGCCACGCTGATCGACCGCAGGTCGGCCTTGACCTCGCAGCGCACCCGCCACGGTGCCCGCAGGAAGTCGTGCTTGCCGTCCAGGATGACCGCGTCCGGACGCACGGGCAGGGCCGACAGCGCCCGGGACGCGGCCCGGCGCAGCGCCTCGGTCATGCCCACCTCGTCGATCTCCTCGGCGCTCGACGCGCCGATCGCGTGGCAGGTCAGCCAGCCGGGCAGCGCCTCGGCGAACGCTTCGCGGTGGGTGCGCGCCAGCAGCTTGGAGTCGGTGAGCCGTACCGTCGCCCCGCCGCGGCCGGGCAGCTCGGGCGGCGGGCCGAGGTCGGTGACCGCGGCGCACACCACGACCGGACCGGCCCACGCGCCGCGGCCGACCTCGTCCACCCCGGCGATGACGCGAGCCCCTCCGGCGCGCAGCTCCTGCTCGATCAGGTAGCCGGCGGCACGAGGCTCGGCGGGCGCCTCCTTCCGCGTGGCCCGGGTGGCAGCCGTCGCCCCCGTGGCCTGCGTGGCCTGGGTGGCCTGCGTGGTCCGCTTTCGCATCGGTCCATCATGGCAGGACGGCACGCACGGCGGCGCCGCTTCCCCGGCGGACCCCGGTCACCGGGTGGGCGGTGGTCGCCGGCGGCGTCTCCGGCAGGCACGGCCGCCTGTCGCTGGACGGGCGCGGGTCGGCGGACGGAGCCCGGATCAGGGGCGCAGCGCCGCAAGTTGCTGTTCGAAGGGGATGAGCTCCTCGACCGGCTCGGCGGCCGGGGGCCGGCGCAGCATCAGATCGGCCAGCTCGCCGGCCGCGCGGGCGACGCGGGCCGCCAGGCCCTCGGTGCGCTCGTCCCCGGCCGAGCCCCAGTCCTCGGAGGCCGCGTACACCGCGGTCGGCACGACCACCGCGCGCAGGTAGGCGAACAGCGGGCGCATGGCGTGCTCCAGCGCCAGAGAGTGCCGGGCCGTGCCGCCGGTCGCCGCGATCAGCACCGGCTTGCCGACCAGCGCGGTGTTCGGCAGCACATCGACGAACGACTTGAACAGCCCGCTGTAGGAGGCGGTGAAGATCGGGGTGACGGCGATCAGGCCGTCGGCCTCGCCCACCGCCCGCTGTGCCTCGTCCAGCGCCGGGGAGGGAAAGCCGGTCGTCAGGTTGGCGGCGATGTCGCCGGCCAGTTCGCGCAGCTCCACGACGCGCACCTCCACCTCCCGGTCCTGCGTCAGACGGGCGCGGGCGGCCTCGGTCAGGCGGTCGGCGAGCAGGCGCGTCGAGGACGGCAGGCTGAGGCCCGCGGACACGGCGACGAGCTTCAACGGCTTCATGGGGTGCTCCCGGAGGTCGGGGATGGCGGGGAAGGGGACCGGCGTCCCGGGCGGATCGACGCCGGTCAGGGGGTGGGTGGGACGCAGCACAAGGGGGACCGGTTCCGAGGCCCGGGCCCGGGTGGCCGGTTCCGAGGCTCGGGCTCGAGTGGCCGGTTCGGAGGCCCGGGCTCAGCGGGCGCTTGTCAGGCGGCGACGGCGCCCGTTGGCCGCGACCCGGTGCGGAGGTTCAGAAGGCGGGCCCGGTGGTGACCTGGGGCTCCTGGGCCGCCGCCTCGGCGTCGCGGTGGGCGACGCGGGCGGCGTGGGTGGGCCCGTCCGGCACCTGGGCCGGCCGGCCGGAGGCGAACTCCTTGCGCAGCACCGGGACGACCTCCTCGCCGAGGATGTCGAGCTGTTCCAGGACGGTCTTCAGCGGCAGGCCGGCGTGGTCCATCAGGAACAGCTGGCGCTGGTAGTCGCCGAACGACTCGCGGAAGGTCAGCGTCTTGTCGATGACCTCCTGCGGGCTGCCCACCGTGAGCGGGGTCTGCTCGGTGAACTCCTCCAGGGAGGGGCCGTGGCCGTACACCGGGGCGTTGTCGAAGTACGGCCGGAACTCGCGCACCGCGTCCTGGGAGTTCCTGCGCATGAACACCTGCCCCCCGAGACCGACGATGGCCTGCTCGGGAGAGCCGTGCCCGTAGTGGGCGAAGCGCTCGCGGTAGAGGCCGATCAGCCGGATGAAGTGCTCCTTGGGCCAGAAGATGTTGTTGGCGAAGAACCCGTCGCCGTAGTAGGCCGCCTGCTCGGCGATCTCGGGGCTGCGGATCGAGCCGTGCCAGACGAACGGCGGGACGCCGTCCAGCGGGCGCGGTGTCGCGGTGAATCCCTGCAGCGGCGTGCGGAACCGGCCCTGCCAGTCGACGACGTCCTCGCGCCACAGGCGGTGCAGCAGCGCGTAGTTCTCGATGGCGAGCGGGATGCCCTGGCGGATGTCCTGCCCGAACCACGGATAGACCGGGCCGGTGTTGCCGCGGCCCATCATCAGATCGACGCGCCCGCCGGCCAGGTGCTGGAGCATGGCGAAGTCCTCGGCGATCTTCACCGGGTCGTTGGTGGTGATCAGGGTCGTGGCGGTGGACAGGATGATCCGCTCGGTGCGCGCCGCGATGTAGCCGAGCATCGTGGTCGGGGAGGAGGGGACGAAGGGCGGGTTGTGGTGCTCGCCGGTGGCGAAGACGTCCAGGCCGACCTCCTCCGCCTTCAGGGCGATGGCGACCATCGCCTTGATGCGCTCGTGCTCGCTCGGCGTCGTGCCGGTGGTCGGGTCGGTGGTGACGTCGCCCACGCTGAAGATCCCGAACTGCATCGCCCTCATCATCCTTCGTATTGTTGAAGTTTCAACGACCTAAGCGTCGTCACCGCACCGGTTATTCCAGCGGGCCCCACGGCCGCGCGGCCCCGCCGGGCCGGTCTCCCATATCCGCTGTGACGACAGACGCGCAGCGCGGGGACGTACGGTCCGGAGCACGCTGGGGGAAAGCTACGATGCCTTGCATGTCCGCCATCGTCAGGGTCGTTTCGGGCACCCTATGAGAGCTCGCTGGAGCGCCCAGGCGTGGTTCGCCTTGGTGCTGGTCGTCATGGTCGTCCTGCTGGCGCTGTCCGCATTGGCGGGCTCGGTCGTCCTGCGCCACACGACGGAGGTCTCCAACCGCCTGACCGACGTGATCTCTCCGGCGCGCATCGAGTCCGAGCGCATCAGGACCGCGCTCGTCGACCAGGAGACCGGCGTCCGCGGCTACCTGCTCACCGGCAAGGAGGACTTGCTCGACCCCTACGTCGCCGGGCAGGCCGCCGAGCGGCGGACCGCCGCGGCCGTGCGCGGGCTCGCGCCCGGTGCCCCGCCGCTGCGCGAGCTGGACGAGGTCGAGCGGCTGAGCGCCGAGTGGCGCGCCCGCTACGCCGAGCCGCTGATCGCCACCGTCCGGCGCGACGGGTTCGACAACGTGCCGGCCGAGCGCACCGAGGCCGGCCGCCGCGCGTTCGACACCCTGCGGGCCGCGCTCGACGCGCAGGACGCCGCGTGGGCGCGGACCCGTCAGGCCGCCCGCGCCGAGCTGAGCTCCGCGCGCACGGTCAGGAACGTGAGCTTCAGCGGCATCATCGTCTTCTTCCTGCTCACCATCATCGCGATCGCGGTGCTGCTCCGGCTGGTGGTCTTCCGGCCGCTGGAGCGTCTGCGCACCGCCTCGCGGCGGGTCACGGCGGGCGACTTCGGCCACCACGTCGACACCGGCGGCCCCTCCGACGTCGCGGAACTGGCCCTGGACATCGAGGCCATGCGGGTGCGCATCGTGACGGAGCTGGAGGAGACCCGCCAGTCGCGCGAGATGCTCGAGCGGCAGGCCGAGGAGCTGCGGCGCTCCAACGGCGAGCTCGAGCAGTTCGCCTACGTCGCCAGCCACGACCTGCAGGAGCCGCTGCGCAAGATCGCGAGCTTCACCCAGATGCTGGAGCAGCGCTACGGCGACCGGCTGGACGAGCGGGCCAAGCAGTACATCGGCTTCGCCGTCGACGGAGCCAAGCGCATGCAGACGCTCATCAACGAGCTGCTGACCTTCTCCCGCATCGGCAGGCTGAACGTCGAGTTCGCGCGGCTGAAGCTCAGCGAGACCGTGGAGCTGGCCGTGCGCAACCTCGCGGTCCGCGTCGAGGACACCGGCGGCACCGTCGAGGTGGGCGAGCTGCCGGAGATCATCGGTGACCGCACCCAACTGGTGATGCTCTGGCAGAACCTCATCGGCAACGCGCTGAAGTTCCGCCATCCCGATCGCGCCCCCGTCGTGCGGGTCGACGCCGAGCGGGTCGACGGCGAGCAGGACGGCGACGAGTGGCGCATCACGGTGACCGACAACGGCATCGGCATCGAGCCCAAGTACGCCGACAAGATCTTCCTGATCTTCCAGCGGCTGCACACCCGCGACGCCTACGAGGGCACCGGCATCGGGCTCGCGATCTGCCGCAAGATCGCCGCCTACCACGGCGGGCGCATCGAGCTGGACCTCGCCTACACCGGCGGGAGCCGCTTCATCATCCACCTGCCCGTGAACGACGGGCCCGCCGCGCCCGTCGGCGCACCGGTCGCCGCCCCGGCCGCGTCCGCGATCCCCGCCAGGCAGGCCACCGCCGCCCGCGACGCCTGAGTCCCGGCCTCCCCGTCGCCTGCCGGCACCGTACGCCCGCGACGCGGTCCCAAAGCCGGGACGCCGCGACGCCGGGCCGTGCTCGCCGGCCTGACCCCTCCGCCGCCGGCGGAGGGGTCAGGTGTCCTGGCCGATGTCCTCGTACCACAGCTCCGGGTGCTCGCCGATGAACGCCGTCATCAGCTCGGCGCATTCGGCGGAGTCGAGCACGACCACGTGGACGCCGTGGCGGGCCAGCCACTCGTGCTGACCGGTGAACGTGCGGCTCTCGCCCACGACCAGGCCGGTGATGCCGAACTGCCGGATCAGGCCGCTGCAGTACCAGCAGGGTGACAGCGTCGTCACCATGGTGGTCCCGTGGTAGGTGCGCTGCCGGCCCGCGTCGCGGAAGGCGGCGGTCTCGCCGTGGACCGACGGGTCGCCGTCCTGGACACGGCGGTTGCGGCCCCGGCCGAGCAGCCGCCCGTCCGGTCCGAACAGCGCCGCGCCGACGGGGACCCCGCCCTCGGCGAACCCCTTCCTGGCTTCTTCCAGCGCCACGGCCAGCATCGCGGCCGGGGAGGTGTGCTCGACGGTCATGGCGTGAGCATTCCGCGACGGCCGCCACGGGAAACCGGCCGCGCGTCGCGCCGCGTCACAGGATGGCCGAGCGGGTCGCCTCCTGCCGCGACAAGCCGTACGTCGCGCCGCACGCCGTGCACTGTGCCGCGTACCTGGTGCGCAGCCGGAACAGCGGGACGAAGAACAGACTGAACCGGGTCACCCGTTCTGACAGCATCTGGGCCGCCACGGTGCCGCAGACGCGGCAGGCGGAGCGAAGCGTGCCGAGCGGATGGATGGTCGTGCGGAGCCCGAACAAGATGAACATCACCCACCTCTACCCAATGCGGGACGCTCGAGTCCGTTTCGCCATCGCCCCCGCGATCCGACAACTTAGACAGTCTTGACAACTTCGTTTGTCGGTGAGACCGTTGTGTCATGTTCGAAGTTGCGGTGATCGAAGATGCGGCGGCGGCCCAGGTCTCGCTGGACCCGGTGCGGGCCCGGCTGCTGGCCGAGCTGGCCGAACCCGCTTCGGCCGCGACGCTGGCCGGGCGGGTCGGGCTGCCGCGCCAGAAGGTGAACTACCACCTCAAGGCGCTCGAGCGGCACGGCCTGGTCGAGCTGGCGGAGGAGCGGCGCAAGGGCAATGTGACCGAACGGGTGATGCGGGCCACGGCGGCCTCCTACGTCATCTCGCCGGTGGCACTGGCGGCGGTGGCGCCCGATCCGGCGCGCTCGCCGGACGCGCTCTCGGCGCGCTGGCTGCTCGCCGTCGCCTCGCGGCTCGTGCGCGACGTGGGAAGGCTCGTCATCGCCGCGGCCAAGGCCCGCAGGCGGGTGCCGACCTTCACCATCGACGGCGAGGTGCGCTTCGCCTCGGCCGCCGACCGCGCCGCGTTCGCCACCCGGCTGGCCGAGGCGGTCACGGCCCTGGCCGGCGAATACCACGACGAGTCGGCCGATGGCGGCCGCGTGCACCGCCTGATCGTGGCGATGCACCCCTACGTGCCAAGTGAGACAGACCTCGAGCCTGAAGGGACCCCGTGATGACGCATCCGTTCGAAGTGCGCAAGAAGATCGAGCTGCGGGCGAGCGCCGAGCAGGTGTGGGAGGCGGTGGCCAGCGGGCCGGGGTTGAACTCCTGGTTTCTGGGCCGCAATGAGGTCGAGCCGTGGGTGGGCGGCAAGGCGGTGCAGTTCTTCGGTGACTTCCCGGTGGAGGCGACGGTGACGGCGTGGGAGCCGGGGAGGCGGTTCGAGTTCCGCGGCGCCGAGGGCGAGGACGGCACGTTCATGGCCTTCGAGTTCCTGATCGAGGGGCGTGAACAGGGCGGAACGGTACTGCGGCTCGTGCAGAGCGGTGTTCTGGGTGATGGATGGCAGGCGGAGGTGGAGGCGTTGGAGCGCGGCTGGGACATGTATCTGCACACGCTGGATCAGTATCTGACGCATTTTCCCGGTCAGTTCGCGCTGGTGGTGTTCGCGGCGCGGCCGGGTGGCGGTGGGGTGGAGCCGGTGTGGTCGGTGCTGGAGCGGGGTCTGGGGTTGCCGGGGAAGGTGGTTCAGGGCGATCGGGTGCGGTTGACGCCGGAGGGCTTCACGCCGATCGAGGGGGTGGCCGATTATGTGGCGCCCGATTTCCTGGGGGTGCGGACCGGTGAAGGGTTGTACCGGTTCATCCGTGGCCAGCAAGACACCGTGGTGGTGGCGCACCACATCTTCACCGACAAGATCGACCCGAGGAAGGTCGAGCAGGCCTGGCAGGACTGGCTGGACAAGCTCTTCGCCTGACGGCCCTTCCCGCCGCACGTGAGAGCGGCGGCCCCGACCAGCGCAGCATCAGACGACAGGACGCCGGTACCGAAGGTCACCATGGGCATGGACGAGAGCACGAATCCCCGATACGGCGACGACCGCGGTCGCGCCGACGATGACCCCCAGGCGGGCGAGCCGCGCGACCGCCTGGGTCACCCTTCCGCCTCCGTCCCCCGTTCGGGGAACGGCGGCGCTGAGGGCGAACCCCAAGCGGGCGAGCCGCACGACCGCCTAGGTCACGCTTCCGCCTCCGTCTTCCCTCCCGGGAGCGGCGGCGGCCCGCGGGACCAGGACGAGGTGGTCCTGCACCGGGACCCGGGCGAGCCCGGAGAGGAACCGTTCCACCAGGACCCTCCAGGGGCGGCCCGCGGCGTGCTCCCACGCCCCCCGGAGCCGCCCGGCGGCGGGCCCTTCCAACGTCCCCCGCCCAACCCCGCCGATCGGGACCACCCCACCCCCAACGGGGCAGGACGTCCTGCGGCCCCCGGCACTCGCCGTACGGAGCCGGTTCCGGGCGAGGGGCTCTCCCAGCGGGATCCGTGTGGTTCCGGTGGGGAAGAGCGTGCGGCGGACCCGGATGGTCCGGCCGCGGGTTCTCCGGGCCCGGATGGCGGCAGGGGCGAAGAAGAAGACAGGCGGCGGCCTGAGCCGTCCGCCGGCAACGACGCGCACGCCGATCGGCCGGCCGGCGAGGACGACCATCGCCAGGAGCCCCCCGGCTCCGGCAGGTCCTTCCTCCTGGGACTCGCCTGGTGGCCCTAGACCGCCCGGCCCGCCGCGCGGGCCCGGCCCCCGTCCCCGTCCGGGACGGCGGGCCGGCGCCGCGCGGCGGGCGAGCCGGCGGTCCGAACCTTCCGCGCAACCGATGAGGATGACCATGTCTCCACGCGACCACCACCACGAGCGCTGGGAAGAGGAACCGCCTTGGTGGGAGCAGGACCCGACCGAGTGGACACATCACCCCACCCCGGATGACGACCATCTCCCGCCGGGCGGGAACGACGCGGCCGCTGCCGACCGGCGCCGGCTGCCACGTCCCGACCGGGACGCGTTCCGGCCCGGGATCTTCTCCGCGCCCGGCGAGGTGTTCCCGGACCCGAGCCGGCCTTCCCGCCGCGGTCAGGACGGCCCCTCGCCGAGGCGGCCCTCGACCCCGAGGAACACGTTCCCAGGTGAGGGTGCTTCTCCCCGGCCGGGTAACGACGCATTCGGCCTCGGAGAGCAGTCGGTGTCCAAGGACGAGTTTCCCGGCGAGAGCCGTCGTCCGCGGCCGGGCGATGGCGCCCCCGGCCTCGGAGGGCGGCCGAGGCGGAGGGATGTGTTCCCGGGCGGGAGCGGTCGTCCAGGGCCCGGTGGTGGCGCACGCGGTCTTGGGGAGCAGACGGGGTCCAAGGACGAGTTCTCGGGCGAGAGTCGTCGTCCGCGGCCGGGCGATGGCGCCCCCGGCCTCGGAGGGCGGCCGGGGCCGAGGGATGTGTTGTCCGGCGAGAGTCGTCCGTGGACGGGGCATGACGTGCCGGGTTCATCGGACCGTACGGCGCCGCAGAACGTGGTCCCGGGGCAGGGTGGTTCTTCGTGGCCGGGCAATGGCGCTCCCGGCCGCGAAGACCGTCCGGCGGCGGGGGAGGCGTATTCCGATGACCGGCGACGGTCGTGGCGCGGAGAGGACGTGACCTCGCATCCGGACCGGTCCGCCCCGGCGGAACCGGGTGACGGGGACACGCCCCGGCCGGCGGCGTCCCGGCATGTCTCCCTCGGCGATCATACCTACCTGTGGGAGCAGCACGTGGCCCTCTGGGAGGAGGAGATCGCCGAGGCGCGACGGGAGGCCGCCGCACGCGGGGGTCGTACCGCTTCCGCGGCACGCCCCGTGCCGCGCCGGCCCGGCGTATGCCTGCGCGGCATGGGCTGTGTCGGATGCCCTGGACCTTCCTCGGCCGACGGAGATTCCTCCTCCGCGTCCACATGCTGGTGCGCCCGGCGCCGTGACGAACAGTGAGGGCCGTCGGACCAACCGCCCCGCATCGCCATGGGCGGTCCGAGGACGAGGAGCGGGGACGTATGTGCCCGTCTGAGTGATCAGGACCATCCTGAGCTGCCGGTTCAGGGGCCGCCGCCCGGTGGCCCGGCCCTTCGGGGCCGGGCACGTGGCGCCGGATCCGGACCGGCGTGTCGCCCGGCGAGCCGGTGCCTGCCGCAGGTGCGGTCGGCGGGTACCGGCTCGTCGGCCTTTCACCTTCCCGCGGCCGCGTCTTCCCTCTGGTGCGGTCGACGCGGCGGGTCTCCCCCTAGGTGCGGTCGGCGGGTGCCGGCCGCCTTCGGTGTTTTCCATCGTCACCGAAACAATGTTTCATGGCGATATCGGGTTGACCGGAATGGCGGTGATGGTATTACCGATATGAGTCAGGGGAAACCATCCTGAAATATCGGAATACTTCAGATAGGGGGCGACAACCTGCTGCATGAGCCTGTTTTCCTGCATGAGAAGCGTACCGATAGGGACTGAATAGCGGGCGCGAATAGCTTCACTAGTGCGACGGCGGGACGGCACAACGCCAGAACCGCCATGGACGAGGGGTCAGCGCAATGAGCGAGTACGTCGGGACCACCGCCTCATCTCAAACCCTCATCGACACTCTGACTTCGGCGGTGGGGTTGAGCCTGACCCCCGACAAGGTTGGCAACACTCCCTGGGGCTGAGCCCCATCAGAGCCGTGACCCTGATGCGGCCGGAGCCCACACGGCTCCGGCCGCATCGCCGTTTCCGGACATCGGTATCCCGCCCTTGCCAGGGCACTCCTCTGCCACCGCCAGACCTCGGCCGCCACCGCCGGACGTCAGCCGTTCGCGCCGGCCCGAGTCGGCCGTCTTCGACTGCGAGAGATCAGCCGTCCGGGACTGGCATGGGCGACGACCGTGCAGGGGCCGGCCGGGTGCCGGGCTGCGTGAGGTCAGCCGCCTGCGACGCTGGGGAGGAGGTGGACTTCCGCCTCACCGGGCACAGGGGCATCCGAGCCGCCGATCGAGCGGCAGTCGACCCCGTCGATGTAGACGTTCATGTAACGCCGCAGGGCGCCCTGCTCGTCGCGCACCCGCCGTTCGAGGCGGGGCCAGCGCCGGCCCATCTCGTCCAGCACCGCGCGCAGCGTGCCCGCGGCGTCGACGCTGAGTGCCTTGACGCCGTCGACCTCGCCGCGCAGCGTGGAGGGCACCAGAACGGTCACCGCCATCGGTCAGACCACCGCTGCCCGGACGCAGAGCACATCGGGAAGGTGGGAGGCGACCAGTGCCCATGAGTCGCCCTCGTCGGGGCTGGCGTAGACCTCGCCCGACCGGGTGCCGAAGTAGACGCCCGCGGGGTCGGCGTCGTCGGTGCACATGGCGTCGCGCAGCACGGCCGGGTAGAACGGCTCGGACGGCAGGCCGTCGGACAGCGCCTCCCAGCTCTTGCCGGCGTCCTGCGAGCGGTAGACGCGGCAGCGCTCCTCGGGAGGGAAGCGCATCGCGTCGGCGACGAGCGGAAAGTTGTAGACGACGTCGGGCCGGTGCGGGTGGGTGACGATGGTGAAGCCGAAGTCGCTCGGCAGGCCCTCGGCAATGGACTCCCAGTGCGCCCCGCCGTCGTCGGAGCGGTAGACCCCGTGGTGGTTCTGCGCGTACAGGCGGTCGGGGTCGCCGGCGTCCCTGCCGACCTTGTGCACGCACTGGCCGAACTCGGGGAAACGGTCGGGCTGGAAGGTGGCCTGGATGCCGGAGTTGGCCGGCGCCCAGGAGTCACCGCCGTCGGCGCTGCGGTAGACGCCGCCGGTGGACATCGCGACCAGCAGCGAGGACGGGTCGCCGGGGTGGGGGAGGATCGTGTGGATGGCCTGCCCGCCGAATCCGGCCTGCCACTGCGGGCGATGCGGGTGATCCCACAGGGAGCGCACGAGCTCGAACGTCACCCCGCCGTCGTCGGAGACGAAAAGGGCCGAAGGCTGCGTGCCGGCGTAGACGCGCCCGGGGCGGAAGGGGTCGGGGACCAGCTGCCAGACGCGTTCGAGCGCCGTGCCGGTGTCCTGCGGGAAGGCCACCGGCGGGCGGTCGGGCTCGTGCCATGTGGCGCCCAGGTCGTCGCTGTAGGCGACGCTCGGCCCGTAGTGGGAGCTGCTGACCCCGGCCAGCAGGCGCGGGACCGGCCCCCGCTTGTCCAGGCACACACCGTAAACGCCGGTCATGGGGAAGTGGGGGCCGGTGACGTCCCACGACGCGCGGTCGTCGTCACTGCGGGCCAGGAACAGCCCCTTCGCGGTTCCAAGGGCCAGAAGGACGGTCATCGCGATGCCTTTCGGTGTGGACGGAATGGTTACCGACGGTCAGTATTCCGTCCACGGCACCGGTTCCGGAAGACCTGGACGCCAGGTTTCTAGAACAGGTGTTTGATCGGGCGCGTCGTGGGCCCTCGCTTCGCGCGGATCAGGGGCCCGCGGTTCCCTGCGGATCGGCGGGCAGCGGGATGCGCAGGCTCACGGTGCCGCGCATGTCGAGCCAGGCGGCATCGGGTCCGCGAACCAGGCGTATGACGACCTCTTCGCACCCGGGGCAGCGGGCCACCCAGCCCGGGCCGGGCCCGTACACCCGCAGGGACGCGAGCGGGCCGGCGAGCCCGCAGCCCGCGCACCGGCCGTCGGCGGCGGTCACGTCGACGGCGAAGATCTCGCGCAGCGGGCCGGCCAGGGCGTTGCCGTCCTGGTAGGCGTCTTCGATCGGTCGGGTCATGTCAGCCTCCGGTGGGGCCGAAGCGTTCGGTCCTGATCTTGCGGGGATCGTGGCCGAGGGCGAGCAGGATGTCGGCGGCCGTCTCGACGAACCCCGTGGGCCCGCAGACGTAGCAGTCGGGTGCGAGCCCGGCCGGCCAGCCGTGGGCGCCGAGGTCGGCCGCCATGAGCCGCCCCGCCGCGCGAGGCCAGCCGTCCGGGGCGGACCGCGTGTACAGGTAGGCGACGTCGAGCCCGGCGTCGCCTGGGCCGGCGTGGCGCAGTTCCTCGGCGTAGAAGCGCTGGCGCGGCTCGCGCACCGAGTAGACCAGGCGGAAGGGCGTCCGGCTCCCCGCCTGCCGGCGCGCGCGGATCATCGCCATCAGCGGCACGATGCCCGACCCGCCCGCGACCAGCAGCACCGGCTCCACGCCGGTGGGGCGCCAGACGAACCAGCCGCCCACCGGTCCGCGCATCTCCACCTCGTCGCCCACCTCCAGGACATCGGCGAGGTAGGGCGAGACCTCACCGCCGGGGACGTTCTGCACGGTCAGCTCGACGAGGTCGCCGTCGGAGGCGGAGGCCACCGAGTAGCTGCGCTGGGTGCTGTAGCCGTCCTCGGCCGTCAGCCGTACGTCCACGTGCTGGCCGGGCAGATGGCCGGGCCAGCCGGGGATCTTGAAGACCAGCGTGCGCGCGGCGTCGGTCTCGGCGCGGGAGCCGACCAGCCGCGCGGCCCGCCACGTCAGCCGGCGGGCGTTCAATCGCCCTGGTAGCGCTGCTCGCGCCACGGATCGCCGTAGTTGTGGTAGCCCGCGGTCTCCCAGAAGCCGGGCCAGTCGTCGTTGAGCAGCCGGATGCCGCGCACCCACTTGGCCGACTTCCACAGGTACAGGTGCGGGACCAGCAGCCGGGCGGGGCCGCCGTGCGCGGGCGCGAGCTCCTCCCCGTCGTACTGGTAGGTGATCCATGCCTGGCCGTCGAGCAGGTCCTCCACCGGCAGGTTGGTGGTGTAGCCGCCGTAGGAGTGGATCAGCGCGTACTCGGCGGTGGTCTCGACGTCCTCCATCAGCACATCGAGCGACACGCCCTTCCACGCGGTGCCGAGCTTGGACCACTTGGTGACGCAGTGCAGGTCGACGGTGGGCGTCTCGGCCGGCAGGCCGAGCAGTTGCTCCCAGCTCCAGCGGTGGGTGTGCCCCGCCTCGGTGTCGATCGTGAACTCCCAGCGGTCCAGTGGGATGCGCGGGGTGGGCCCGGCCGACAGCACCGGGAAGTCGTGCGTGAGGTACTGGCCGGGCGGGAGCTTGACGCCCTCGTCCCTGGGCCGGCCGCGGAAGCCGCGCGAGATGATGCCCATCGGTCTCTTTCCTTCGTGCCGCCGACGGTCGTTGCGGAGATCGTGCCAGAGGAAGGGTTCGACCCGATTACGCGACGATCGAAGCCGAGTGAACCGATTCGTACGGCTCCAACTCACAATAGCGGTCTTCCCTCAGCGCGCCGGAGCGGACTCCCGGGCGAGATCGGCGTCGGCCCGCGCCCGCACGCCACCCCCGGTCGCGGGACAGGACGGCGCCCTCGCGCACCATCCAGGGCGGCGACGGGCGTCCCGCGGGTTCGGCATCGGCCGTGCGCGGTGATGGGAACACATTCATGGTGAAAGTTTCACCGGCCGCTTCGTGTGCGGTCCGGCTTGTCGGCCTGCACTATCTGAACGGTTGACCACCTGTATGGGGCTCGTTAACATCCGGTTGTTTTTGGGGATTACCGAAACTTTCGTTATGCGGGAGCAAATTTCCGTCATCCGCGCCGTTCCGCCCCCTCAGGGAGATCCCAGAATGAGAAGGCACGCCGCAGCTCCCCCTCATACGAAAAGGCGCGGGTCATGGAGGCCGCTCCGGATTCTGCTGTCGCTGGCCGTCATCGCCACCGGGGCCGCCGTGCCGGCGCCCGCGGTCGCGGCCGCGACGGCGACGGCGACGGCCGCGACGGCCGCGACGGCCCGGCACGAGCCCGCCGACCCCGGCTCCTACATCGCCTTCACCGGGGGAGCCGGGCGCTTCCCCCTCGTCGCGTCGGGCAAGGCGGCGCCCATCGTCGTCAGCGGGAGCGACCACGCCGGCGTGACCCGCGTCGTCGGCGACCTGCGGGCCGACATCGAGCGGGTCACCGGCGTCAGGCCCGCCGTCTCCACGGACCAGGCGCCCCGGGGCGACGTGGTGCTCGTCGGCACCATCGGCAGGAGTCCGCTCATCGACGGGCTGATCTCCAAGGGCAAGCTCGACGTGAGCGGCATCGCCGGCAAATGGGAGACCTCCCTGGAGCAGGTCGTCGCCGACCCGCTGCCGGGCGTGCGCCGCGCGTTCGTCATCGCCGGCAGCGACCAGCGCGGCACCATCTACGGCGCCTACGACGTCTCCAGGCGCATCGGCGTCTCCCCGTGGTACTGGTGGGACGACGTGCCGGCCCGCCACCACGACGCGCTGTACGTCCTGCCCGGCCGGCACAGCCAGGGCACGCCGAAGGTCAAGTACCGCGGCTTCTTCATCAACGACGAGAACCCGGCGCTCGGCACCTGGGCGCCCCGCCACTTCGGCCCCGGCCTGGCCGCGGGCTACCCGGGCGGCTTCAACAGCAAGTTCTTCGCCAAGGTCTTCGAGGTCATGCTGCGGCTGAAGGCCAACTACCTGTGGCCGGCGGTCTGGGGACGGGCCTTCGCCGAGGACGACCCCGACAACCACAAGACGGCCACCGCCTACGGCGTCGTGATGGGCACCTCGCACGAGGCGCCGATGATGCGCGGCATCGAGGAGTGGAACCGGCACGCCGTCGCCGCCCAGCGCGACAGCGCAGGCGAGATCACCGTGCCCGGCCACGACCCCTACGGCGGCACCGGCGAGTGGAGCTTCCGCCGCAACGGCGAGGCCATCAAGAAGTACTGGGCCGACGGCATCCGCCGCATGAAGGAGCAGGACTTCGAGGGCGTCGTCACCCTCGGCATGCGCGGCAACGGCGACGTCGGCCTGCCCGACGGCGACGGCATCGAGCTGATGCAGAGCATTCTGGCCGCCCAGCGCGAGATCCTGGCCAAGGAGAGCGACGAGCCCGTGACGTCCATCCCGCAGGTGCAGACCCTCTACAAGGAGGTCCAGCGCTACTGGGACCAGGGGCTTCGCCCGCCGGACGACGTAACCGTCGTCTTCTGCGACGACAACTGGGGCAACATGCGAAAGCTGCCCGACCAGGCGCTCCCCAGGCGCAGCGGCGGCTACGGCATGTACTACCACTTCGACTACGTCGGCGGCGGCCGCAACTACAAGTGGGCCGACACCGTCAACCTGGCCAACACCTGGGAGCAGCTCAACCTCGCCTACACCTACGGCGTGGACCGGCTGTGGGTGGTCAACGTCGGCGACATGAAGAATGAGGAGCAGCCGCTGCAGCTCTTCCTCGACTACGCCTGGGACCCCTCCGGCCTGACGCTGGACCGGCTGGACGACTGGGAGCGGGGGTACGCCGCGCAGAACTTCGGGCCCGAGCAGGCGCGGGCCATCGCCGAGGTGCTGAGCGCGTACGGCCGCCTGCAGTCACGGCGCAAGCCCGAGCTGCTGAACCGTCGCATCGGCCTCGACCCCGCCAAGGACCCGGCCACCGACTCCTCGGCCATCGTCTACGACGACAAGGACACCCCCTTCAGCCTGACGGCCTACCAGGAGATGGACCGGGTCACCGCCGAGTGGCAGGCCCTGGCCGCCAAGGCGGAGAAGATACGCGAGGCCCTGCCCGCCGGGTACGACGACGCCTACTACCAGCTCGTCTACTACCAGGTGAAGGCGACGGCCAATCTGTACGCGATGCGCAGGGCGCAGTTCACCGACATCCTGTACGCCAGGCAGGGGCGCGCCGCCACCAACCGCCTCGCCGACCTGGCCCAGGCCAGGTTCGACGAGGACCAGGCGATGTCGCAGTACTACAACAAGACCATGGCCGATGGGAAGTGGGATGGCTTCCAGCTCCAGCCGAAGATCGGCTACGGCGACATCGAGAGGTACGGACCGAACGCTCCCTGGCAGCAGCCCGAGAAGGACAACGTCGCCCTGCCGGACGCCTTCTACCCGCACCTGCAGCGCATCCAGGTGCCGGCGGCGGCCGACCTCGGCGTCGCGGTCGACGGCTCGGACAAGTGGTGGCCCGCCGAGCGGACCCCGGCCGTCCTGCCGGCGTTCAGCCCGTACCAGTCCTCGCCGCGGCAGTACATCGAGGTGTTCAACCGCGGCACGACCTCCTTCGGCTACACCGTCAAGCCGTCGGTGCCGTGGGTGAGCGTCACACCGAGGTCGGGAGAGGTCGGCGAGCAGGTGCGCGTGACCGTGCGCGTCGACTGGTCACGGGCGCCGAAGGGCAGGACCGAGGTGCCCATCACCGTCGCGGGCGCGGGCGCGGGCGTGGTTGTCACGGCGGTCGTGGACAACCCCGCGACGCCGCCCTCGCGGGTCAAGGGCTTCGTCGAGGCCGGCGGGTACGTCGCGGCCGAGGCGGCCGACCACACCAGGGCGGTCGGCGCGTCCGGCGTCATCTGGAAGCGCATCCCGGGCATCGGCAAGACCGGCGACGGCGTGACGCCCTGGCCGGTCACCGCGGCGAGCCGCTCGCCAGGAGGGGACGGCCCGCGTCTGGAGTACACGATGACCGTGTTCACCACCGGCCCGGTCACGGTCTCGGCGTACCTGTCGCCGAGGAACAACGTCCTGCCGACCGACGGGCTGAAGTACGCCGTGTCGTTCGACGACCAGGCGCCGCAGACCGTGAACGTCACCAAGGCGACCGGCGCGAACGACACGACGATGAACCGGCAGTGGGAGCGCAACACCTCCGACAACGCCAACGTGACCACGACCACCCACACGATCAGCACGCCAGGAGTGCATGTCCTGAAGTTCTGGATGGTCGACCCGACCGTGGTGGTGCAGCGGCTGGTGGTGAACACCGGCGGCGTCCTGCCCAGCTACCTCGGCCCGCCCGAGAGCAAGGTGGTCCAGGCACGAACGGCACACTGAAGTCAGGGCCGCCGGCACGCCGGCGGCCCGGTCAGGCCACCACCGCGCGCACCGACAAGCCGATGTGCCTCGCAGGCCCGCCTTCTCGGCGTCACCCGCCGCACCTCGCTGACCTGACCGGCGGCTGGCGTTCCGCTTCTCGGCGTCCGGCGAGCGGGTCGGGCCGGCGGGACCTCGCGTCGGCGTCCGCCGGGCACCGCTGCGGGACGGAATCGGCGGACATGTCACAAGAACGGAGACCGGCAACATGACGGACATCACGGGCAACTCCCCGGACGGCGCGCACCTGCCTGGCCCGGCGCGCGCACCCCAGCACCCGCCCCCGGCCTCCGCGGCACAAGCCCACAGGCAGGGCACCGGAGGTGAGGCCGCGGCCGTGCCGGTCGATGAAGAGCGGGACGGTGCGAGCGCGGCCCCGGCCCGTGCGGCGCGCGGGCGGCGCGGGTTCGAGCGTCTCGCCCGTGCAGTGCCGGTCACCGCGCTCGCACCGGTCGTCGCAGCGGCCCTCGCGGTCTCCGCCGTCGCCGCCCCTGGCGCCGCCGCGGCCGTCAGAGGCCCGGGGCTGCGGTGGGAGGCGTGCGCCGGAGTGAGCGCGCCGGACCTGCGGTGCGCCCGGGTCACCGTCCCCCTCGACCACCACCGCCCGTCCGGCCCCAGGATCTCCATCGTGATCTCCCGGCTGCCCGCCACCGACCCGGAGCGGCGCCGGGGGGTGCTGCTCACCACCGGCGGCGGGCCGGGAGGGCCGGGCGTTCCGCTGCCCGCGAGCCTCGCCCCCGCGTTGCCCGCCGACGTCCGCGCCCGCTACGACCTGGTCGGATTCGACATGAGGTTCGTCGAGCGCAGCACACCCATCGGCTGCGGGCGGCCCGAGGAGGAGCCGGGTGGGTTCTGGGTGCGGCCCGCGACACCCGGACGCTTCCTCGCCGAGGCGGCCGAGGCCCGGCGGTACGCCGAGGACTGCGTGCGCGTCTCCGGTTGGGCCCTGCCGCACGCCACCACCGCGAACGCCGCCCGCGACATGGACCTCATCCGTGCGGCCCTCGGCGAGGAGAAGATCTCCTACCTGGGTGGCTCCTACGCGGGGCTGCTCGGCGCCGTCTACGGCACGCTGTTCCCGCACCGCGTTGACCGGTTCGTCCTGGACAGCCCGGTGAACGCCGACACGATCTGGCGGCCGTTCGAACTGAGCCGCACCCCGGCGTTCGAGGAGGGCACGATGGCCTTCGCCGCCTGGGTCGCCGCGCGGCACGCCGAATACGGCCTGGGGGAGACCACCGCTAAGGTGCACGCCGCGCTCACCGGCATCCTCGACCGGGCCACCCGGGCGCCCATCGTCATCGCCGGCCACGCCTGGACCGGCGGCGAGCTGGGCGCCCTGCTGGTGGCCGGCATCTACGACGAGCGGGCCTTCGGCATGGTCGCCGCGGCCTTCGCCGCCGTCGCCGCCGGACGGGAGCCGTTCGTCCCGTTCCCCATCCGTCCCGCGCCGCCGGAGGGCGTGCCGGGTGTGCCCGCCGACCACCACACCGCCACCAACACCGCCTACCGCTGCGCCGACGCCCCCTGGCCGCGCGACCCGCGCGTCTACCTGCGCGACATCGCCGCTTATCGGGCGCGTCATCCGCTGTTCGGGCCGGGCAACGCCAATATCAACCCCTGCGCGTTCTGGCCGCCCGCCAAGGACGAGCCGGTGCGGCTCGACCGCAACCGCGCGCCGGCCGCCCTGGTCGTGGCGGCCCTGCGGGACGTGGCGGTGCCGGCGTCCGTGAGCAGGGCCGTCGCCGCGCGCATCCGCGGATCACGCCTGGTCACGATCGACGCCCAGACCCACGCCCCGTTCCCGTATTACGGCGACCAGTGCCTCAACGCCACGGTCGCCCGTTACCTCGTCACCGGTGAGCTGCCGGCCGCCGACACCGCCTGCTGATCCCGGCGCTCCGCCTCAGCGACAGGCGCCCGAACGCGTCGCGGAGGTTCGCGCGCCGGCCGGCCGCTACCGGCGGGCGGTTCCGGAGGGAACACCTTGAAGGGTGAGGCGGGCGACGCGGCCTTGCTCGCCGGACGCCCAGCAGGCCAGGTCGGGGGCGCAGGCCACGGTGTCGTAGGAGCCGCCGTCGAAGTTCTGCCAGCGGTCGCCGGCGGAGAAGGTGACGTCGCTGCCGGTGGGCCCGACCGCGATGGCGGCCCAGGGAAGGTGTGGCAGCCACGCGACGCCCGAGCGGTAGCCCTGCGGCGGAGCGGACGCCTCGCGCCACGTCGCTCCTCCGTCGCCGGTCACGGCGGCGGCGTCGGGGGAGGGCAGTCCCGGCTGGAAGTCGCCGCCGACCGCGATGCCGTGCCGGGGGTTGCGGAAGGCGAGCGCGAACACTCCGCGCGCCGGGTCGCCCGCAGGGATGGGGGTGTCGGCCACCGTCCAGGTGAGGCCGCGGTCGCGGGAGTGGAACACGCGCGAGCGCGCGCCTCCGCCGGTGGCGAGCCACACGTCGCGGCCTCCGGCGGTCACCAGGCACTGCCCGCTCGCCGCGAAGCCCGCCTCGCCGGGCAGCGCCTCGGGCATGCCGGCGGAGGGCAGAACGCGCCAGCTGCGGCCGCCGTCGTCGGTGGACAGGATGCGGAACCTGCCGTCGACCGGGTCGCTCATCGCCAGGCCGTGCCTGTGGTCGAAGAAGGCCATGCAGTCGTAGAAGGCGCGCGGCTCGTCGTTGCGGAAGGTCTCGGCCCAGGTGCGCCCGCCGTCCTCGGTGCGGTAGACGCGGGAGGCGTCGCCCTCCCCGATCGACAGCACCACGGCGGTGCGCGCGTCGAACGCTTCAATGTCGCGGAACTGCAGGTCGGCGGTGCCGGGCGGGGCGACCGGGCTCCAGTCGCGCCCGCCGTCGGTGGTGCGCAGCACGGTGCCGAGGCTGCCGGACACCCACGCGACCCGGCTGCTGACCGGCGACAACCCGCGCAGGCGCCCCTCGGTTGCGGTGGGCCGCGGGTCCCAGGCGAGGCTCACCCGTCCCGCAGCCGTGCCCGCCCTGGGGACCCCCGCCGTGGCGGGCGCGCGCGAGGCGGACACCGCTCCGCCGGCGGCGGGAGCGGCGGAGGCCGCGGAGGCCGAGGGCGCGGCGCCGTCGTCCGAAGGGGCGCCGGACACCCCCTGCGCGGACGCGGGCATCGCCATGACGACCGCCGACACGGCTGTGATCATCCCGAGCACGGATCGAAGCATCATGCCCGGCAAAGTAGCCCAAAATGATCTATTTCGTCCATGTTCGCAGGACGGCGCGACCGCCCCCGCGCGCCGCGCCGGCTTGCTGAGCCCGGACCGAGGCTTTGGGCTATACGGGATGACCGCCCAGATTCGCTTCATCTAGCGTGGGTCTCAGGTAAGACGTCGTCTCGACATCTTCCCGGGAACCGACACGGCGCTCCGTCAGCCCGAGCAACCCGCCGGGCGCAACGCAGGACACGGAGTGATCTCTCATGCTCAAGCATGCTCTGGCCGCCGGCGCCGTGGTGGCCACCACCCTCATCGGCCCGGCCGCGATGCCCGTCCAGCAGGCGAGCGCGGCCACCACCACGCAGGTCCGGCAGGCCACCGTCACGCCAGGAGCGGCGTCCGGCTTAACCGACGACTGCCGGCGCCGGTGGTGCCGCGGCGACTCGCACAGGCGCGGCTCCAGCTCCAGCGGTTCGAGCAGCTCCAGTTCCAGCGGTTCCAGCGGTTCCAGCGGTGGCAGGGGCGGCGGTTCGAGCGGGTCCAGCAGCTCCAGTTCGAGCAGCTCAAGCTCCAGCAGCGGCTCGGGCGGCGGCAGAGGCGGCGGGTCCGGTTCGAGCAGTTCGAGCAGTTCGAGCTCGAGCAGCTCCAGCGGCTCCGGCGGCGGCTGGGACGACGGCGGCCGCTGGGGCGGCGGCGGGTCCAGCAGCAGCTCCAGCAGCAGTAGCAGCAGTTCGAGTAGCGGCTGACGGCGTGCCGCGAACCGGGTAGGGCCGTGCCGGGAGGCGCCCGAGGGCGCGCGGCACGGCCCGCTCCGGTGAACGGGTGCGTGGCATGGCCTGGGGCGGGGCCGGACGTGACGCCGGGCGTGCCACCTATGACGTGAGGACCGCGGGCGCCTCGGCGGCGCGACGCCGCAGGGCGCCGGCGTGGGGTCAGGCGGGATCCCAGGTGACCGGCAGGCGGTGCACGCCGTAGATGAGCATGTCGGTGCGCAGCGGCACCTCCTCGGGGGGGACGGCCAGGCGCAGCCCGGGGAACCGGTCGAACAGCGCGCGCAGGCCGACCCGCATCTCCACGCGGGCGAGCTGCTGTCCGAGGCACTGGTGGACGCCGTGGCCGAACGCCACATGCCCCGCCGTCACCCGGTGCAGGTCCAGGGTGTCCGGGTCGGGGAAGTGGGCGGGGTCGCGGTTGGCCGCCGGCACCGAGACGGTGACCGACTGGCCGGCCTTGACCAGCCGTCCTCCCAGCTCGACGTCCTCCAGCGCGGTCCGCACCGTGACCGGGATGATGCTCAGGTAGCGCAGCAGCTCCTCCACGGCCTGGTCGCCCAGGCCCGGGTCGGCGCGCAGGGCCGCGAGCCGGTCGGGGTGGCTCATCAGCGCCCAGGCGCCGAGCGCGATCATGTTGGCGGTCGTCTCGAACCCGGCGCCCATCAGGGTGCCGCCGATGTTCGCCAGCTCCTCGTCGGTCAGGTCGCCGCTCGCGGCCAGGTCGCCGAGCAGGTCGTCGGTGGGATCGGCGCGCTTGGCCCGCACCAGGTCGCCCATGAACTCCTGGATCGCCTTGTAAGCGGCCATCTTTCGCTCGGGCGTGGCGTCCAGGCTGAGCAGCAGGGTCATGTCGCGCTGGAAGCGGCCTCGCTCGGCGACCGGGACGCCGAGCAGCTCGCAGATGACCAGGCCGGGGATGGGCAGCGCGAACGCCTCCACCAGGTCGGCCGGGGGGCCGTGGCGTTCCATCTCCTCCAGGTGCTCGGCGGTGATCGCCTCGATGCGCCCGGTGAGGCCGCGCATCCGCCGCACGGTGAACTGGCCGGTGAGCAGGTGGCGGTAGCGGGTGTGCTCGGGCGGGTCCATCGCGGTGAACTGTCCCGGGGGCGCCGACGGGGGCCTTTGGCCGACACCGGCCCCCGGCAGCGGGATGTGCGTCAGCTCGGAGCGATGGCTGAAGCGCGGGTCGGCCAGGACGGCGCGCACCAGGGCGTGGCCGGTCACCAGCCAGCCGACGTGGCCGTCGGGATAGGCCATCGGGCTGATGGGGTGCTCGGCGCGCAGCCGGGCGAGCTCTTCGGGCGGGTCGAACGGGCGACCGGCGCGCCGGGCCATCGGGAGCGGGGCCGGGGGAGGGGTCGGGGACATCGCGATCCTTTCGCGGGCGCTTGCCGGCCTTCCAGGACGGAGGCCGGACCTCCTGCCGGTTTCCATGTAACACCATCAAATATAAAGATACAACTGATATAAAAATAGTAGAGATGTAAGAGCCGCGTGTAGGCTGATCCGCATGGAGGAGACGCGGCGCGAGCGCAAGAAGCGCATGACCCGGCAGCTGATCGCCGAGACGGCGCTCAGGCTCTTCGCCGAGCAGGGCTACGAGCAGACCACCGTCGCGCAGATCACCTCCGCGGCGGACGTGGCCACCAAGACGTTCTTCAACTACTTCCCGAGCAAGGAGGACGTGCTGTTCGCCCACACCGAGCGGCACTCCCGCGTCCTGCTCGACACCCTGGCGGCCCGGCGGGAGGGCGAGAGCATCCCCGACCTGCTGGCGCGCGTCTACGAGGAGACCATCGCCCGGTACGTGGCCGAGGACCCCCCGATGGAGCGCGAGCGCGAGCTGTCGCAGGCGTACGCCCACATGATCATGACGGTGCCCGCACTCCAGGCCAAGGCGCTGCATCTGATGCTCGACCTGCAGCGCCGCATCGCCGAGGAGCTGCTGAAGGCCTTCCCCGGCGAGCTCGACCCGGTGAGCGCGGGGGCGGTGGTCGGCGCCATGATGGGCGCCGTCCAGGGCGCCGGCCTCGCGGGCGCCGCGATCGGCCGTTCGCAGGCGGAGGTGCTGGACGCGCTACGGCGCGGCATCGAGGTCGCCATGGCCGGCGTGCGCTCGTTCGGCTGAGCGCACCCCGCCGCGTTCCCGCGACGCCGCCCGGGCGTTCCTCGCGTGTCCCGGCGTGCCGCTCCGGCGAAATGCTCACCACGTGCCGCGACGGGCGGTGAGCATAAGGTAACGGCGGCGTCGATTGACCGGGCGGTCAATCAGGACGATGGTCGAGGTCCACGACACCTTTGAGGACGAAAGGCACCGAGATGGATCTGTCCAGAGCATGGCCGGACCTCGTGGCGTTCCTCGCGGGCGCGGCCGCGGTCCTGGCGCCCTTCTTCTGGGCGGGCGGCGCCTCCAACGCCGCCCAGCCCCTGCTCGTGCTCGGCGCGCTGCTGCTGGTCTCGGCGCTGTGGGCGCTGCTCGGAGCCGGCGGCGCGAGTTCCTGGGTGACCGCCGCGTTCGGCGCCCTGCTCGTCGTGTCCCCGTGGGCGTTCGACTTCGACGGCTCGGCCGCCGCGGCCTGGACGGCATGGATCGCGGGCGCCGCGACGGTTATCGTCACACTGTGGACGGCCAGCCAGATCCGCGGCCGCGCCCGGGTGAACGCGTGATCATACCCTCCGTGTGGTCCCGCACCGCCCGCCGGCGGTCCGGGGCCCCCGGAGGGGAGCCCGACGCGCGCACGCGCATCCTCGACGCGGCCGAGGGGCTGTTCGCCGCCGGCGGCTACGAGGCCACCGCCACCGCCGAGATCGCCAAGCGGGCCGCCGTGCCCAAAGGCCTGGTCTTCCACTACTTCCCGCGCAAGATCGACGTGCTGGTGGCGCTGGTCGACGAGCGCACCGGCATCGAAGAGCTCGGCGACCGGCCCGCCGAGGACGTCCCCGGCGACCCGGCCCGCGCGCTGGCCGGGCTGGCCCGCCGGGTGCCGCTGCGCGCCTCGCCGGCGATGCGGCGCATCCTGTTCCGCGAGGCCGACACCCACACCTCGGTGCGCGAGCGGCTCAGGCACCTCAACGCCGAGATCATCCGCCGCGCCGGCTTCGCGCTGGAGCTGACCCTGCCGGGCGGCCGCGGCGACGCCGCCCGGCTGGAGGCGGCGGCGGCGACGTTCGCGGCCGTGCTGCTCTACCAGGAGAACCTCTGCCTGCTGACCGGCCACCACATCGATCCCGACATGGTGGCCGATCTCATCGTCAGAGCCCTCACCTGACGCCTACGTGAGCCCGGTGGGGACTGCCCGGCGCTCAGCGGGCCGGGGAAGCGCCGGAGGCGGCGGGCGGGGCGGCGGGAAGGGGCGGCAGGTGGTGCAGCGCCCGGACCAAGGGGGCCAGCTCGGGAAGGGCGCCGGCCTCCGCGAGGGCCCTGGCGAGGACGGCGTCGTGCGCCGGGCGCGCCTCCTCCAGCAGCGCCACCCCCGCCGAGGTCAGCTCGGTGTAGATGCCGCGGCGGTCGTCCTGGCACAGAATGCGCGTCAGCAGGCCGCGGTCCTCCAGCCGGTTGACCAGCCGTGTGGTGGCGCTGCTGGACAGCGCCGCCGCCCAGGCGAGCTGCTGCATGCGCATGTGCCAGCCGTCCTGCCGCGACAGGGCGTCGAGCACGGTGTACTCGACCACCGACAGCCCGTGGCCTGCCTGCAGCTCACGTTCGAGGGCGGCCTCGATCAGGCCGTGCAGCGCCGCGAGCGTGCGCCAGCCCTGCGCGCGGACCTCCACGGCGTCGTCGGCGATTCCCATGAGCGGTCCCTCCTCAGGCGCGCCGCCCGGCGGCACGGGACGACGCGCGCATTGTACCAAGCACACGGCGAATAGCGGCGTGTGCAAGTTCTCCGGAACGCGCGCGGGACGCCCCGCGCGAGGGCCGTGCGACGGGTGCCGAGGCGCGTGGCCGCCACACGAGAGCCGATCTTCGTGTATCCATGTATCGATCCTTTGTTCGCACACGGGGTCGCCAGGCAGGTGGGTGAGACAGCCGGGGGAGGACGATCCGCTCCCCCGCGATCGACGCGATCGCCGCCGCGGGCCTCCGGCCGGAGAGCCCCGCGGTCCGGCCGGGGGAGTGGGATGACAGACAGAGCCGTCACGGGCGGGCCGCGCGCGCCCGAGCTGAGCGCCGCCGCCGTGAGCGACCGCTTCCGCCTGTTCAACTTCACCCGGCGCGACGACCACCTGGTCTACCTGTGGGTGCTGCGCGCGATGGACGCCCTGAGGGCCGTCCACCAGATGCAGGCCCACCCCGACGACGTCGCCCGCGTGCTCGCCGAGCTGGGCCGCGTGCACGACCAGGTGCCGGCCGCCGAGGAGAACCTCCGCGCCCGCCTGGACGCCCTGGCCGACGACGGCGTCGTCCACCGCCTGGAGGACGCCTCACGGGCGGGCAGCCTGGTCCGTTATCGCAACCGCCAGTCGGTGTACCAGTTCAGCGAGCTCGGCTACCAGGCCTTCGCCGCCGTCGAGGAGGTGCTCGCGGCCCGGCCGCAGGACGCCAA
This sequence comes from Sphaerisporangium sp. NPDC004334, assembly GCF_053602655.1. Taxonomy (NCBI): domain Bacteria; kingdom Bacillati; phylum Actinomycetota; class Actinomycetes; order Streptosporangiales; family Streptosporangiaceae; genus Sphaerisporangium; species Sphaerisporangium sp. NPDC004334. The sequence goes on from NZ_JBSGDZ010000007.1 coordinate 270,049, forward strand.
CCTCTCCCGCCTGGTGTTCTCCGACATCCTGGACGACCTGCGGGCGCTGGCCGCGGCCAACCGCGCCGGCCACGGCGAGCAGATCTGGCGCCGGCTGTCGCGCCTGGACGGCGTCATGGAGGACATGGCCCGCCGCTCCGCGCGCTTCCACCTCACCCTCGGCGAGATCACCCGCTCCACCGACGCCTCTCCCGAGACCTTCCTGCGCCACAAGAACACCCTGCTCACGCACATGACCGACTTCATGGCCGAGCTCGACCGCTACCTGCCCCGGCTCGACCGGGCCGTCCGCGACGTCGAGCGCACGGGCGTGGCCGCCATGCTGGCCCGGGCCGCCGCGGCCGACGAGCGTCCCTTCCTGCACCAGGACGAGCGCCTTTCGGACTGGCGCCGGCGCTGGGCGGTCCTGCGCGCCTGGTTCGCCGCCGACGGCGGCGAGGCCTCCCGCGCCGCCGAGCTGCGCGCCGCCACCAGGACGGGCGTGTCCGGCGTCATCGCCCTGCTGCGCCAGATCGCCGAGGCTCAGCGCGGCGGGGTCAACCGGTCGACCCAGCTACGCCACCTGGCCGAATGGGTGTTCAACGCCCCCGACGAGGGCGCCGCCCACGCCCTGATGGCCGCCGCCTTCAACACGCGCACGGCCCGCCACCTGGGCGGCGCCCACGAGGACGCCGACGACATCTCGGTCCGCTCCACCTGGTGGGACGCGCCCGGGGTCGAGATCTCGGTGCCGCTGTTCCGCAAGGGCAAGGCTCCCGCGCCGGGCGTCCCGCAGCCGGCGCGCGGAAGGGCCGGCATCCGCGGCGAGCTGCGCCGCCGCCAGGCCTCCCACCGCGCCGCCGAGCGCGAGGCCGCCGGCGGGCTCATCGAGGCGGGCGTGCACGACCGCGTCCTGGACGAGGCCGAGACGCGGGTCGTCCTGCGCCTGCTCACCCGCGCGCTGGAGGCCCGCACCATCGTCGCCGGCCGGCTGCGCGACGCCTCCGGCGGCAACGAGGTGCTCACCGTCCGCCTGGTCCCCGCGGCGCGGGGCAGCTCGGTGCGCACCCCGCACGGCGTCCTGCATCTCCCGGGCCTGCGGCTCGAACTGGCCCCCGCCGCGCACGCGAGGGGAGCGCTGCGATGAGCGCCCGCGGCGCCGCGGCCGGCGTCGCACCCGGCGACCTCGGGTCCTACCAGCACGCCGTGCGGCTCACCCTCACCAACGACCTGATCACCGGCTCCCGCCCGCGCCCCGGCGCGCTGGAGCAGGTCCTGCCGTGGGCCGACCAGCTCACCCGCGATCTGCGCGAGCTGCTCGGCTACACCGTGGTCGCGACCACCCGCCAGGTGCGCGTGGTGCGCCGCCTGGACGTCCTAGACGACACCCAGCGCCACCTGTTCGCCAAGAAGGGCAAGCCGTTCGACCGCCGCCGCCTGGCCTACCTGTGCCTGGTGCTCGCCCTGTTCCAGCGGTCGCGCGTCGAGATCAGCCTGGCCGACCTGGTGCGGGCCTTCGCCCCGGCCGCCGGCGCCATCGAGGGGCTCGGCTTCGACCCGACGCTCGGCGCGCACAAGGCCGCGGTGGTCGACTGCCTCGACTGGCTGGTCGAGCGGGGCGCCCTGCGCATCTCGGACGGCTCGCTGGACTCCTGGGCGCACGACACCGAACGGGGAGACGCCCTGTTCGACATCGACCACGACGTCTGCGCGGTGCTGTTCAAGCCCGCTCGCCCGGTACAGCACCTCACCAGCGCCGCCGGCCTGCTGGAGGGCGCGGACGGCGGCGCGCGTCCCGGCGAGGCGGCCCGCCGGGCCCGCCGCGCCCTGGTCGAGCACCCGGTCGTCTACTTCGGCGAGCTGGAGCCGGAGGTCGCCGAGGAACTGCGCCGCCCCGCCCTGGCCGCCGATCTCGCCCGGCTCACCGGGCTGGTCGTGGAGCGGCGCGCCGAGGGCGTCATGCTGGCAGACCCCGGCGGCCGCTTCACCGACAAGCCCTTCCCGGGCAGGGGAGGGGCGGTGAACAGGGCGGCGGGCCTGCTGCTGGCCAAGATGGCCGACCTGCTGGAGGATCCCGCCGAGCGGGCGGCGCTGCACTTCGCCGAGCCGCCCGCGCGGGCCGCCGACCAGCGCGAGCTGCTCGCGCGCGTCGACGCCGCGCTGCCACGCGCCGGGGTGGTGGAGGCGCTGGCCTGGACGCCGCCCGCCGTCGCCCGCGCGCCCGCCGCGACCGGCGCACCGCCGGCCCCGGTGGCACTGGTCGAGCGGGCCAGGCTGGCGGGCATGATCCACGAACTGTACGACGAGCTGGGCGCGGCGTCGTTCTCGGCCGCCTGGCAGCACGACCCCGAGGGGCTGCTGGAGGCCGCGGTGACGCTGCTGGCCGAACTGCGCCTGGTGCGGCGCCATCCCGGCGGGGTGCTGCTGCTCCCGGCGTTCGCCCGCTACCGCAACATCACACTGGCGTTGCCCGACAAGCACGCCGAGCAGGGCCGGCTCGACCTGGAACCGCCGACGTCTCCCGTGGAGGAACCCTCTTCATGACACCCGCTCTCGGCCGATTCAAACCGTCCCGCGCCGGTGTGATCAACATCTGGGACTACATCGACGAGGAGTTCGTCTTCGCCGACGGGCGTCTGGTGCTGCGCGGGCACAACGGGTCGGGCAAGACCAAGGCCCTTGAGGTGCTGTTCCCCTTCATCCTGGACGGGGTGAGCGACGCCCGGCGCCTTGACCCGTTCAGCGGCGAGAACCGCACGATGAAGTCCAACCTGCTCTACCGCGGCCAGGAGGCCGAGTACGGCTACGTGTGGATGGAGTTCACCCGCGACGACGGCGCGGGGGACGAGGGCGCGCAGGCCGTGACGCTGGTCATCGGCCTGCGGGCCCACCGCCACCGCGACGGCGTCGCCTCCTCGTTCTTCGTGACCGGCAGGCGGGTCGGCGTCGACTTCGGGCTGCTGTCGGCCGACTCCCGGCCGCTCACCGAGAAGCAGCTCAGGGCGTCCCTGGAGCCGGGGGCGCGCTACCGGACGGCCACCGAGTACCGCGCGGCCGTGGACGCCCGCCTGTTCGGGCTCGGCAGAGAACGCTACGCCCAGCTTCTGGACCTGCTGCTGGCGCTGCGCCGCCCGCTGCTGGCGAAAGACCTCGACCCGGTGAAGGTCTCCGACACCCTCAGCGCCGGCCTCAGCCCCATCGACCCGGCGCTGGTCGACCAGGCGGCCCGCGACTTCGAGAACCTCGCCGCCGTGCAGCGCCTGTTCGACGACCTGACCCTCGCCGACGGGGCGGTCAAGGAGTTCCTGGACCACTACACCGCCTACCTGCGCGCCCACATCCGCCACCGGCTCGACCGCGTCGGCGAGCGCGTCGAGGGCGCGGCCGGCGTCGCCGCCCGGGTCGCCCAGGCCGCGGCCGAGCTGCGCCGCGCCCGCGCCGCACGGCAGGAGGCCACCGCCGGTCGCGAGGCCGCGCAGGCCGAGGTCGACCGCTACGACGGCCGGCTGTCGGCGCTCAAGCAGCACGATGCCTACCAGGCCAGGGGAGAGCTCGACGGGCTGCGCCGGCAGGTCGCGGGCGAGAGCGCGGGCATCGACGCCGAGCGGCGGCGCCTGGACCAGGCCCGCGAGCACGTCGCCAGGCTCGGCGCCGAGGCCGCGAAGGTCGCCGGGCGGCTCGCCGGCGCGCGGGCCGATGCCGACCGCCACCTGAACGAGCTGGTCGAGGCCGCCGCACGGGCCGGGGTCGCGGGCGGCGCCGAGATCGCCGAGGCTGCGCCCGAGGAGGGCCTGGCCATGGCCAGGGCCCGCGCCGCCGCACGGCGCGGCGACGTGGAGACCGTGCGCGGCCACCTGGCCGCCCTGGAGGCCGCCGAGGCCCGGCGCAGTCGCGCCGAGCGGTCGGTCCAGGACGCCGACCAGGCCGTGACCGTTGAGCAGGGGGCTCTGGCGTCGGCTCAGGAGACGCTGGAGGAGGCCCGCACGACGGCCTCCGCCGCCTTGTCCCACTGGGCGGCACAGTGGATCACCACCAACCCCGCCGCCGCCAGCGCCCCCGCAACCGCCCCCGCCCCCAGCACCCCCGCCCCCAGCACCCCCGCCCCCAGCACCCCCGCCCCCAGCACCCCCGCAACCGGCCCCGCCGCCTCCGCCCAGCCCGCCGCCTCCGCCACGCTTGACGGTGCCGCGCCCCCCGCCTCCGCCGTGCCTGACCCCGTCGGCTTCGCCGCGTTCGGGGCGTCCGAGCCGCCTGAAGGGTGGGCCGTGGCGACCCCGGCGGACCTCGCCGTGCTGGAACAGACGCTGGCCGCGGCCGGCGAGCCGGGCGCGCCCCGGCTGCCCGAGGCGTTCGGCGAGCTGACCGAGGAGCGCCGCGCCGAGGTGATCGAGGCCAGGGCGCGGGTGCGGGCCGAGCACGCCCGCGTGAGCGCCCTGCTGCGCGACCTGCGCGCCGAACGCGACGCCGTCGCGGCCGAACGCGACGACGCCCCGCCCGGCGAGGCGGGGCACTCCGGCGACCGCGGAGGCGGAGAAGGCCAGGGGCGTCCCGCCGGCCGGGGCCGATCAGGAGATCGGCAGGCGACCGCCGGGGAGGGCTGGGCGACAGCCGGTGAGCGGCGGGCGATCGCTGCGGAAGAGCCACGGGCCGCTGGGGACGAGCCACGGGCCGCCGTAGATGGGGCGGCGACCGCCGGGGAGGAGCGGGCGGGGGCGCCGTTGTGGCGGCTGGTGCGGTTCGCCGACGGGGTGGACGAGCGGGCCGCCGCCGGTGTCGAGGGCGCGCTGGAGGGCGCCGGGCTGCTCACCGCGTGGATTCACCCCGACCCCGCGCTGACCATGGCCGAGCTGGCCGCCGGCGCGTCGGGCCGCTACCTGGTGGCCCTCCCCGAGGAGCGCCGCCCCGGCGGCCGCACGCTCGCCGCCGTCCTGATCGCCGAAGACCAGGACATGGTGCCCCCCGAGGTCGTCGAGGCCATCTTGCGCTCGATCGCCCTCGGCGACGACCTGGCCGGCGCCTTCCCGGTGGTCAGCACCGACGCCCGGTACGGCCTCGGGCCGCACCTCGGCGGCCGGCCCAAGGCGGCGGCCGAGTACATCGGGGCCACGGCCCGCGCGGCGCGCCGCGCGTCCCGCCTGGCCGGCTACGACCGGCTCATCGCCGAGCGTGCCGCCGCCCTGACGGGGCTGGAGGAGGAGTCCGAGCGTCTCGCCGCGCTCGTGGCCGGCTTCGGCCGTGCCAGGAAGGAGCTGCCCGGCACCGCGCCGGTCGTCGCGGCGGCGCGCGGCCTCGCCGACCGGGCCACCCGCCTGGCGGTGGCCCGCGCGCGGCTGGAGCAGGCCGGCGGGGAGCTCGACGGGATGGTCGCCGAGGTCGGCGCGGCCGGCCGCAGGCTCCGCCAGGCCGCCGCCGAGCTGTCGATGCCGCGCGACCCGCGCGAAGTGGACGCCGTCGCGCAGGCCCTGGACGACCTCACCCGCGCGGCCGAGGGGCTGCGCGCCGAGCGCGACAAGGCCGCCACCGCGCAGGGAGACCTCGCCGAGCGCGAGCGGACGGCCGAGCGGCTGGGCGGTGAGCACGCCGAGGCCGCCGCGGCGCTCGCCGCCCGGGAGGCCGCCCACGCGGTGCTGGCCGAGCGGCTGGAGACGCTCGAGCGCACCTTCGACGCCGACCTGCGCGACGTGCTCGGCCGCATCGCCGAGACCGAAGGGCTGATCGAACGGGCGCGCGCGGCCCGCGACGAGCGCGACCGCGCCGCCACCAGGGAGCGCGAGGCCGAGGTCCTGGCGGGGGCCGAGCTGGAACACGCCCGCGAGTCGCTGACCGGCGCCTTCGAGGCGCTGGCCGGGCAGGTCGCCGAGTTGGTCCCCTACACCCAGGCCGACCTGCGCCCGCTCGCCGGCGTCGCCGACACCACCCCGTGGCCGAGGGAGAACGACCCCCGGGGGCCCGAGCAGGCCGCCAAGTCCGTCGCCGACCTCATGCTCGAAGATCCCGCGCCCGGCCCGCTGGAGAGCGTCCGCGCCACCCTGCCTCCCGACGCCCTGACGATCATCGACGCCTTCGAGGCGGCGACCGGGGGAGGGCGCGCCGTCACCGAGGCCACCCTGAAGAACACCCTCGATCGCGTCTCCAACGGGCTTCGCGACTTCCAGGCGGCACTGGAGCGGTGCCAGGAGGACTACCGGCTCGACTGGGAGCCCGGCGCGGTGCTGACCGTCCACGTGATCGACGCCGACGGGCGGGTTCCGGTGGCGGCCTTCGCCCGCGGGGTCGCCGAGCGCGCCGCCGAGCAGGGCGTCCTGCTGGAGGACCGCGAGCGCACCGTCCTCGAGGACGAGCTGCTCACGGGGCTGGCCCGGCAGATCCACGCCCGCGTCGCCGCCGCCAGGGAACTGGTGCGCGGCATGAACGCCGACACCCGGTCCAAGCCGATGTCCTCGGGCACGACGATCGGCATCCGCTGGGTGCAGTCCGACCGCATCGACGACGCGCAGCGCGCGGTGGCGGGGCTGCTGGTGCGCGACGCCGACGCCCTGGGACGGCAGGGGCTCGCGACGCTGCGCGGGCACCTGCGGCGGATGATCAGGGACCACCGGGGCCGCCACTCGCGGGCCACCTACAAGGAGGCGCTCGCCGCGGCGCTGGACTACCGCTCCTGGTACACCTTCGAGCTGCTGATGGCCCGGCGCGGCGAGCCGGAGGTGCGGCTGACCCGGGCCAGGCACTCGCAGATGTCCGGCGGGGAGAAGTCCGCCTCGATCCACCTGCCCCTGTTCGCCGCCGCCAACGCGCTGTACTCCTCGGGGCGGGCCTCGTGCCCGCGGGTGATCGCGCTGGACGAGGCGTTCGCCGGCATCGACGACAACTACAAGCCCGAGCTGCTCGGCCTGACCGTGCGCTTCGGCCTGGACCTGCTCATGACCGGCCACGACCTGTGGTGCACCTACCCGACCGTCCCGATGATCGCCCACTACGACCTGATGCACGACAGCGAGCTGCGCACGGTCTCGACGATCCTCGCGCTGTGGGACGGCGCCCAGGTGTTCGACGCCGACGCGGGATACGCCGGCAACGACGAGCTGGTGGAGGAGCTGCTCGGCTTCACCCCCCGCCGCCACGTGCCCCCTGGGTCCGCCCAGGAGGCCCTGTACGCCGACGAGGAGGACGAGGAGGAGTGGGGCTCAGCGGTTCCGGCCGAGGTAAACGGACCGAATCCGGAAAAACGGACTCCTTAAATTAATTCCACAAAGATGTGTCAACCCCACCAGAGCGGGCACGCGAACCCTCGGCAGAGACCGCATAACGCCACTCACTCTCATGGGATAGCTATGGTCATCCAGGACACCCTCATACCGGCCGTTTCGTGGCTGCGCCGTGCCGCCTGCCGCGGTGAGGACCCCGAGCTGTTCTTCCCGATCTCGGCGAAGGGTCCCGGTTACGCCCAGCACGAACGGGCGAAGGCCGTGTGCCGCCGCTGCCCGGTGCGGAACGCGTGCCTGGACTACGCGGTGCGGACCGGCCAGGAACACGGCATTTGGGGAGGGACCGACCCCGACGAGCGCCGGGCCAGCCTGGCCAGGAGCCGCGACAAGTTCGTGCGCACCGGTTAGCGCCGTGCCCGGACGGCCGGGCCGGGCCCGGCCTTCGCGTCATGCCGGGGCCGGCGGCGGGTGCGGCCGCACCCGCGGGGCGGGGTCATTTCAGCGCGCCCGCGGTGAGGCCGGCCTGGATCTGGCGCTGGAAGACCGTGTAGACGATCAACATCGGCAGGATCGCCATGCTGAGCGCGGCGAACAGCGCCGACCAGTCGGCGTCGTACCCTGCCGAGGTGGAGATGTCGGCGATGCCCTGAGTGAGCACCCACTTGTCCTTGGCCTGGCCGCTGAGCAGCACCAGGGGGATCTGGTACTGGTTCCACTGCCCGAGGACGTTGAAGATCGTGATGCTGACGATGCCCGGCCGGGCCATGGGAAGCATGATCTGGAAGAACACCCTGCTGTGGGAGGCGCCGTCCACGAACGCCGCCTCGGCGACCGCCTCGGGCAGCGTGCGGAAGAACGCCGACAGGAAGAAGACGGTGAAGGGCAGCGAGTAGGCGATGTACACCAGCACCAGCCCGCCGTGGGTGTCCAGGCCGATGAACCGGCCGATCACCGGCACGGCGCCCATGTTCTGCACCACGAAGAACAGCGGGGTCAGCGCCAGGTAGACGGGGAAGGCCAGCCCCGAGACGAACAGCAGGTAGATCGCCCGGTTGCCGCGGAACCGGTAGCGCGCCAGCACGTAGGCCGCCATCGACCCCAGCAGCATGGTGCCGAACGTGCCGAACCCGACGACGATGACGCTGTTGATCATGTAACGGCCGATGTGGGCGGTGTCCCACGCGCGGGCCCAGTTGTCCCAGCGCAGCGCCGCGGGCAGCGACCACGCGCTGCCGAAGATCTCGTCCTCGCTCTTGACCGAGGCCAGGAACGTCCACAGGATCGGCACCGCCACCAGGACCGTCCACACGATCAGCGCCAGGTGGGACAGCCCTGACAGCGGCCCGAGGCGAGCCCTGCGCCGCTCCCGCGACGCGCTCCGGCCGAGCGTCACCTTGCCTGCCTGCGAAACCATGTCGCCAGGCCTCCCTCTAGAACTCGATGCGCTCGCGCCGCGACAGGCGCAGGGTCAGTGCCGCGAAGGCGACCGTGAAGAAGAACAGCACCACGCCCAGGGCCGAGGCGTAGCCGAACCTGAAGTACTGGAAGGCGTTGCGGTAGATCTCGGCGGCCATCACGGTCGTGGAGTGGTCGGGGCCGCCGTGCTCGGCGGTCATCACCCACACGATGGCGAAGACGTCCAGCGCGGCGATGCCGAGGTAGACCAGCCCCACCTGGACGGTGTCCCACAGCAGCGGCATGGTGACCTGGAAGAACAGCTGGGCGCGGCCGGCGCCGTCGATGCGCGCGGCCTCGTACATCTCACGGGGTATGGAGGCCATGCCCGCGGAGAACAGCACCACGTAGAACCCGACCGCCTGCCAGACCAGCACGCCGAGTATCGACCAGAACGCCACGTCCGGGTTGGACAGGAAGCCGACCGGGTCCAGCCCGAGCGCCATCAGGGGGGCGTTCAGCATGCCGCTCCTGTCCGGCCGGAACACCTGCTGGAACAGCACCGCGACGATCGCGACCGCCAGCACCTGGGGGAAGAAGAACACCACGCGGTAGAAGCGGGCGCCGGACACCCCGCCGTGCCCGCCGCCGGACTCCCCGCCCGCGTTGAGCAGGAAGGCGAAGAACAGGGCGATGACGATGGTCAGCAGCGGCAGCAGCACCAGCAGCAGCGCGTTGTGGCCGACGGCGGTCCAGAACACCGAGTCGGCGAACAGCCGGCGGAAGTTCTCCAGCCCGATGAACCGCGGGCTGGCGCTCACCCCGCGCCAGTCGGTCATCGCGATGTAGAACGCCTGCGCGTAGGGCGCGATCACGTAGGTCACGTACAGCGCCACCGGGAGCACCAGGAAGCCCGCGATGAACCGCGCCCGGAGGAGGCCGGCCTTGCGGATCACGGCGAACCGTCCGGGCGCCGGTTGGGGGCCGAGCTGGACATGGGACATCTGCTTTCTGTCGATGACGGCGGACGGCGGCCCCGCCCGCGGGGCGGCCTGGCGTGCCCGGCGGACGCGCGGGACGGGGGAGGGGCCGCGGCCCCTCCCGCCCATGATCTCAGCGGGTGAACTTCTTCACCGAGGAGTCGCCCTTGATCTCGTCGGCCTTGTTCTGGCACCGGTCGGCCCACTCGCCGACCTTCAGCCGGCCCGCCATGAGCTGGCCGGTGGCGGCGGCCACCTCGTCGTGCAGCGGCTGGTACCACTGGCGGAAGCGGAAGTAGGTGGTGTTGGCGCCGGCGTTCTGCAGCGCCGTCGCCGCGGCTTCCAGACCCGGCGTCAGCTTGCGGCCCTGTGAGGCGCCCTTGACCACGGTCAGCGTGCTGAGCAGCTCGCTGAACTTGCCGGCCCCCTCTTTGGACAGCATGGCACGCATGTACTCCATGCCCGCGCGGGGGTTGGCCGACCTGGCGGCCACGAAGTACTCCTCGCCCGGCCGGGAGTGCACCGTGCCGTAGGGCAGGGCGTCGGAGGCGGAGAAGGACGGGAGCGGGAACATCGCGTAGTGGAAGTCCGCCGGCGTGGAGTCCTTCTGCTCGTTCTCCAGCCACGACCCGCAGGGCAGCATGGCCACCTGGTACTTGTTGTGCGCGGTCTGGGTCTGGATGTGGTCCAGGCCCTCGGTGCCCTGCAGCAGGTACTTGGCGCCGATCTCGGCGAAGGCGCCCGCGGCCTTGGCGACCGGCTCGGCCTTCCACGCCCCGTCGGCCAGGTTGTCGATGTTCTTCAGCACCTCGACGCCGCCGATCTTGGCGGCGAGGGTGAGGATGGTCTCGTAGATGTAGAACGGGTGCTTGCCGGCGTAGGTGAACGGCGCGCACTTGCCGGACTTCTTGATCTGCTCGCAGAGCGCGGTGAACTCCTCCCAGGTCTTGGGCACCTGCCAGCCGTTGTCGTCGAACAGCTTCTTGGAGTACCAGATGCCCCACACCGTGTTGGCGTACTCGAGGACGCAGTACTTGCCGTCGTAGGTGCCGAGCTCGATGGCCGAGGGCAGAATGGTGTCGCGCACCTTGACGTTCGGATCGTCCCAGCTCGGGGCGTCGAGCAGGGGGGAGAGGTCCTGCAACTGCCCGTCCTGGGCCAGGGCGCCGAAGTCCATCGAGTTGTCGCCGGAGTTGTTGACGAACTCCGGCGGGTTGCCGCCGGCGAACCTCGGCTGCAGGGTCTTGGCGATCTCCTTGGTCGCGGTGTGCTTGATCTCGACCTTGGGGTGCTTGGTCTTGAAGAGCGGCTCGTGGATGGTCCTGGCGTAGGCGTCGCCGTACCCGCCGTCGAAGATCACCACCTCGAAGGGCTTGTCCTCGGCGAGTCCGAGCGGGTTGGCCGCGCTGGTGGGCCCGGTGGCCTGGGGCGCCGGGCCGGAGGGGCCGCCGCCGCCCGCCGGGGTCGCGCACGACGACAGCGTGCCGGCGGCCGGGATCAGCAGTCCCGCGAGGGCGGCGCTGCGCAGCAGCTCGCGCCGGGTGACAGGGTTTTGCGCCATCAGTCCTCCTGGGGGGCGGGAGTCCCGGACCGCCGTCCCGGGGCCCGTGAGGCGGGCCCCGGCACGCCGGGCGGTTCTCTGGTCGAACCTGGTCGGGTCGTGTGCGGGTGGAAGGTCGCCTGGGCCTCGCGGACCGCGCGGCCCCAGCGCGGTCATCCGCCGCGGCGGATGCGTCCGGCGTAGCGGGCTTCCAGTGCCCGGTTGTGCTCGTCGCCGCCGAGGACGTTGGCCGAGCGGTAGATCGGCGGCGCCTCGCCGGCCTCCAGCAGTTCCCTGACCACCTCGGCGACGACCATCTGCGCGAGCAGGGCCGAGGTGATCGTCGACACCGCTCCGAAGGTGCCGCCGCCCGGGAGCGGGATGACGGCGTCTCCGTACGGGGCGCCGTTGTCCAGCACCACGTCGGCGAGGTCGAGCAGTTTGAGCCCGGTGGGGTGGCGGGACTTCATCTCGGAGCTGTGCCGCACCGAGGTCAGGGCGACGAGCTTGTGCCCGCGCTCCTTGACGATCGAGGCCAGTTCCACCACCGAGCCGTTCACCCCCGAGCTGGAGATCATGACGAAGGCGTCCTGCGGCCGCACCGGCGCCAGCTCGTAGATGCGCCGGGCGATCGAGGGGTCGCGTTCGAGCTCCGGCGAGCCGAGCAGGCCGGGCGGCTCCCCGCCGTACAGCACCAGGTCGCGCAGGGCCAGCCGGTTGGTGGGCACGAGCCCGCCGGCCCGCCCGGCGATCTCCATCGCGATCGCCTCGGAGTGGCCGGAGCCGAACGCCTGGATCACCCCGTCGCCGCGCAGGCAGGCGCACAGCAGCGTCGCGGCGTCGCGCACGGCCTGCTCTTGGCCGGCGGCGACCTCGCGCACCAGCGTCTCGACCTTCTGGACGTAGGCGGCGGCACTGATGTCCAATTCTCTCAGCTCCTCTCCACGCGGTGGCCTTCGACGGCCCTGATCGTCAGCTCGAACGCCTGGTCGGCGCGCTCGAAGGTGCGCTGGGCGACCGCGACGTACACCACGTCGAGGACGAGCAGCTGCGAGTGGACGGCGGCCAGGCCGCCGGGGCGGAACGTCGTCGCCCGGCTGGCGGTGGTCAGCACCAGGTCGGCGGCCTCGGCCAGCGGCGAGCGGGCGAAGGAGGTCACCGCCACGGTGGTCGCGCCGTGCTTGGCGGCCTCGGCGAGGGATTCCAGCACCTCGCGGGTGCGGCCCCGGTGGGAGATGCCGATGGCGACGTCGCCCCGGCCGAGCAGCGCCGCGTCGGCGAGCGCGTCGTGCGGGTCGGTGAAGCTCCAGCAGGGCACCCGGATGCGGCGCAGGCGGCCCTCCAGCATGCCGGCCACGGCGCCGCTGGCCGACACGCCGAACAGCAGCACCCGGCCGGCGGCCAGCACGGCGTCGGCGACCTTGCCGACCACGGCCAGGTCGAGCTGGGCCGCGGTCTCCTGGATGAGGCGGGTGTCGGCCGCGGCCACCACCTCCACCACCGACTCCAGGGCGTCGGCGGGGCCGATCTCCCGGCCGACCCCCGCGCCCCAGTGCGCCTGGGCGGCGCGGCCGGTCTCGGTCGCGAGCGCCACCCGCAGCCCGGCGTACCCGGCGAAGCCGAACAGGCGGCAGAACCGGGTCACCGTCGCCGGGGAGCTGCCGCTGCGGCCGGCCAGCGCGGTGATCGTCGAGCGCGCAGCCAGGGCAGGATCCTCCATGATCGCCTCACCGACACGCCGGAGGGCCTCGGGCAGTCCAGGCAGTTCCGTCTGGATCCGGCCCAGCGCACCTCCGGTCACGGCCGTTCCTTTCACCGATGAGTGATCGGATGAAAATAATTGCCCACGGCGGGCGTGATTAGCAAGGACGGTTTCATCACAAGTTCGGCTCGCCCCTCTTGCGCCCGCCCGCGCGGGGCGCCGCGCCCGTGGCGGCGTCCACGTCCGCGCCGTCGCCCGTGCGGCCGGGCCGTCGCGCGCACCCTCGCGCGTGCCCGCTCCGTCAGTGGCCGTCGCCGAGGCGGCGGCACTGGGCGGCGTCGGCGTCGAGGATGGTGCCGAGCAGGCCGGGGAACAGCTCGTCGAGGTCCTCGCGGCGGAGCCGGTTCATCTTCGCCGTGCCCCGGTAGATCTGACAGATCACCCCGGCCTCGCGCAGGACGCGGAAGTGGTGGGTGGAGGTGGACTTGGTGACCACCAGGTCGATGGCCGAGCACGGCGCCTCGCCGTCACGGCCGAGCGTGGCCAGGTAGCGCACGATCTGCAGGCGCATGGGGTCGGAGAGCGCGTGCAGCACCGCCTCCAGCCGGATCTCCCCGCACTGAGGATGCTCCAGCTCTCTGGCGGACGTCGACGTCACGGTGTTCCCTCCTTCGATCAGTGACCCATTGTACGACGGTCGCCGTAGTTTGACACTTACCGTAGTACGTCATGTATCGTACAAGCTGCCGCCCGGCACACGGGACGGAACTCCGGCCCTGACCTCAAGGAGCGAAGACGTGAGCGCGTTGTTCGAGCCGCTGACCCTGCGGAACCTCACCATCCCCAACCGGGTCTGGATGTCCCCGATGTGCCAGTACAGCGCGGCCTCCGACGGCCCCGACCGGGGGGCGCCCACCGACTGGCACCTCGCCCACCAGGGGGCCAGGGCCGTCGGCGGGGCCGGTCTGATCATCACCGAGGCCACCGCCGTGACGCCGGAGGGCCGCATCAGCCCCTACGACCTCGGCCTGTGGAACGACCGGCAGCAGCAGGCGTTCACCCGCGTCACCGGCTTCCTGCGCGAGCACGGCGCCGTGCCCGGCATCCAGCTCGCCCACGCGGGGCGCAAGGCGTCCACCGACCGGCCCTGGCGCGGGGGCCGCCCGGTCGGGCCGCAGGACGGGGGCTGGCGGCCGGTCGCGCCCAGCCCGATCCCGTTCGCCGGCGGGCACCCCGAGCCCGCCGAGCTGAGCGTCGCGGAGATCGGGCGCGTCGTCGAGGCCTTCGCGCAGGCCGCGCGCCGGGCGCTCGCCGCCGGGTTCCAGGTGGTCGAGGTGCACGGCGCCCACGGATACCTAATCAACGAGTTCCTCTCGCCGCACAGCAACCACCGCACCGACGCCTACGGCGGCTCCCACGGCAACCGCGTCCGCCTCGCCCTGGAGGTCGTCGACGCCGTGCGCGCCGTCTGGCCCGACGACCTGCCCGTCCTGTTCCGCGTCTCGGCGACCGACTGGCTCACCGAGAACGCCGAGGAGCCTCGTCAGGGCTGGACCGCCGAAGACACCGTGCTGCTGGCCAAGGAGCTGCTGGCCCACGGCGTCGACCTGCTGGACGCCTCCTCCGGCGGCAACGCGGCGGACGCGCGTATCCCGCTCGGCCCCGGCTACCAGGTGCCGTTCGCCGCCCGGGTGAAGGCCGAGACCGACCTGCCCGCCGCCGCGGTCGGCCTGATCACCGAGCCGCGGCAGGCCGAGGAGATCGTCGCCTCGGGGCAGGCCGACGCCGTCCTGCTCGGCCGCGAGCTGCTGCGCGACCCGTACTGGCCGAACCGCGCCGCCCGCGAGCTCGGCGCCGGACCCCGCTGGCCGCACCAGTACGACCGGGCCGTGTGACCGATCGAGTCCTCGACCAGTGCGAGGATCGACGTGGCGGGCCGTACCAGGGCGAAGGGACCAGGCCCGCGCGGCGTCGATCGGCTGGAGACCATGAGCGAGCACGACATCAAGGGCATCGGGGCGACGGGCGGCACCGGCGAGACCGGCGAGACCGGCGAAATCGACGAAGCGGTCAGGCGCGTCCTCGGCCTGTTGTACCAGGAGGACACCCTGCGCGTGCTGTCCGCCCTGGTCCTGCACGGGTCGGCGGACGGCTGCGGCCTCGCCCCGGACGTCGCGCGCCGGGCGCTGGAGCGGCTGGAGCGCGGCGGGCTGGCCGTGCGCGAGGGCACCGAGGGCACCAAGGGCACGGCCTGGCGGGTGCGGCGCGAGCGGTTCCGTGAACTGCTGCACGCCGGCGCCAGGCCGCCCGCCGCGCCGGTCTCGGCCGAGGAGCGCGTCGTGCGCACCTTCCTGGTCGAGGGGCGCCTGCGGGCGATCCCGACGCGGCGCGAGAAGCGCCTGGCGGTGCTCAACTACATCGCCCGGGCGTTCGAGCCCGGCGTCCGCTACGCCGAGAAGGACGTGAACGTGGTGCTGCGCGCCTTCCACGACGACTACGCCGCCCTGCGGCGCTACCTCATCGACGAGGGCCTGCTCGGCAGGGAGAACAACGTGTACTGGCGCACCGGCGGCATCGTGGACGTCTGACGCCCGGCCCGCCCGCGGGGACGGGCCGGCTCCGGCGTCGGGAGCCGTTCAGGGGCGGGCGCCCCGGCGTCGGGAGCCGTTCAGGGGCGGGCGCCCCGGCGTCGGGAGCCGTTCAGGGGCGGGCGCCGGCGGGCTCGGCGTCCGGGCCGGTGGACGGCAGGTCCTCCTGCGCGCGGACGTGGACGCGGCGGGCGAGCAGCGTCGCCGCGAAACCGAGCACCAGCGCCACCAGCACGCCGAGGTTGGCGAAGGCCCACGAGCCGGAGGTCCCGCCGAGCCCGAGCGCGCCGAGCAGGTAGCCCTGCCAGCCGAGCCAGCTCGCCGAGGTGTTGGTGACCAGGCCCCACCCGATGGCCGTGGCCACGACGACCACCGCCACCGGCGTCAGGGGCACGTCCCCGTAGCGGCCCGCCGGGCGGTACAGGTCGGCCTCGTCGTAGTCGCGGCGGCGCAGCGCCACGTCGGCCAGCATGACCCCGCACCAGGCGGCGATCGGCACGCCGAGCGTCGTCAGGAACCCGATGAACTGCCCGAGGAACGTGCCGCCGAAGAACACGATGTACACGGTGCCCGCGACCATCAGCACGCCGTCGATCAGGGCGGCGACGTAGCGCGGCGCGCGCAGGCCGGCGGCCAGCAGCGCGAGCCCCGAGGAGTAGATGTCCAGCACCGCGCCGCCGACCAGGCCGAGGACGGCCACCGCGGCGAAGGGGATGAGGAACCAGGTGGGCAGCACGGTCGTCAGCGCGCCGATCGGGTCGGCGGCGATCGCCTCGTTGAGCCCCTTGGACGACCCGGCCAGCAGCAGGCCGAAGATCAGCAACACCACCGGGGCCAGCGATGCCCCGAAGGTCGTCCAGCCCACCACGCCCGCGCCGGAGGACCGGCGGGGCAGGTAGCGGGAGTAGTCGGCCGCCGCGTTGACCCAGCCGAGCCCGAAGCCGGTCATCATGAAGACCAGCGCCCCGATGAACGCCTGCGGGGGCCCGGCGGGGATGGCGGCGACCGCGTCCCAGTGGATGTGGCCGGCGACCAGGAAGATGTAGACCACGGTCAGCGCGCCGGTGACCACGGTGATGACCGTCTGCATGCGCATGATCACGTCGAAGCCCATGACGCCGCCCGCGATGATCAGCAGGGTCACCACGACGAGCGCGGCGAGCTTGGTCGGGGTGCCGCCTCCCCAGCCGAGCCGGTCGAACACCGTCGCGGTGGCCAGGGTCGCCAGGGCGGTCAGCACCGTCTCCCAGCCGACGGTCAGCAGCCACGAGATCGCCGAGGGCAGCCGGTTGCCCCGCACGCCGAAGGCGGCCCTGCTCAGCACCATCGTGGGCGCCGAGCCCCGCTTGCCCGCCAGCGCCACGAACCCGCACAGCAGGAACGAGAACAGGATGCCGGCCAGCCCGGCCGCGACCGCCTGCCAGAAGGAGACGCCGAACCCCAGCGCGAAGGAGCCGTAGCTGAGCCCGAGGATGGACACGTTGGCCCCGAACCAGGGCCAGAACAGCTGCCGGGGGCGTCCCTTGCGCTCGGCGTCACCGATGACGTCGAGCCCGTGGACCTCCACCTTGAGCCCGCCGCCGCCCGCGCGGCCGTACGGCTGATCTATGGGTTCGTCCTGCGTGCCGGCCATATTTCCCCACCTGCCTCAGTTGCCGGGGAATGTATGGTCCCCGTCGCTCCACCGTCAAGAGCAACCGCGGCCCGGGGCCGGATCACCCTGCGGCGGGCGCCCCGGCGGCGAGCAGAGAGGCCAGGTGGGCGGCGTTGCGCTGGGCGTTGTCGGCGCAGCAGTTGTTCATCAGCACGTGGACGGTGCGGGCGCGGGAGGCCAGGCCGGCGATGTCGACGGCCCACTTCTCCAGCTCCTGCTCCGAGTACAGGTAGCCGAACCGCTCCTCGATGACCTTGCTGGTCCACTTGTCGGAGTGGCCGTGGAAGCGGACGACGGCCAGGTCGGCGGTCGCCGTGAGCACGGGCGGGACCGAGGAGGAGTGCCCCTGCGGCATGTCGACCGCCACGTAGGGGATGCCGTGCTCGGCCAGGAAGCCGATGGTCTCGTCGCGGCGCTCGGGGGCCATCCAGCCGGCGTTGCGGAACTCCACGCTGGCGCGCATGGGCCGGCAGCGTTCCACGCAGTGCAGCACGTAGCGCAGGCCGCGCTCGCCGGGGACCAGCCACGGCGGGAACTGCAGCAGGATGGCCCCGAGCTTGCCGGCCTCGTGCAGCGGCGTCAGCGCGCCGAGGAAGCGGCCCCAGACCTCCTCGGCGATGTCAGGGCCCACGTCGCGCAGGTAGACGGTGTCCTTGGCGGTGCCGAGCCGTTCGCGCAGGTCCTTGTACAGCGACCGCGTCCGGGTCGGGTGGCCGGTCAGCAGGGAGAAGGCCTTGACGTCGAAGGTGAAGCCGGGCGGGGTGCGGTCGCGCCAGGCCTCGGCGGTGCGCAGGGACGGGGGGTTGTAGTAGGTGGCGTCCACCTCGACCAGCGGGAACCGTGAGGCGTAGTAGGCCAGCCGCGCCGCGGGGGTGGTGGCGTCCTTGGGGTACCAGCCGGAGGTGAGCAGGCTCCGGTCGGTCCACGAGGCCGTGCCCACCAGGACGCCGGGACGTAGATCGTCATCGGGCATCCCGCCTCTCTACCACCACCGCCCACGCCAAACACCGCCCAGGTGGGGGCGGTGCCCGGCGGGCGCGGTCAGCCGTCCTGGGCGTGCGGGCGCTCGGGGGTGGTCGAGTCGAGCGGGACCGCCGAGCCGCGCACCAGGTCGAGCTGGACGGTCTGCCGGGGCAGCACCGCGTCCAGCAGCCAGTTCCCGGCGATGCGGGTGCGCCCGCCGGGCACGGCCAGCAGGTGGTATCCCCGGGTCACCGCTTTGGCGGCCAGGCCGGACAGGGGCACGCCGAGCGGATTGGCGGCCGCCTTGGCCCCGCCGAGGTCCACCACGAACCCCAGGTCGCTGTGCCGGTAGGGACGGCGCTCGCGGCGGCCGTAGGAGGCGGCGATGTTGTCGGCGGCGCGCGTCCCCTGGCGGGTGGCGTGCTGGGCGGTCATCGCCGTGTACTCGCCCGGACGGGTGAGGTCGGGCACCGCCGCCGCGTCGCCGCAGGCGAAGATCTCCGGACGCCCTGGGACCGACAGGTACTCGTCCACGAGCAGCCGGCCGCGCTCTGTCGGCAGGCCGAGCGACTCGACCAGCGGGTCGGGGCGGACGCCGACGCACCAGATGAGCGAACGGGTGGGCACGAACTCCCCGTCGGACAGTTCGACCCCGTCGGCGGTGGCCTCCGACACGGTGATGCCGGGCCGGATGTCGAGGCCGCGGCCGATGAGCGTGCGGTGCGCCGTGCGCGACAGGCGCTCGTCGAGCTCGGGGAGGATGCGGGGGGCCTTGTCGACCAGCAGCCAGCGGTCGGGCTGGTCGCGCAGCCCCGGCCGGTGGCGCTTGGCGTCCCGGGTGAGCAACTGGCCCTGCGCCGCGACCTCGGTGCCGGTGTAGCCGGCGCCCACCACGACGAACGTGCAGCGCGCCTCGCGCTCCTTGGGGTCGTCGCTCGCGTCGGCCAGCTCGATCTGGCGGATCAGGTGGTCGCGCAGGTACAGCGCCTCGGCGATGCTGCGGAAGCCGTGGGCGTGCTCGGCCACCCCGGGGATGGGCAGCAGCTTGTTCACGCTGCCGACCGCGAGGAGCAGCCGGTCGTAGCGCAGCTCGCGCCGGTTGCCCTCGGCGTCGGTGCACTCGACGCGGCGGGCGTCGGCGTCCACCCGGTCCACGGCGGCCAGCAGGTGCCGGACGCCGGGCAGGTTGCCCGACAGGGGGATGGCCACCTTGCGGGGGTCCAGGACGCCGGCCGCCACCTCCGGCAGCAGGGGGAGGTAGAGGAAGTAGTCGGTGGGGTTGACCAGGACGATCTCGATCGCGCCTTTGGCGAGGCGGGCGAGGCGGCGTGCGGCGGTGAAACCCGCGAACCCCGCGCCGGCGATGACGACGCGCTGCCGGTCGGCCATGGACGGTCCTTTCCGCTCGAAGGGATGGGACGTCCGCTTCAGGTACCCGCCCCCCGGACCGGGAACCTCCCCGGAGGCGAATCGGCTCGCGCCGGCCGGCGGAATACACCCGGCCTTCGGGGGATTGGACAGGTGCACCGCTGATCGGCCGATCAGCCGGCCCACTACGCGCGCACGCGCCGCCGAGGAGTCCCGCACATGGCAGTACCCGCCGCACCCGCCGCGCCCACCGTCAAGCTGGTCAACGGCGCCTCGATCCCCGCGATCGGGCTGGGCACCTACCCGATGACCGACGGCGAGGCCGAGGTCGTCGTGGCCGACGCCGTCCAGGCCGGCTACCGGCTGTTCGACTCCGCCTACGCCTACGGCAACGAGGTGGGGGTGGGGCGGGGCCTGCGCGCCTCCGGAGTGCCGCGCGAGGAGCTGTTCGTCACCACCAAGCTGAACGGGGAGTGGCACGGCTACCAGGCGGCGCAGGAGGCGTTCCAGGCGAGCGCCGATCGGCTGGGCGTGGACTACGTCGACCTCTACCTGATCCACTGGCCGCTGCCCCGGCAGGACCGGTTCGTCGAGGCGTGGAAGGGCCTGGTCAAGCTGCTCCAGGACGGCCGGGTGCGCGCCATCGGCGTCTCCAACTTCAAGCCCGCGCACATCGACCGCATCGTGGCCGAGACCGGCGTGGTGCCCGACGTCAACCAGATCCAGCTCAATCCGGACCTCACCCGGGACGCCGCCCGCGCCTACCACGCCGCCCACGGCATCGCCACGCAGTCGTGGAGCCCGCTGGGCGGCAGCGGCACCGGGCCGCTGTCGGAGAAGGTCGTCACCGGCCTGGCCGAGCGGTACGGCAAGACGCCGGCCCAGATCGTGCTCCGCTGGCACCTGGACCTCGGCCTGATCACGGTGCCGAAGTCCGCGACCCCCGAGCGGGTCAGGGCGAACATCGACGTGTTCGACTTCTCCCTGACCGCCGAGGAGGTGGCGGCGATCAGCGCCCTGGACAAGGGCGAGGCCGCCGCCGTGGACTCCGACGTGGTCGGCCACTGACGGATCTCTTCGGCCTCGCTCCGCTCGGCGGACGGGGACGTGATAGCCGGCGATCTTGGGGTACATGGTGATCGTGACAGTCTCTACAACACGTCTTTACCTACTTATAAAGTAGGTCACTGTGATCCACCGGCCGTACGCCGCACGTCCCATGGAGCCCCGAGAGCGACAGGACGGAAGACGATGATCATCAAGAGGGTCGCCGCCGGCGCCATCGCGTCGGGTCTCATGCTCGCCGCCGCCGCGTGCGGGGGCACCGGCGCGCAACAGGGGTCCGGCGGCGCCGGCGGCTCCGGCGCGGCGGGCGGCACGTTCACCTACTGGACCAGCGGCTGGCAGCCGGCCCAGATCGCCGAGGTCGACGCGGCCTTCGACAAGGCCCACCCCGGCATGCACGCCAAGGGCGAGTACATCGCCAGCTCCGACCAGTACCTGCCCAAGGTCATCGCCGCGCTGAAGAACGGCACCCAGCCCACGGTGCTGCTCACGCAGAACCCCTCCGACCTGCCGGTCCTCAACCAGAGCGGCAAGCTGATCCCGCTGGACGGCAAGCTCACCGCCGAGACCGACGCGCTGTACCCCGGCATCAAGGAGTCCCTGTTCCACAAGGGCCACCAGCTCGGCATGGCGCTGGCCGGAGTGGGCGACATCGTGCTGTTCTACAACAAGAAGGCCTTCGCCGACGCCGGCATCGCCAAGCCGCCCGCCACCTGGACCGAGCTGGCCGCCGACGCCGAGAAGCTCTCCGACCCCGCCAAGAACAAGTACGGCTTCTACGTGCCGCTCGGCGAGGCCGAATGGATCTCCTTCGCCTGGGCGCCGATGCTCTACGCCGAAGGCGGGTCCTTCCTCAACGCCGACGGCACCGCCACCGCCTTCAACAGCCCCGCCGGCGTCAAGGCCCTGACCACCTGGGTGGACCTGCTGAAGAAACGCGCGGCGCCCAGCACCAGCTACGCGCAGGCCGGCAGCTTCGACGGCGCCCCCGCGTTCGCCAGCGGCACCGTCGCCATGATCGTCAACGGCCAGTGGGCGGTGCCCACGTTCGAGAAGGCCGGCATCGACTTCGGCGTGGCGCCGATGCCCGCCGGCGCGTCCGGCACGGCCACGAGCCTCGGCATCGGCGTGGCGGCGCTGCTGAAGACCGACCCGGCGGCGGAGAAGGCCGGCCTCGCGTTCCTCAAGTTCCTCGCCACCCCCGAGCGGGGCGCCTACCTGGCGGTCAAGAGCGGCGGCCTGCCCTCGGACCCGGCCCAGCTCGAACAGCCGGAGCTCAAGAAGCACATCGACGGTAACCCGACCTACCCGGTGTTCGCCGAGGCCGAGAAGACCGGCAAGGTCCGCCCGATCACCCCGGCCTACAACGCGATCTCCCAGAGCCTGTGGACCGAGATCAACGCGGCGCTCAAGGGGCGCCAGACCCCGGCGCAGGCGCTGGCCAAGGCGGCGCGGGAGGGTGACGCGGCCCTGAAGAAACTCGGCTGATGCGGCGCTCGCGCCGCACCTGGGCGCTCGGGTACGCGTTCGTGGCGCCCACGGTGCTGCTGACCGTGCTGTTCTCGCTGGTGCCGCTGGCCATGCTGCTGTGGCGCAGCCTGTACAGCGGCGGGGTGTTCGACTTCGAGCCGCGGTTCGTCGGCCTGGACAACTACGGGCGGATGCTCGGCGAGGGCGGCGCCCGGGCGCTCGGCGTCACCGGCCTCTACACCGCCGGGTTCGTGGTGCTGACGATGGGCGCCGGGCTGGTGCTGGCCCTGCTGCTCAACTCGCGGGCGCCCGGTGTGGCGCGGCTGCGGGCGCCGTTCGTCATCCCGCTCGTCGTCCCGGTCGTCGCGACCGCGCTGATCTGGGCGAACATGTTCGCGCCGCAGTTCGGGCCGGTCAACCGGCTGCTCAGCGCGGTGCGCCTGCCGCAGGCGGACTTCCTGTCCTCCCCGGGGCTCGCTCTGGCCGCCGTACTGACCTTCGGCGCCTGGCAGTTCTTCGGGCAGAACGTCATCCTCTACGTGGCAGCCCTGAAGTCGGTGCCCCGGGACGTGCTGGACGCGGCCAGCGTGGACGGCGCCGGGGCCTGGCGGCGCTTCCTCCACGTCCAGTGGCCGATCATGCGGCGCCACACCCTGCTGATCTGGGTGGTCACCACGCTCACCGGCCTGCAGACCTTCACCCAGATCTACGTCCTGACTCAGGGCGGCCCGGACGGCGCCACCCAGACCGCGCTCTACTACGTCTACAACGAGGGGTTCGTCCAGTTCGACACCGGGCGCGCGAACGCCATGGGGGTCGCGCTGTTCCTCATCTCGCTGCTGGTCACCGTGACGCAGATCTGGCTGCTCGGGCGGGTCGACCGTGCCCGCTAGCCTGGTCGCCCGCCGCTCGGTGGTGTACGCGCTGCTCGGCCTGGCCGTGATCATCGTGGCCTTCCCGCTGGTGTGGATGGCGGTGAGCGCGCTGAAGACCGACGCCGAGATCATCAACCCGGCCGCGCCGCTGTGGCCGCGCGACCCGCAGTGGTCCAACATCGGCCGCGCGCTGTCGCAGGCCCCGTTCGGCCGGTGGTACCTCAACACCGCGATCTTCGGCGTGGCCGCCACCGCGGGCCAGCTCGCCAGCGGGCTGTTGGCCGGCTACGCCTTCGCCATGCTGGACTTCCCGGGCAGGCGCCCGCTGTTCCTGCTCGCGCTCAGCGGGCTGATGGTGCCCTTCAGCGCGATCATCGTGCCGATGTCGCAGCTCCTGGGCGACCTGGGCTGGCTGAACACCTACCAGGGCCTCATCGTGCCGAACATCGCCTCGGCGCTGGGCGCGTTCCTGTTCCGGCAGTTCTTCCTCGGCACGCCCCGAGAGCTCGGGGAGGCCGCCCGCATCGACGGCGCCTCGGAGCTGCGCGTGTTCCTCAGCGTGTACGCCCCGCTGGCCCGGCCGGTCGTCGCGGCGCTGGCCATCATCCTGTTCCTGCAGAACTGGAACAACTTCCTGTTCCCGCTGATCGTGGTGAACACCACCGACATGGCCGTGCTGTCGCAGGGGCTGTCGGTGTTCCAGAGCCAGTTCGCCACCCAGTACAACCTGATCATGGCGGCGTCGCTCATCACGATCGTCCCGGTCCTGGTGGTGGCCGTCGCCGCCCAGCGTCACATCATCGAGGGCATCACCCTCGGCGCCCTCGACTGAGGGCGCCGAGGGACGCTCCGCTCCGCGCGGCATGGTCGCCGGGCGGGGACGACGGTCGCGCTCCCGGTGGGGGCGTCAGTCGTCGCCGAGAAGGGCGGCCACCGTGTCGCGCAGGGGCGTGGTGGGCCGCCCGATGAGCCGGCGCAGCTCGCCCGTGGCGTCGCCGATCTCTCCCTTGGCGATGGCGACGTCGAAGCCGGCGTAGGCGGCGGCGTGCGCGGGCGGGAGCCCGGCCTCGGTCAGCAGCCGCTCGTAGTCCTCGACCGGCAGGTCCTGGTAGGTGACCGGCCTGCCGGCGACGGCGGAGACCTCGGCGGCGAGCTCGGGCAGGCTCCAGGCGAGGTCCCCGGACAGCTCGTAGACCGTGTTCTCGTGCCCCTCGCCGGTCAGCACGGCCACCGCGGCGGCGGCGTAGTCGTCGCGGGTGGCGCTCGCGACGCGGCCCTCGCCGGCGCTGCCGAAGATCGAGCCGGTCGCGGCGCCCTGCGCGATCGCCGCGGCGTGGTTCTCGCTGTACCAGCCGTTGCGCAGGAAGGTGAAGGGAAGGCCGGAGGCGCGGATGTGCTCCTCGGTGGCCTTGTGCTCGGGCGCGATCGAGACGGTCGCGGTGTCGGCGTGCAGCAGGCTGGTGTAGGCGATGCGGGCGACCCCGGCCTCGACGGCGGCGTCCACGACGGCGACGTGCTGCGGCAGACGGCCGCCCACCAGGTCCGAGGAGATCAGCAGGACGACGTCCCCCGCCCCGAAGGCCCCCTTCAGCGTCTCGGGCCGGTCGTAATCGGCCTCGCGGACCAGCACGCCGCGGGCGGCGAGGTCGGCGGCCTTCTCGGGGCTGCGCACGGCCGCCACGATCTGGCCGGCGGGGACGCGCTCCAGCAGTCCTTCCACGACGCGGCGGCCGAGCTGCCCGGTCGCGGCGGTGACGACGATCATCTGTGCTCCTTCGTTGGCGACATCTCGCGGGAAGGTTAGTACTAACTTTCAGAAAGTGCTAGTCAGGAGTTGGTACGGTGCGACGCGCAGTGAGGTGACGGCGTAGGCTGCGACCATGAACGAGCAGGGCACCGCCCAGGCCGAGGAGCACGGGCGGCTCATCTTCGACGTGTTCGCCCGCGGATGCCCCTCGCGCGAGACGATGGAGCACATCACCGGCCGCTGGGGCATCCTGGCCATGCTCGCGCTCAGCGAGGGCCCCTACCGCTTCAACGCGCTGCGCCGCAGGGTCGACGGGGTCAGCGAGAAGATGCTGGCGCAGACCCTGCAGGCCCTCGAACGCGACGGCCTGATCCACCGCGAGGCGCAGCACACCATCCCGCCCCGCGTGGAGTACAGCCTCACCCCGCTCGGCCAGGAGGCCGCCCGCCGTCTGCTCGGCCTGTACGAGTGGCTGGGGGACCAGATGCCCAAGATCATGGAGGCCCGCGACCACTACGACGAGGCCAGGAACCGCGCCTGACCCGTCCGCGCGCCCCGCCCTCCCGGCGCGACCGCCGGGCGCCCATGGTGGCATAGAGGTGAGGCCGGGCGGGTGACGCCAGGGTCCGCAGGGAGGCGGAAGGAGCCGATATGACGGGGCGCATCGGGGTGGAGCGGCAGGAGTGCGCGGTCACCGTGCTCGGCGGGCCCACGACGGTCATCGACATCGGCGGCCTGCGGCTGGTCGCCGACCCCACGTTCGACCCCCCGGGGCCGCACGCGTACCTGACCAAGCTCACCGGTCCGGCCGCCTCCGAGGACGAGGTCGGCCCCGTGGACGCGGTGCTGGTCAGCCACGACCTGCACCCGGACAACCTCGACGACCGCGGGCGCGCGTTCGCGCTGGCCGCGCCGGTGCTGCTGACCGGGCCGGCGACCGCCCGGCGACTCGGGCCGCCGGCCGTCGGGCTCGCCCCCTGGACCACCTACGAGCTCCCGCGCGCCGACGGCGGCGGGCGCCTGGAGGTCCACGCCCTGCCCGCCGTGCACGGCCCGCAGGACGGGGCGCGCGACGAGGACGGCCACGTGAACTGCGAGGTCACCGGCTTCCTGCTGGCCGGCCAAGATCTGCCGACCGTGTACGTCAGCGGTGACAACGCCTCGCTCGGCGTGGTCGCCGAGGTCGCCCGGCGAGTGGGGCCGGTCGACGCGGCAGTACTGTTCATCGGCGGGGCACGGGTGCCGCAGAAGGAACGCGGTCGGCCTCTCACGCTCACCAGCGAGCGCGCCGGCGCGGCCGCGGCCGTGCTGGGAGCGCCGATCGTCATCCCCGCGCACTACGACGGGTGGGCCCACTTCAGCGAGGGCCGCGCCGACATCGACCGGGCCTTCGACGACGCCGGACTGACCCCCCTGCTGCGCGGTGGCGAGCACGGCGAATGGATCCCGCTGACTCCCTGACACGGTCCCGCGCGTTCCGCGCCCTCGTGGCCGGCCGCACGGCCCACCGCGACCGGCGTGCTCCTGCCGTCCCGTTCTGCAGGGCGTCCGGGGGGCAACCGCGGCCGTGGGCCCTCGCCTGACATGACGGCCGGCGATGCACCTGTCAGTCGTCCGGAGAGGAGTCGCGGGAAGGCGGGGTTCCTCCGGGGGGCTGGTGTCTCTGGCCGGATCGACCATGCCGCCGGCCGCCCGCCCTCGTCGCGTCGGCAGATATCCGTACGACGGGCGGTCCCACGCGCTCACCACCCTTGTCTTATCGTTTTTCGATGTCTATGGTGAAGAGGGGTTATCGAAGAACGATAACAAGGGGGAAGCGTTGTGATCACCCACTTAGGGACCCCGGCCATGCCGGCCCCGCCGGAGGGAAGCCGGTGGTTCATCCGACTGCACACGATCCTCGTCGTCATGCTCGTGCTCGGCGGCTTCGGCCTGGCCCTCGCCCTTCTGGCCAACATCCTGGGGGCCTTCCCGGGCGGCGGGAGGGTGTTCGGCATGACCGGCCTGTGGCTGCCCGACGCGAAGGTGCGGCTGGACGGGGCGGTCACCTCGGGCACCAGCGTCACCTCGACGATGGTCGAGGTGAGCCTGGGCAACCGCGGGCAGGCGCCCACCATCGCGCTGCTGACGCTGCTCACCTGGCTTCCCGGCACGATGACCATCTACTGGGCGGTCCTTCTGCTGTCGCGCATCGTCTCGCCCCAGACAGGGTACGGCGACCACTCCCTGTTCTCCGAGCGGACCGCCACCTGCCTCCACCGCATCGGCAAGGTCATGATCTGGGGCTCCCTCGCGGCCTTCGTGCTCGACTTCTGCGCCAAGACGGCCGCGGCGCATATGCTGCTCCAGCACAACTCCCTGCTGCCCGGCGCGCTCGCCTGGCCCTTCGCCGGTGTGCTGACCGGCGTGGGCGCCCACGTCGTCGCCGTGGTGATCAGAAGAGGGCTGACACTGCTGGACGAGTTGCGAGGGACCATCTGAGTGCGACCAGAGGATCAGGTCGGCGGCATCGAGGTGCGGCTGGACGAGGTGCTGGCAGCCCGGGGGATGACGCTCACCGAGTTGTCCCAGCGGGTGCAGGTGACCATCGCCAACCTGTCGATCCTCAAGACCGGCAAGGGCAAGGCCATCAGGTTCTCCACGCTGACCCGGCTGTGCGAGGTGCTGGACTGCCAGCCGGGTGACCTTCTGCGCTATACCGCCGCCGACCGGGCCGGCGGCCCGCGGCACTGAGATCCGCCAGGTCGTGGCAGCGAAGATCCCTTTTCCGTGAGCGGCCGGGGCGCCCGCGCCGGCCGTCCATGACTCCGGCGAGCCTTGCCTGACCACGCCGGGTCGTCCATGACCGCGCAGAGCCTTACCTGACTTCGCCAGGCCCATGGCTTCGGCGGGGGATCCATAACGCGGTGGTAGGGGGGAACTGGCGTATCCCCGGGTGGAGGGCGGCGCGCGTACGTTGGCGGGAGCCTCACCCGAGGACTCCGCAGGTCGCGGACCGCCGTGCCGGTGATCCCTTCGGCGTGCCTCGCGGTGGCCGTCCCCACCTTGAGGAGACCCGATCCCGTGTCACGAATCCTTCGCACCGTCTCGGCTCTGCTGCTCGGCCTGGCCTTCCTCGTCACCGTGTCGCCCGCCCCGGCGGCCTCCGCACAGGCCGGTGCCGCCGTCCGCGTGCTGCGGTACGACGCGACCCGCGCCGCCGAGTTCCGCACCGTCATGGACCAGGCCGCGCAGGTGTGGAACGCCAGTGTGACCAACGTCCGCCTGGTCGCCGGCACCCCCGCCGACTTCGTCGTGCTCGCCGACAACGGCTGGCCGCGCACGCAGATGGCCGGACTCGGCCGCGGCACGATCTGGATGGGCCGCGAGGCGACCGCGGAGGGGTACTACCCGCTGCGCATCGCCACCCACGAGATGGGGCACATCCTCGGTCTGCCCGACCGCCGCACCGGCCGCTGCAGCGACCTGATGTCCGGCTCCAGCGCCCCGGTGAGCTGCACCAACGCCAACCCGAGCGCCGCGGAGCGCACGGAGGTGAACGCGAACTTCGCCGGCTTCGCCAACTTGGCCGAGTTCGACAGGCTGTACGTCGACGGCCCGGACGCCGCCCTGGCTCCGGCGCGGTAGCGGGCCGTCGCGCGCGCCCGCCTGGTGAGCCGGCGAGTGGTTCCCGGCGGCACGTCGGCCCGCTCGGCCGAGTCGGCCGGTTCCGGTGGCGAGCCGCACCGGTCGGCTTCGACGGTGCGCCGGTCCGGCCGTTCCACCGACCACGGCGGCCGGTCGCCAGGGGAGAGCGCGGCGAGGGTTCGGGCGTGTGATTACGTTTGGGCATGACGATGTCGCGGGCGCTGTTCGCCGGGTTGTGCACGCTCGACCTGGTGCAGTCGGTCGAGCGGATGCCCTCGCCCAACGAGAAGATCACGGCGCTGGCCCAGGTCGTCGCCGCGGGGGGACCGGCGACCAACGCGGCCGTCGCGTTCTCCCATCTCGGCGGCGAGGCGACGCTGCTCAGCGCGGTGGGCGCGCATCCGCTGGTCACCGGCATCGACGCCGACCTCGCCGAGTACGGCGTGCGCCGCGTGGACGCGACCCCGGCGGCGACCGAGCCGCCGGCCGTTTCCACCATCATGGTGACCCGGGGAAGCGGGGACCGGGCGGTGGTGTCGGTGAACGCCGCCCGCCAGCGCGCCGAGCCGCCCTCCGATCTCGCTTCGCTGGTGGCGGCGAGCCAGGCGGTGCACCTGGACGGCCACCACCCGCGCCTGGCCCTCGCCGCGGCGCGGGCCGCGCGTGAGCAGGGCCTCCTCACCGTCCTCGACGCCGGGAGCTGGAAGCCCGGTACGGCCGAACTGCTGCCCTACATCGACGTCGCCGTGGCGTCCGCCGACTTCCACCCGCCCGGCACCCGGACGCCCGAGGAGGCGCTCGCCCACCTGCACGCGGCCGGTGTGCCGTGGACGGCGGTCACCCGCGGCCCGGCCCCGGTGCTGTGGCGAGGCCCGAGGCGGGGTCACGGTCCCGATGCGGTGCGAACTCCGTCCCCCCGAACACCTACGGCGGGACGCGCCACCGCCGAGGAGCCGTCTTCCTCGCGGGAGGGCCGAGTGGCGTCATCCCTGGGAGGCGGCGAAGACCCGTCGACGCCAGGCGAAACGCGGGTCTCGGCGCCGGGTGGGACGGGGATGCGGCCTGTTCCGCGGGTCGACGTCGTGGACACCCTCGGCGCCGGCGACGTCCTGCACGGGGCCCTGACCTTCGCGCTGTGCCGGGCGATGCCGGCGGACGGCGGGCCGGCGGGCTTCGCCGGGCGACTCGACTCCGGCGCCTTCATCGCGGCGCTCGACTTCGCCATAGCGATCGCCTCCCGGGCATGCCGCTCTTTCGGCACCCGATCTTGGACGCGCCCTTGATCCCCACGTGCCACGGGCCTGTCAGCCCGCCAGGCCCGTGCACCCCGCTGACCTCCTGCCCGGCTTCCCCGCGGCTGCTGCGGTCACCGCCGGAGGGGGGAGCCGGGGAGCGGAGCGGCGCCCGAAGGTAAAGGTCCGGCCTGTTCGGGGATCAGGTCGCCCAATGACCCGGCCGGTGAGGACGCCGTAGGAGAAGGTGTCAGCGTGATACGACGTGCCGGCCTGCTCATCATGCCCGGGCTCGTCCTGGTGTCGGGCTGCGGCACCGGGGTGACGCTGGCCGGGGTGCAGTTCGACGACCTTAGGGAGCAGGGGGTGTCCCCCGACCTGGTGTACGTGGTCGACCTGCCGGGATACGAGCCGGCGAGGCAGTCCGTGAGCGTCTACAACGACGAGGGCTTTCAGACCTACTACATCTCCGGCGAAGGCCGGCAGGTGTGGTTCGGCGTCGACCGCGGTTCCTTCAGTGACGAGATCTGCCGCCACTGGCCCGTCCACACCGACGACCCGCCCACCGACGACCCCGACCCCAGGCCGTCCGCCGCCACCCCCGCCCCCGCCTCGTCCACACCGGCCGCCGCCCCCGCCTCGCCTCCGCCGGCCGCCGCCCCTGCTTCGCCCACGCCGGCCGCCGCCGGCGACCTGCCCGACGCCGACCTGTCCGACGTGCGGGTCTCCTGCGACCGGGACGAGGTGGGGTGGTACCGCACCGACGGCGACCGCCACGAGTACGCCGTCGCCGAGGACGGCCACGTGCTGCGCCTGGCCGGGCTGCGCGCCGATGTCAGCCGGCTGGCCTTGAAGGAGGCCATCGCCACCGCCCGCCACGCCGGCTGGTCCACCGGCCCGAAGCCCCCGGGCTAGCGCAACTCCGTCGTGCGGACCCGTGCTGACCTGCGTGGACTCCCTTCCGATCGGGTCTACGCTGGAGGGATGGGTACCGAGAAGGTCCACCTCACCAAGGAGAAGGAGACCCTCCTCGCCACCCTGTACGGCCGCGCCGTGCACAGCCGCACACCGGACCCGGTCCTGCGCGATCCGCTGGCAGAGCAGGCCGTCGATCGCATCGACTACGACTTCGGCAAGCTGAGGATGCGCTCCACGGACGCGCTGGGCGTGGCCATCCGGGGCAAGACCTTCGACACCCTCACCGCCGGCCGCCTCGCCGTCGATCCGCGGGCGACGGTGGTCCACCTGGCCTGCGGCCTGGACACCCGCGTCCACCGCCTCGACCCGCCGGAGGCCGTCCGGTGGTTCGACGTCGACTACCCCGACATCATCGCCTTGCGCGAACGCCTCTTCCCACCCCGCGAGGGCACCGCGACGACCGGTTACACCATGATCGGCCTGCCCGCGACCGACCCGGGATGGCTGCCGCGCGTGCCCGCCGACCACCCGGTGCTGGTCGTGGCCGAGGGCCTGATGATGTACCTCACCACCGAGGAGGTCCACGACCTCCTGCGCCGGATCACCGGCCGGTTCCCCGCCGGCGAGATCGTCTTCGACGCGCTCAGCCACCTCGCCGTGAGGTTCAGCCGCTTCCAGCCCGCCATCCGCGCGACCGGCGCCACCCTGCGCTGGGGCCTGGACGACCCCGCCGAACTCACCGCCGCCGTTCCGGGCCTCCACCTCGCCGAGGAGCTGTTCTTCTCCGACGTCCCGGAGGTGGCCCGTTTCCCCGCGGGGTACCGCGCCGCCCTGGCCGTCATGAACCGCTTCTACTTCCTCAGGAAGGTCGGCCGCATCCTGCGCTACCGCTTCTGAAGGCCGGCGAGACGTCGGAACGATGCGCCTGACAAATACGTTCGGTATAGTGAACGTATGGTTCATTACGTGGGCGCGCGGTCGGCCGCGCTTGCGGCGCGTCTCTCCGGGCGGGCGACATGAACGGGGAGCGGCGTCCGGACGGCGGCGGGGCGGCGGTGGCCGTGGGGGAGCAGATCCGGCGGCGGCGCGCGCAGCGCGGCATGTCGGCGGCCGAGCTGGCCCGCCGTGCCGGGCTCAGCAAGGCGACGCTGTCGGGGCTGGAGGCGGGAACCGGCAACCCGACGATCGACACCCTGGACGCCGTCGCCGTCGCCCTGCACATCCCGCTGACCGACCTGCTGGCCCGGGACACCGACTCCGGCCCGGTCCACGTCCCGGCCACCGTCGCCAGCCAGGACGAGCCCACCCGGGAACTGCTGCGCCGGGTCGGCAGCGGGCACAGCCTCGAACTGTGGCGCCTGCGCATGCCGCCGCGCACCGGCCTCGCCGGGGTGCCGCACGCGCCCGGCACCGTCGAGCACCTGCTGATCGCCTCCGGCGCGGTCGCCGCCGGTCCGGGCGGCGACGTCCGCGAACTCACTCCCGGCGACCTTCTCGCCTTCGCCGGCGACCGCCCGCACTCCTACCGCACCGGAGACCAGGCCGCCGACATCATCGTCGTCATCGCCTCACCGGTGGTCGGCTGACCCGCACCCTGGAGGATCGTTCACCCATGTCTTGGCTCGCGTTGCTTCCCTTGCTCGGATTCTGGACCCTCGCGGTCATCAGCCCCGGGCCCGATTTCCTGATCACTTTGCGGTACTCGGCCGGCCGGTCGCGGGGGAGCGGCCTGCGCGTGGCCGCGGGTGTGGTCACCGGCATCGCCGTGTGGGCGCTCGCCGCACTCTTCGGGCTGACGGTCGTCGTCGAACGATTCGAGTGGCTGTACACGGCGACGCGCGTCGCGGGTGCGCTGTTCCTCGTCGCGCTCGGGGTGCTGACCATCCGCGCGGCCCGCCGCCCGGCCGCGCGTGCCGTCGAAACCGACCTGGCGAACCAGGGCGACCCGGGCGGGCGGACCGGGACGGCCACAGGGGAGATGGCCGCTTCGGCGGGGGAGGCGTTCGGCGACCGGTCGGCGGGCGCGGCCGACGGCGTGACGCCGCCGGTGGAGGCGGGTGCGACGCAGAGCCGGTGGCGCGAGTGGCGGGTCGGGCTGCTGACCAATCTGGCCAACCCCAAGGCCCTCGCCTTCTTCGGCGCGCTTTTCGCGAGCCTGCTGCCGCACGGCGCCTCCATGGCGGTCAGGGCGGGGACACTGGCCACCATGCTCGTCATCGCCTTCACCTGGTTCGGGTGCGTGGCCCTGCTGTCGGCCACCCCGGTGATCGCCAGGAGTTACCGGCGCGCGCGCAGGAAGCTCGACATCGTCACCGGAGCGCTGTTCATCGGCATGGGCTCGCTGCTCATTCCCCGCGGCTGACCAAGGCGTCGCCCGGCCGACGGGAGAGCCGTGAACGGGGGAACGGGTCAGCGGACGCCGCGAGGGCGGAACTGGATGCTGATGCGCGGGCCGGTGGGACGGCTGGTCTTGGGGATGGCGTGCTCCCAGGTGCGCTGGCAGCTGCCGCCCATCACGATGAGGTCCCCGTGGCCGAGGTCGTGGCGCAGCGTCGGCCCTCCACCGCCGTGCGGGCGCAGCAGCAGGCTGCGCGGCACGCCCACGGAGATGATCGCGACCATGGTGTCCTCGGTGCCGCCACGTCCGATGCGGTCGCCGTGCCAGGCGACGCTGTCGCGGCCGTCCCGGTAGAAGCACAGCCCGGCCGTGCGGAACGGCTCGCCAAGCTCCTCGCCGTAGTGGGCGTCGAGCGCGCGCCTGGCATCCTCCAGCAGGGGGTCGGGCAGCGGCTCGCCCTCCTCGTAGAACTTCAGCAGGCGGGGTACGTCGACGACCCGGTCGTACATGTGGCGCCGCTCGGCCTTCCAGGGCACGACCCGGGCCAGCCGCTCGAACAACGCGTCGGCGCCGGAGACCCAGGCCGGGCGGACGTCGATCCACGCGCCGTGGGCCAGACGGGTGCGCCGGACCGCCGGCCCCAGCGGGCCGAGGCCGGCCTCGTCACCCCAGTCGAGCAGCGAAGCCTGGAACGCGGTGTCCATACCCGCAGTATATGGGACTCTTTCGTACACGTATTCGATAGTCGATCATGCCGGGGAGCCGGAGAGGCGGCGGCGGTCACATCGCGTGCGGCGGTCGTCCCTGGACCGGGGCGCGGTGGACGGCGCCCGGCCGGGGGGAGCCCGCACGGCCCGGAGCCGGCAGCACCACGGCGGTCAGCACGAGCCCGGCGTCGGAGACCCAGCGACCGGAGAAGACCGTGATGCGCAGGCCGCGCACCCGCGGCCCGCCGATCCGCAGCCATGCGGTGAACTCGCCGTTGGCCGGGTCGACGTTGATCAGGATGTCCTGGAAGTCGAGCCACCGCTTGGCCAGCGGGAACCACGCCTTGAACACCGACTCCTTCGCGCTGAAGAGCATGCGGTCCCACTGCACGCGGGGATGCCGGCCGGTGAGCTTGGCCAGGCTCTCACGCTCCTCGGGCAGGGAGATGGCCTCCAGCACGCCCGGTACGAGCGGCTCGTTGGGCTCGGCGTCGATGCCGATGGCCGTGACCTTGGAGGCGGCCGCGACGACGGCCCCGCGGTAGCCGGCGCAGTGGGTGATGCTGCCGACCACGCCCGTGGGCCACTGGGGCTCCCCGCGCAGCCCGGGCAGCACCGGGCCCGGACGCACGCCGAGTTTGCGCAGCGCGTCATGGGCGCACACCCGCGCCGTGCTGAACTCCTGCCGCCGACGGTCGTCGGCGTGCACGACCACCTGCTCCTCTTCGGGGAAGAGCATCGGGTCGGGTGGATCGGTGAACACGTCGACGGCCGCGACGAAGTCGGGCAGGATTGACTTGATCATGATCCCTCGAGGTGCGGCAGGGGGCTGAGGGCGAGCGGGCTCGCGCCAAAAGGTATGGGGAAGACCGGCCAAGGCGAGACGCCGTCGCGCGAGCGTCCGCCGGTCCGCGGCCGGGATGGCGGGACGGCGGGGTTTCGTTCCCCGAAGGAAACGGCGAAATCGGAAACGCCGGCCCCCGGGGACCTTTCGTACCTCACTCGCATGGCGATCACGTTCCAAGCGTATCGACGCCGCCGTTCCACGAGGCGTCAACGCCAATCTTTCTCGGGACGGCCGGACGCCGGGCTAGGGCCGGGCACGGGGTACTAAGGGTGCGCGCGGGGACGCCCGGGGAAAAAGACCGGCGTGGCGCCGGCCGGAGGTCGCGGCCGCTCGGCAACGCTCGCACGGGGGATTTCCCGCGTATTCGCGGCCGGCGGGCACCGCCTGGCACGCTCTTATTCGGCCGCCGCCGCCGACAATAGCTGTTTGCGAGATGCGGCGGCGCGCATTCCGGCGTCCAATGCGCGAAAGGACGAGATTGCACACCGGGCGCACATTGCCGTCGCGGCACTTGTTTCCCGGTGACGCCGTCCGGCACCCGCGACGCCTCACGGCCCCGCGCGGCGACCGGCGGCCCGGCCGCGACCGCCCTTGGACCACGACCGGCCTTGGGTCATGATCGGCCTTAAGCCGCGACCGCCCCTAGGGCCACGACCGGTCTTCGGGTCTTGACCGCGGGACGCCTCTCGCGGGAAGCGCGAGTCGGCCGGTCCGCTCCGGCGTCCAGGCGGGTCAGCCTACCAGTTCGCCCGTCTCGCCCATGCGCTCCGCGGGCGCGAGCATGCCCCGCGCCTCCTCCAGCAACGTCACAGCCCGCTCCTCGAAGGTCGGTGTGCTGATCGACCTGAAGATGTCCAGCGCCCGCTCACACAGCGCGACGGCCCGTTCGCCGTCGTGGCGGGCGATCGCCACCTCGCCGAGCCCGAGCAGCGAACGGCCCTCGGCCAGCAGGTCGCCCGTGCTCACGGCCAGCCGCACCGACTCGTGCAGTGCGTCCTCCGCCGCCGCGGCCTCGCCCTGCCGCAGCCGGGCGACGCCGAGCCCGTTGAAGACGTAGGTCTCCCCGGAGGTGTCGCCGAGCTCGCGCACCATGGTCAGCGCCGTCTCGAAGACCTCGACGGCCTTGTCGGGCTCGTGCGATGCCAGATGGGCATGGCCCATCCGGTGGAGCACCTGGGCCTCCACCCTCCTGCTGCCGCCCTGGCGGCTGAGGTCCAGCGCCTGGGCCAGCAGCTCGCCGGCGCTCTCGCCCCCCGCGGAATCGCCGCTCTCCATCCGCACCTGGGCCATGTTGTGCAGCACGTACGCGGCGGCCACCTGGTCGCCGGTGCCGGTGAAGATCTCCAGTGCCTGCCGGGCGCGCGCCATCGCCTGCTCGAACCGGCCGCCCACGCGGTCCAGCAGGCTCATGACCTGCAGTACCAGGGCGGTGCCCGTGTCGTCGCCGACCTCGGCGAACAGGCGCAGCGCCTCTTCGTAGTCCAGCGACGCCTCCGCCAGGCGCCTCTCGGTGAGCTTCAGAGTGCCCGTGGAGTACAACATCGCGGCCTGACCTCGGACGTCGCCGGCCTGCCGGGTGGCCGCGAGGGCGATGGCGTGGGTCTCGCGCCAGTCGTCCAGGTACATCCGCGACTCGAACAGGGTGACCGCGCTGACCGCCAGGTCCCACGTCAGGTCGATGAAGCCCGCGTGCGCGGCCTGGCGGATGCCGGAGACCAGCAGCGTGCGCTCGGCTTCGTACCAGGCGAACGGATCGGCGACCAGCGCGCCGGTCAGCTTGTCGGGCAGGGCCCACCGCTCGGCGCCGCTGTGGATCTGGACGTAGTCACCGCCGTAGGCGCGACGGTGGGCGGCCTCGGCCAGGAACAGCAGGCCGCCGAGCGCCCGTCCCAGCGCGGCCTTGCGCTCGGCGGAGGTCTCCTCCGCCGCCAGGCACTCGCGGGCGTACACGCGCACCAGGTCGTGGAAGCGGTAGGCGCTGTAGGGGCCGTGCCCGCCGGTCGCCTCGATGAGCTGGGCGTCGGCCAGCTCGTCGAACAGTTCCTCGGCGTCGAAGAAGGGCACGTCCATCAGCGCAGCGCCGGTCCAGACGGAGAAGATCCCGCTGTCGAGGATCGCCAGCCGGCGGAACAGCCGCCTGGCCTGCTCGCCGACCGACTCGTAGGTCAGCGAGAGGCTCGCGCGGATGCCCATGTCGCCGTGGTTGAGCTCGTCGAGCCGGCGCGTCTCGTCCGCCAGGCGGCCCACGAGCTGCTCGATGCGCCAGTGGGGACGGGCGGCCAGGCGGGCGCCGGCGATGCGCAGCGCCAGCGGCAGGTGCCCGCACAGCTCCGCCAGCGCCCTGGCCGACTCGATCTCCGACCGGACCCGCTCGGCGCCGGCGATGCGCTCGAGCATCTCGATGGACTGGTCGGTGTCGAAGACGCCGATGTCGACGTGGAGCGCCCCGGCCAGCCCGGCGAGGCGGCTGCGGCTGCTGATGATCACCGCGGAGGTGCGGGTGCCGGGCAGGAGCGGCAGGACCTGGCTCTCGCCGGACGCGTCGTCCAGCACCACCAGGGTCCTGCGGTCGGCGAGGAGCGCGCGGTACATCTCGGCGCGCTCCTCCAGGCTCTCGGGCATCGCGCTGCCGGGGACGCCGAGCGCGCGCAGGAACCGTTCGAGCACGTGCATCGGGCTGACCTGCCGGGAACCGCCGCCGTGTAGGTCGGCGAACAGCCGGCCGTCGGGGTAGCGTCCGGCCACGGTGTGCGCGGCGTGCACCGCGACGGTGGTCTTGCCGATGCCGCCCTTGCCGGCGACGATGATGATCGGCACGGCGAACCGGGTGGGGTCCTCCTCGGCGATCGCCAGTTCGCGTTCGATCGCGTCGATCTGCTTCCTGCGCCCGGTGAAGTCGGCGATCGCGCTCGGCAGCAGGAAGGGCACCGCGGTCACGGACGGCGCCCGCGGCGGCTCGGCGGAGATGACGGCGGCCTTGCCCGGCGGGTCCAGGCTCGAATCGGCGGTGAGGATGGCGTGTTCCAGGCGCTGGAGCTGCTCGTTGGGCTCGATGCCCAGCTCCTCGATCATGGTCTGGCGGGCCAGCCGGTAGACCTGCAGGGCCTCGGCCCGGCGGTCGGCGCGGTACAGGGCCAGCATGAGCTGGCCGCGCAGGCGCTCGCGGAGCGGGTAGCGGTCGACGAGCTGGGTGAGCTCGCCGATCAGCTGCTCGTGCCGGCCGAGGTCGAGCTCGAGCTGCAGGCAGTCCTCGTTGGTCGTCATCCGCTCTTCGGTCAGCCGGCTCGCCGCCGACTGCACCGGCCTGCTCTCGATGCCGTCCAGGGCCTCCTCGCTGCGCCACAGCGCCAGCGCCTCGCGGTAGGCCAGCACCGCCTGGTCGGCGTCGCCGGCGTCCCTGGCGCGCCGGGCCCGCAGGGTCAGCGCCTCGAAGCGCTGGGCGTCCAGGCGGCCTTCGTCGACGCGGATCATGTAACCGCGCGACTGGGTGGTGATGAGGTCCGCGCCTCCGTACGCGGCGAAGAGCCGGCGCAACGAGGAGATGCAGATCTGGACCTGCGCGCGCGCGGTGGGCGGCAGGGCGATGCCGTAGATGGCCTCGGCGAGCCGGTCGACCGTGACGACGCGGTTGGGGTCGAGCAGGAGGTTGGCCAGAGTGATGCGCTGCCGCGTCCCCCCCACGTCCAGCCGCTCAGTGCCCTCGACCACCTCCAGCGGCCCCAGGATTCGGAACTCCACCTGTGACTCCTTGCAAGAGAACCCGCGGGACCACCC
Organism: Sphaerisporangium sp. NPDC004334; assembly: GCF_053602655.1. NCBI lineage: Bacteria > Bacillati > Actinomycetota > Actinomycetes > Streptosporangiales > Streptosporangiaceae > Sphaerisporangium > Sphaerisporangium sp. NPDC004334. The sequence goes on from NZ_JBSGDZ010000007.1 coordinate 308,023, forward strand.
GAAGTCTTCGCGCTCTCCCAGTATCGGACACACCGCTCAGGTGACGCGGCTTTTCGGGCTTGAGTGGATCGAATGCCCGGACATGCGGCGGAGCCTCGCGGCGCCGATCGCCCCCTCGCCGACCTTGACCACTTGTCTTCGCATGGTACAACTCGGTGCGCACGACAACTAGGGCATATTCCGGACGCCGAAAGGCCGCCTGCGCATCCGGTTATCGACGGGAGAATATCCTGGCCAGGGGTCGGCGGGGAGCACGGCGCACGGGGCGGGACGGCGCGGCGCCCGCCGCCGCCGACGGCCCGCGCGGCGTGCGACGGGGCCGGTGGCGGTAATAGGGTGAACGGCGGGAAACGCGTGGGGTATCCCCGCGCGCGCGGGCTGCGAGCCCCTTTGGAAAGCATCGCCGGGGTGTCCTCGATAACGCGGCTATCGGCGGCCCGGACGGTAGGGGTCGCACTGGGGTTTCAGCGGGGTCGGGCTCCGGTCTAGCATCGAATCAATCGAGCTTGCAAGGATTTTTAACCGCATGAAGAGGTGATGTCCCTGGTCGCTGGTTTCCTTCGCGGTAAGTCCCCACGCGGGCAAGGGCCATCGCGCGAGCGCCATTCGCACGATGGCCCTTGCTTTTCTCAGGCGAATATCGCCATCGGCTCACCATCGCCACGACGGCGGCCACTCTCCAGCCCGTGATCTTTGTCGGCATGGCCGTCCGCAGTCGTTTCTAACCGAGCTTGAGCACAGGACGCGAGAATTCGGATCTCGCGCCAAGATTCCCGAGGAGTGAAGATGTCCCGCCGCCTGTTCACCTCCGAGTCGGTCACCGAGGGTCACCCGGACAAGATCGCCGACCAGATCAGCGACGCCATCCTCGACGCCATGCTCAAGGGCGATCCGACGAGCCGGGTCGCGGTCGAGACGATGATCACGACTGGTCAGGTCCATGTCGCCGGTGAGGTGACGACTGAGACGTATGTCGATATTCCGGGGTTGATCCGGGAGAAGATCCTGGAGATCGGGTACGACGCTTCGCACAAGGGGTTCGACGGTGCCTCGTGCGGGGTGTCGGTGTCGATCGGGGCGCAGTCGCCCGACATCGCGCAGGGTGTCGATGA